>JAFTCU010000253.1 GCA_017454585.1 Thermoguttaceae bacterium | reverse complement strand
AAGAGAGGAAGCGGAAGCTATGGCTAAACGATCAAAGCGTATGCGTGCAATGGCGGAAAAAGCGCCAAGCGAAGCGCTCCCGCTTGCAGAAGCGGTAAAAGTGTTGAAGTCTTTCAACACGACGAAATTTGACCAGTCTGTTGAAATTGCCATGCGTTTGGGGATCAACCCTGCGCAGGCCGATCAGATGGTCCGTGGTTCTATCGTACTCCCCCACGGTATTGGCAAAACGGTCCGCGTCGCGGTTTTCGCGAAGGGCGACAAAATTGATGAAGCTCGTGCGGCTGGTGCCGATATTGTAGGCGGTGCCGATCTCCAGGCTGAAATCAAAGCCGGTAACATCAATTTCGATGTGTGCATTGCCACTCCGGATATGATGGGCGTTGTCGGTCCTCTGGGCCGTATCCTTGGTCCTCGTGGTTTGATGCCGGCTCCGCGTAACGGTACCGTGACCATGGACGTTGCGAAAGTCATTAACGAGTACAAAGCTGGTAAGGTTGAATTCCGCAACGACAAGGGCGGAAACGTCATGGCCATCGTTGGAAAACTCAGCTTCACTGAAGAGCAGTTGGCCGAAAACATCCAGAAATTTATCGATTTCGTCCAGAGCCTGAAACCGGCTACGGCCAAAGGCCAGTACGTGAAAGGTACTGTCATCAGTGCCACCATGTCTCCTGGAGTAAGAGTTGCGCAACTGTAAAGGAAATGGTGAAAAACAATGAGTAAGTACGTAAAAGATTTGGTCAGCAATTATGTCGCCTCGCAGGTCAACGGCGTCCAGGACGCTCTGCTGGTTGACATGGTAAAAATGACCGCTAACGAAGCGAATGTTCTTCGCGGTGAGCTCGAAGAAAAAGGTGTTCGCCTCATGGTCGTGAAAAACACCCTTGCCCGTCGCGCTGTAAAAGGTACCAGCCTTGAACCCTTGTTCTCTACGCTGGGCGGAAGTGCTGCTCTGTGCTGGGGTTGTGAAGATATCGTTTCCCTGACGAAAGTTGTCTGTGGTCTTGCCGACGATAAACGTTTCAAGGATAAATTCGTTGTGAAGTGCGGAGTCATGGATAATGACCGCATGGAAGCTGATATGGTAAAAAATGTCAGCACTTGGCCCTCCCGTACCGAACAGCTTGCTATGTTGGTCGGTCAGATCCTTGGTCCTGGCGCCAATCTCGCTGCTGCGATGCTTGGTCCTGGTTCCACGGTTGCCGGTCAAATTGCCTCCAAAGCTGAAGGCGAAGATGCAGAATGACATCCAAGCTGGACCCGGATATGTGTTCGGGTCTGAATTTTAAGTAAAATCATGCGGCCGACCGGAATCCGGCTGCGATTAATATAGTTGCTGCGAGCATGTAGCTCTTTTTGGGAGAAACATCTGCGGTGTGAGCTGAAAAAGTGTGAGTTTTTCACAGACAGTGCCCCAGAAACCTGTATGCGACCGGCGAAGATCATAACCGAAAGGATAATACAATGGCTGATTTCTCTGAACTGACCGTCGAACTTGGCGACAAAATCGCTGAACTTACCCTGAAACAGGCGAAAGAACTCGCTGATTATCTCGAAGAAAAATACGGCATCAAAGCTGCCGCTGGTGGAGCTGTCATGATGGCTGCCGCTCCGGCTGCTGCCGCTGAAGCCGCTGCCGAGCAGACCGAGTTCACCGTCCAGATGGATAGCTTCGGCGACAAGAAAGTCGAAGTCATCAAGGTCATCCGTGCCTTGACCGGCCTTGGACTGAAAGAATCCAAAGAAATGGTTGAAAGCGCTCCCTGCAAGGTCAAGGAAGGCGTTTCCAAGGAAGACGCTGAGAAGATCAAGAAGGACCTGGAAGCCGCTGGCGCCACCGTCACGATCAAGTGAGTTTATGTTTAACGCATAAAGAAGAGGGAGGCTTGAGGGTCTCCCTTTTTTTGTGGATGTGCGGCAAGAGTTTGACTTTTAAAATTTTTTAAAATTTTTTAAAAATCAAGACCCATCCCCTTGACAAATCGTAAAAATATGGTAAACTTTGCCGTATTCCTTTTGTGGTCAGCAGCAATGCTTGAAGACATGCTGTTCATCTTCACTGATTCAGTGATTTTGATGAGTTGACAGAAAAAAGTAATCGCGATTTATTTCTTCAGCCACTCAAAAACGAAACAGAAGAGGAACTATGTCTATTTTAAGAGGATTTTTGATGGATGCCGCGTGAATCATATATGATTCAACGCGGTATTTGCGTTTAAATGAGCAAAATGTCAAAGAAGGCGTTTTGCATAGTTTAGGGTAAACCCTGGCTTAACTTTCTGGTGAACTATTCATGGCAACATCTCAAACACGTCGTTTTTATCCCGAGGAAGTTCGTCATTTTGGCACGAACATCGACTCGCTTGACGTTCCGGATTTGACGAAAATTCAGACCGTCAGCTACGAGCGCTTTCTTCAGTACCAGTACCCAGAGGACCAGCGTGAAAATCTTCCGGACGAAATTAAACTCAACGAATATCGTATTCCGCCGGAAAAACGTGAAAACATTGGTCTGGAAGCCGTTTTGCGTGAGACGTTCCCGATTACGGGACAGGATGGCAAAGTGAGCCTCGAGTATGTAAGTTACGAACTGGACAAACCGCGTTTTGAACCCGACGAATGCCGTCGTTTGCGCCTGACTTATGGTCGTCCGTTCCGTATTCGTCTGCGCCTGAACCGGGAACAGCCGATCGAGCAGGACGTTTATCTGGGTGACTTGCCGATTATGCTTGGCGGTGGTGAGTTTATCATCAATGGTGCGGAACGTGTGGTCGTTTCCCAGCTGCACCGTTCTCCGGGTGTGGACTTTGTTTCGGAGCAGGAAGAATCGGGAGACTCGCGGGCGTTTTCCTGCCGTATCATTCCGGAACGCGGAAGCTGGATCGAGTTTAATATCAGCCGCAAGGAAAGTATTCAGGTTCGTATTGACCAGACGCCGAAATTCTCGCCGATCATGCTTTTGCGCGCGATGGATCCGAAGTACTCGGAAACCGCGGCCATTTTGCGCGCTTTCTTCAAGACGGAAGTCGTTTCACTGAAAGGCAAATCTCCCAACATTGAAGGCAAAATCGCCGTCGATAATGTGATTTATCCGGTCGGTTCCCCGAATTGCGGAGAAATCATTGTTGAGAGTGGGCAGAAAATCACTAACAACCAGGCTGAGCAGATTCGTAAATCCGGATTGAAAAACGTCGAAGTGATGCAGCCCGACAGCAAGAACACGCTGTTCATGCATACGTTGGCGGATGACCCCTCGCAGAGTTACGAGGAAGCGCTCCTGCGCATTTACCAGCGTATGCGTCCGGGTAACCCGCCCCAGCTTGACAAGGCGAAGAAACTCTTTGAGGAGAAATTCTTCGACGTGAATCGTTACCGTTTGGGTCGGGTCGGCCGGTTCCGTATGAACCGCAAATTTGGGATGAATATTTCCGAAGACGTTTTGACGCTCCTTCCGGAAGACCTGATCTGTGCCATCAAAGCGATTTTGGGCCTGTATGTTGGCGACCAGAATTACCACGTGGACGATATTGACCATTTAGGAAACCGTCGTTTGCGTACGATCGACGAACTGGCGGCAGATGAGATTCGCAAAGGTTTCGCGAAACTCCGCCGTACCGTTCTGGAACGTATGAGCGTGAAAGACATCAACGAAATGGAACCGCGCACGCTGATCAATCAAAAGAGCGTTTCCTCTGCTGTTGATTTCTTCTTCGGTCGTGGTGAACTTTCCCAGGTCGTTGACCAGACCAACCCGCTTTCCATGCTAACGCATGAGCGTCGTTTGTCTGCATTGGGGCCTGGCGGTTTGAACCGTAAACGCGCGGGTTTTGATGTTCGAGACGTGCACAGTTCCCATTACGGACGAATTTGCCCGATTGAAACCCCTGAAGGTACGAACATCGGTTTGATTTCCAGCCTTGGAATTTTCGCTGGCGTGGATGAGTACGGATTCCTGATCACGCCGTTCCAGGTCGTTGAAAAAGGCAAGCTGACAGGTAAAATCCAGTGGCTGCGTGCCGACGAAGAAGGCGATGCGGTTTTCGCCCCGATGGACGTTAAAATCGAGAAGAAAGAAGATGGTTCCTATATCGTAGGTGATGACCGTGCTGTGGGCCCGAACGTCATTGCTCGCCGGAAGGGTGAATACGAAGTCGTTTCTGTAGACAAGGTGAATTACATCGACGTTTCCGCCTGCCAGATGGTTGGTGTTTCTGCGGGTTTGATCCCATTCCTTGAACACGACGACGCTAACCGCGCGTTGATGGGTTCCAACATGCAGCGTCAGGCGGTGCCGCTCCTCGTTACGGAAACACCGCTGGTTGGAACGGGTATGGAACGTAACTGCGCATTGAACTCCAGCCTGCTGGTTCGTGCGAAGCGCGGCGGAACCGTCACCTACTGCGATGCTCGCAGAATTGAAATTGGCGACGATATTTACCTCCTGCGCAAGTTCAAGGGTATGAACGAACGTACCTGCCAGAACCAGAAACCGATCGTGGTTCCGGGGGATGTGGTGAAAGCCGGCGATGTGATCGCCGACGGCGCCGCGACCCATCAGGGAAATCTGGCGCTTGGCCGAAACGTGCTCGTCGCCTTTATGGTTTGGGAAGGATATAACTTCGAGGACGCTATCATCCTGAGCGAGGAACTCGTTCAGAACGATGTTTACACATCCATCCACATTGAGGAATACGACACGGAGATCCGCGAAACCAAACTCGGTCGTGAGGAATTCACACGCGATATTCCGAACGTTCCCGACCGTCAGCTCCGTAACCTGGACGAAAACGGTATCATTCACATTGGAACATACGTCAAGCCCGGTGACATTCTGGTTGGTAAAATCACGCCGAAATCCAAGACAGAACTCACACCGGAAGAGCGACTCCTTCACACGATTTTTGGTCGTGCAGGTGAAGACGTGAAAAACGATTCGCTGGAAGTGCCATCTGGTGTTGAGGGTATCGTCATTGACACGCAGTACTACAGCCGCAGCAACGTCCTGACCGAGCACGAAAGCCAGATGTTCGATATTCAGTACAAAGAAACCGAACAGAAGTATAGTGAGGCGGTTGCCCGTATCTTCGGCAATATGATTGCCAGAATTGAAGAAGTGGTTGGTACGCAGGTGCTTGACCGCGATGACAATCCCATCGTTGAGAGTAAATCCTACAAGCAGATCGTAACGGAAGCTCGTAATTTCAATTACACGCAGTTCCTTTCCCTGCCGGGTAAAAAACGCCAGGAAGCAATGGCTGTTCTGCTTGAGTACCGCCCGCGTGTTGAAGAAGCTCTGGAAACGCTGGATCAAAAGCTCAATACGATGAAAATCGGTGAACAGCTCCGTCCGGGCGTTCTTCGTATGGCGAAGGTTTATATCGCGACGAAACGAGTCATTAGCGTTGGTGACAAAATGGCCGGTCGTCACGGAAACAAAGGTGTTATTTCCAAGATCATGCCGCGCGAAGATATGCCGTTCCTCGATGATGGAACTCCGATCCAGATCCTTCTGAACCCGTTGGGTGTGCCGTCTCGTATGAATGTTGGTCAGATCATGGAAACGCACCTCGGCTGGGCAGGCGCAAAGACGGGTTTCCGCTCGATTACTCCGGTGTTCAATGGCGCTCGTGAAGAGGATATTAACAAGGCGTGTATAGAAGCAGGTCTTCCGGCTAATGGTAAGACCCGGCTTTACGATGGACGTACAGGTGAACCCTTTGAGCAGGAAACCACCGTCGGTTACATTTATATGCTCAAACTGCACCACCTGGTTGACGATAAAGTCCACGCGCGTTCCACAGGACCGTACTCGATGATCACGCAGCAGCCTTTGGGTGGTAAAGCCCGTTTCGGTGGTCAGCGTTTCGGTGAAATGGAAGTATGGGCACTGGAAGCGTACGGCGCAGCCTACATTCTGCAGGAACTGCTCACGGTGAAGTCGGACGACGTGGAAGGGCGTACCAAGATTTACGAATCGATGGTCAAAGGTGAAAACCGACTGGAAGCCGGAACCCCGGCCAGCTTTGACGTTTTGACCAACGAAATTCGCGGTCTTGGCCTGAATATGCAGCTTGAACGCGGAAATAACATTTTGAACTAAATGTGCGGGCAGGGAACGTTTGTTCCCGTGGATTCGTTATCTCTCACTTCTTTCGAGGTGAGAGAACACCTAAAACAAACCAAAGGATTCGGGCCACTTTTCCTCTCGAGGCCCGGTTATCCATTCAATTTTACACAGGAGATTCGGTGAATGAGTAGTGATCGCAACTACGAACGAATTAACGATTACACATCCGTCAAAATGAGTCTGGCTCGTGCGCACGATATTCGCAGCTGGTCTTACGGCGAAGTGAAAAAGCCTGAAACCATTAACTATCGTTCGTACCGTCCTGAACGAGACGGCCTCTTTTGCGAACGCATTTTTGGCCCTGAAAAGGACTGGGAATGCACCTGCGGAAAGTACCGCGGAATGAAATACAAAGGTATGATTTGTGACCGTTGCGGCGTAAAAATCAGTCACAGTCGTGTCCGTCGCCAGCGTATGGGACATATTGATCTTGCCGCGCCGGTCGTGCACATCTGGTTCTTCAAGTGTATGCCGAGCCGACTGGGCAATCTGCTGGATATGAAAATGACCAACTTGGAAAAGGTCATTTATTTCCAGGACTACGTTGTGATCGATCCGAAAGATACGCCGCTGAAAAAGCACCAGCTTCTTTCCGAAGCGGATTACCGTGATAACGTTTCGACGTACGGCAAAGACGGATTCGTCGCTGAAATGGGTGCCGAAGCGATTCGTTCTCTTATCAGAGATATGAACCTTCCGGATTTGGCTGTTGAACTGCGGGATGAACTGAAGCAGACCTCTTCCAAGCAGAGCCGCAAGGAACTGATCAATCGCTTGAAGATCGTGGAAGACATCATCCATTCCGGGAATGATCCCGAGTGCATGGTTCTGGACGTCATTCCCGTTATTCCGCCAGACCTTCGCCCACTGGTTATGCTCGAAAGCGGTAACTTCGCGACGAGCGACCTGAATGACCTCTACCGTCGCATCATCAACCGTAATAACCGCCTGAAGAAGCTGAAAGACCTGAACGCACCGGAAGTCATTATCCGTAACGAGAAGCGTATGCTTCAGCAGTCCGTGGATGCGCTGTTCGATAACGGGCGTTGCAAACGTCCGGTTCAGGGAAGCAGCAACCGCGCCTTGAAATCCCTGACCGATATGATCAAAGGCAAGCAGGGGCGTTTCCGTGAAAACCTCCTTGGAAAACGTGTGGACTATTCCGCCCGTTCAGTGATCGTGGTGGGGCCGACGCTCCGTCTGCACCAGTGCGGTCTTCCGAAGAAAATCGCCCTGGAACTCTTCCAGCCGTTTATCATTCGTCGTCTGAAGGAGTTGGAACACGCCGATACCATTAAGAGCGCGAAGAAAATGCTTGAGCGCAAAGATGAGGAAGTGTGGGATATTCTGGAAGAAGTCATTCGGAATCACCCTGTGATGCTGAACCGCGCTCCGACGCTTCACCGAATGGGTATCCAGGCTTTCGAGCCGATTTTGGTCGAAGGAAACGCTATCAAGCTGCACCCGTTGGTCTGCAAAGGCTTCAACGCGGACTTCGACGGTGACCAGATGGCCGTTCACCTTCCGCTTTCGATCGAGGCGCAGGTTGAGGCCCATACCCTGATGATGAGTACGAACAACATTTTCTCCCCGGCCAATGGAAACCCCATTATGTCGCCGTCGCAGGACGTTGTTATGGGCTGCTACTATATGACGCTCGAACTGACCGATCGTATCGGTGAGGGAATGATTTTCAGTTCCATCGAAGAAGTTTATACTGCATACGACCTGGGCAAAGTCCAGCTTCACACGCCGATTTATGTCCGTCTGCCGGAACGTTACAAGACCGTAAAAGTGGACTCTGGTACCCTGGTAAATCTGGATCAGAACGAGGTCAAAGCCCGCCAGAATCCTCATCGTCTGAAAACGACTGTCGGCCGTGTGTTCTTCAACGACAATTTGCCGGAAGGTATGCCCTTCTATAACAATTTGATGACGAGCAAGGACCTCCAGAAAGTCATTTCGGACTGCTATGAACTCCTTGGAACCCGCGCGACGATCAACCTCCTGGACGATATGAAACAGCTAGGTTACCGTCAGAGTACCAAGTCTGGTCTTTCGATTTCGACCGATGACCTCATCACGCCGAAATCAAAGCAGAAGATTTTGGACCAAACAGAAAAGCAAGCAATGAAATATCGGAACGCGTACTTAGACGGTGTTAGTACCGAGCGTGAACGTTACGAGAAGACGTTGGACCTGTGGACGAATGCGAACAAGGAAATTACGGATGCCATGATGGAAGCGTTGAAAAACGACCATCGTACTCCAGGTTACGTTAACCCGATTTATCTGATGTCCCAGTCTGGCGCACGAGGCGGTAAGGAGCAGATTCGTCAGCTCTCCGGTATGCGTGGTTTGATGGCGAAACCGAACGGGAAGATTATTGAAACGCCTATTAAGGCGAACTTCCGTGAAGGGTTGAGTGTTCTGGAGTACTTTTCCTCCACTCACGGCGCGCGTAAAGGTTTGGCAGATACCGCGTTGAAGACGGCGGACTCTGGTTACATGACCCGTAAACTCGCCGATGTCGCCCAGAACGTGGTCGTGACTATGGAGGACTGTGGCACGACTCATGGTATTTCCAAAGGTAAAATTCATAATGGCGAGAAAGTCGAAGTCTCCCTGGTTGACTCGATTAAAGGCCGTGTGAGCTGTGTCAACATCGTGAACCCGTACACGGACAAACCGATTGTCAGGGCAAACGAAATGATCACGCTTGAGGCCGCGCGTGCTATTGACGAATTGGGTATCGAGAAGATCATGGTACGCAGCCCGATGACCTGTGAAGCGCCTTTGGGTATTTGCGCGAAGTGTTACGGAATGGACCTTTCGACCGGAAAACTGGTCGAGCAGGGCTTGGCCGTTGGAACCATCGCTGCCCAGTCTATTGGTGAACCGGGTACTCAGTTGACAATGCGTACGTTCCACATCGGTGGTACTGCTGCTCGTGGTCTCGAAGAACGTGAACATCGTAACAAGAAGGCCGGTTCGGTTCACTTCATTAATATGAAATCAGTCGTCAACTCTCAGAAGCAGACCATCGCGATTGGCCGTAACGGTGAATTGGCGATTTTGGACAATCACGGTTGGGAATTGGAACGTTACAAAGTGCCGGTTGGGTCGCAAATCATGATCACCGATGGTCAGAAAGTTGATTCAAACACGATTCTGTGTCAGTGGGACCCGCACTCCAACCCGATCCTTTCCGAGCGTTCTGGGAAAGTTCGCTTTGATGACTTGATCGAAGGGGAAACCATTCGTTCCGATCGGGATGCTACTGGAACGCTTCGTCATACGGTTATGGAGCATCGCGGTGAGTTGCAGCCGGCGATTATTCTGGAAGACGAAGACGGCAAGACGATTGATGCGATTCCTCTTTACGAAAAAGCCAACCTCGAAGTGGAAGAAGGAAAGTGGGTTTCCGCTGGTACGGTTTTGGCCAAGATGCCGCGGGAAGTTTCTGGTACGCAGGATATTACAGGTGGTTTGCCGCGTGTTGCGGAAATCTTCGAAGCCCGTAAACCGAAAGAACCGGCTGTTATCGCTGAAGTCTCTGGTACTGTTGAAATTCAAACGGAAAAGAAACGTGGCAAACGTACCGTCATCATTAAGAACGAAAATCTTCAGGATGAGAATGGCGAGGCGAAACGCTTTGAACACATTATTCCGCCGGGACGTCAGCTCCGGGTTGGAGCGGGTGATGTCGTGAAAGCGGGCGAACCGCTGGTTGAAGGCCCGTTGGTGCCGCACGATATTCTGCGCATTTCGGGTGAGGAAGCGGTTCAACAGTACCTGACTCGTGAAATTCAGAAGGTTTATCGTTCCCAGAATGTAACAATCAACGACAAGCACATCGAAATCATCGTTTCCCAGATGCTTCGTAAAGTCCAGGTTGAAGATCCGGGCGATACGGATATGCTGGAAGGGGAAATGAAGGACAAATTCGAGTTCCGCCAGAAGAACAAGGAACTTGAGAACAGTCTGAAGATTACCGATGCCGGTGACACTTCGCTGACGGTTGGCGAGTTGGTCCCGAGGAATTACGTGGCGGCTGTGAACGCCGAGGCGGAAGCCGAAGGCAAACGTCCGGCAGCAGGAGTTGCGCCGACCCCCGCAAAGGGAAGTACGCAGTTGCTCGGTATTTCCAAGGCGGCAGTCAAGAGTTCCAGCTTCATCTCGGCGGCGTCCTTCCAGGAAACGACGCGAGTGCTCACGGAAGCGGCTTTGGCCGGCAAAACGGACCACTTGATCGGTCTGAAAGAAAACGTGATTTTGGGTCACCTGATTCCGGCCGGTACGGGTTTCCGTGCCTACCAGGAAGCGGAATGTGCGCAGGTCGGCTGCGAGCATGACCTTGATGATTTCACTTCGCTTGATTCTTTGGCCCCGGATGAAGAGGAAGATTTTGCTCTTCTGAAGGATAGTCCGTTGGAAGCTCTTCTTAATGAGGCTGAAGAGTCCAGGACGCAAGAGTGAATCCGGAATGAATAATCGATGACGAATAACGAATAGTGGGGAGAATAAAACGTTCTTTCCATTATTCGTTTTTTATGATTAAATAGTCTGATGATCCTCATCACCCTTCCCGAATTCCGCAAAGCTTCGGCCGTTTACCGCGCATCCGGTCAGGAAATTCTTCCCGTAGAACCGGATGAGAAGTCTTTTCTTGATGTGATTCACCAAACACGCGCTTCCCATGCCATCGTGGGAATGGTTCGTTACTCAGAGGCCGTTTATCGGGCGCTGGGTGAAAACGCATCTGTTCGAGGTGAGGAATCCGCTCTTTTATGCCGGTTTGGCGTTGGGATGGACTCGGTAAACCGGGAATTTGCACGCAAGTGGAACGTTCGGCTCGCGAATACACCGGGGGTTTTGAATCGTTCCGTTGCAGAACATACGTTCTGGCTTTTAGGCGCAGCCGCCAAACGGCTGGGAAGTGCAAACGCTTCCGTGCGTGATGGTTCGTTTGCCCCTCAGACGGGGATGGAACTTTTTGGAAAACACCTTCTTTTGGTGGGTTTTGGCGGGATCGCCCGCGAGACGGCCAGAATCGCCCATTTTGGTTTCGGGATGCGTGTCACGGCGTTCGCACGTCATGAACCCGATCCTGAAGTCCTTAAGCGATACGGTGTTGAACGGTTTACGATCAAACTGGAGCCGGTACTTCATGAGGCAGATGCGGTATGTGTTCTTCTGGCCTCGACGCCGGAAACGTTTCATTTTTTTGATGCGTCCCGTTTCGCGCTCATGCGGCCGGATGTTCTTTTTGTGAATACGGCCCGAGGCGCATTGGTCGATGAGAATGCGCTGTTTGATTTCCTGACGGCGAACCCGTCCGCTTTTGCTGCACTGGACGTTTTTGAGACGGAGCCATACACACCGCAGGACCCGGCCCGGGATTTGCGTCTTCTGCAAAACACTTTTTTCACGGCGCATCACGGGTCCAGCACGCGGGAAGCGAACGAGGCGATCGCCCGCGCGACGCTGGAGCATTTCAGTCAATGAGGGTTTCTTTGGAGATGAAGACCATGAAATTGAATCCTTTTTTCCTCCCAGTTTTTCTGTTTATCGCAGCCAGTATCCAGGCGCTCCCGCCGGCGGAACGGAAACTTGAAGAAATCCCGTTTGACGGTCAGCTTGCGCATCAATATTTGACGGAACTCTGTGCCATCGGTCCGCGTCCGACGGGGTCGGAAGGGATGAAGCGTCAGCAGGAATATCTCATTGAGCATTTTTCAAAGTACTGCGACGCGGTGGAACGGCAGGCATTTCGGTTCCCGTATCCGGGTGAACTGGATAAAAAAGTGTTGGGCATCAACCTGATTTTTCGCTGGAAGCCTGAACGCAAAGAGAGGATCCTGTTTTGCGCCCATTATGACACGCTGCCGATCCCGACGAAAAACCCGCCGGCAAAGCGAAATCTTCCGTTCGTTGGAGCCGAGGATAACGCGGGGGGAGTTGCGATCCTGATGGTTCTGGCGCAGTCGCTCAAAGAAATCCTGGAAAATAACCAGATGAAATACGGCGTGGACATTGTGATGCTCGATGCGGAGGAATTTATGTTTCGGCCTTCCCACGAGTTGCTTCCGGGGGAAAGGTTCTGCTGGGGGTCGGAGTTTTTTGCCCGGCAGTACGCGGCCAATCCGCCTCAAAAGCGCGGCTGGTTTTACACCGATGGCGTTCTGCTTGATATGGTAACTCAGAAAAACGCTGTTTTCGAGAAAGAAATGTTCAGTTTCCAGAATGCGCCGTCACGCCGTACACAGATGGAAATCTGGAGCACGGCACAGAAGCTGGGTGTCCGTGAGTTCGTGCCGCGCGTGGGATCACTCATCAATGACGATCATATTTACTTGACCCAATTCGGGAACATTCCGTGCATGGATTTAATTGATCTGGATTACAAGCCGTGGCATACACACGAGGACACGCCGGACAAATGCTCGCCGCTGACCGCCGCACGGGTCGGGTGGGTGCTGACGGAATGGCTGAAGAGCAAGAAGTGATGGGATGCGGTAATGGAGTCCGGAGGCCGGAATTACGCGCCGGATCAACATGCCGTGAAACTAATGAACGAAGAGTTTTCTCAACTCTCGCACCTTTTCCGCAGGGTCGGGGGCTTGCGTGATCTCCGTCACCATCGCGATGTGGCGCGCGCCCAAAGACGAAAGTTCCGCGATGTGCCGGGCCTTGATACCTCCCATGACGGAAAACGGAACGGTGACGTGTGGTATTAATTCTTTCAGAAAGTCCGTCCCCAGCGGCGGCATTCCGACCGTTTTGGTTTGCGTGGCAAAAATCGGCCCGATGTTCAAGTAACCGGTTCCGGCCCGCTGCGCGTCTTCGATTTCCGGCAGATTGTGGGTCGAGCTTCCGATGAGCAGCTCGGGAGCAATGCGCCGCACCTCACGAACGGGCAGGTCCTCCTGACCAAGATGTACGCCGTCCGCATGGGCGGAGAGGGCCACGTCCACGTGATCGTCGATGATGATCAGCACTCCGAAAGAATTCGCGACCTCACGGCACCGGCACGCCAGACGGTGGATCGCGCCTTTGTTCCAGTTTTTCTCACGGATCTGCACGACTTTCGCCCCGCCTTTTGCCACCGCGCAGAAAATCTCAAACGGGTCTCGTTCCGCGCAAAATTCTGACGAAATGACCGGGTACAAATCGGCCTTCTGAAACGCCTCCAGACGCGACGCGAGTGTGGTGTAAATAGATTTCATGACTGTTTGTCCCCGCTCGAAAAAATGATCACGGATAATCTTCTCCCCCCTTGCAGAAAGGGTTACAGCGGAGGATCCGCCAAATCCCTTTCAGCGTTCCATACACGAAGCCGTACTTTTGCACGGCCAGAATGTAGTACTGGCTGCAGGTAGGGTGGAAACGGCACTGGAGGCCAATCACGTAGTGCAAAGTGTGCTGGTAAATGCGGACCAGCAGGATCGCCACATTGCGCGGAATGTGCCAGATGAAACGGAGGATGGTCATACGGAATCTCCCGGAGATAAATTGGTTTTTCGGGCGGCGATGATGAACAGTTTCCCGACCGATTTCCGGAAATCGGGGCCGTAGTCCGACCTCCGCGCTTTTCCCGGAACGACGACGAAATCCATCGGCGGCATACCGGTCTGTTCAAGCTGGGGGACGACCTGGCGAAACGCCTCACGCACAAGCCGTTTCCAGCGTACCCGTTCCACCGCTCCGCCGTAACGTTTCGAGACCGAAAGCCCAAGCCGCGACGTCTGGCGGCCGTTCGGCAGAGCGAAAACGATCAGCAGGCCGTCGCTGGCGGAACATTTCGCGTCGAAAACGGCTTTGAAACCTGCGGTCGTTTTGATGGAAAAGGACTCTTTCACCACTTAATTCCTGAACGTAAATTGCCCGAGTATTTTTTGTCAAGGCCCCGTAAAACCTCGGCTTCTTCCGGGCTGACGGACTGCGGAACGTTGATCATGATTTCGACGAGCAGGTCTCCCGGGACGCTTTTATATTGAATTCCAGCGCCTTTGACCCGGAGTTTCTTGCCGCTCGATGTCCCGGCCGGAATATTCAGGATCCCCTCGCCTTTCGGCGTGGAGATCGAAACTTTTGCGCCGAGCGTCGCTTCTGAAATGGTAACGGGGAGCTTGAGCAGAAGGTCTTTCCCCTGCCGTGTGAAAACCGGGTGTGGGAGGACCGTCACGTTAAGGACCAGGTCGCCGGCCGGCCCACCGTTTGGGGAGCGTTCACCCAGACCACTGAGTCGCAGTTTCTTACCGGTTTCGATTCCCGCGGGAATTTTGGCAGTAACGGTTTTGACCTCGCCGGAACCGGATTGAATACGGACTTCCACCTCACCGCCAAGGACGGAGTCCTCGAACGAAACGTTGATCGGGTGCTGGAGGTCCTGCCCCTTGACGGGCGCGCGTCTGCGCCGTCCAGTACTTCCGCGGCGGCCGAAGCCGCCGAAGAAACTGCTCGGGTCGAACCCTCCGGCTCCTCCCGCGCCACCGAACAGGTCGTCCATGTTGAACTCCCACTGGGCGCCGCCGGGGCCACCACCGAAACCATTGAACCCGCCGGCTCCCCCCTGGAACCCGCCGTTCTGCATATTTTCGAAATCGGGCCCGAACTGGTCGTACATTTTGCGTTTTTTGTCGTCGTTCAGGACGTCAAACGCCTGTTGGACCTCCTGAAATTTTTCTTTTGCGTTTTTATCATCAGGGTGAAGATCCGGGTGGTATTTTTTTGCCAGTTT
>JAFTCU010000252.1 GCA_017454585.1 Thermoguttaceae bacterium | reverse complement strand
ATTCATTCTGTTTCCTTTTCCTTCATCAATCAGGAACCACTAAATGAAAACCATTAATTACCGTGAATTGAAACGCCGCGTCGATTTGGATGGCTTGCAGAAAACGACCACCCACCTGACCGAAGCGATCGAGTCCCGCCAGCTTTTGCCCGAAGATTTCTCCCTGCGCGACCTGGCCGAGGCGCTCGTCCCGGACGGGCTGGAATGGGTCCGGACCTTCGACCCGTGCAACGGAACGGCCCTGACCGAAAGCGACGGCGTCGATTCCACCGCCTTCCTGAATATTACCGGCCGGATCGTCGGCTCCAAGATCCGCGAGTCGTACGAGCAGGAAGCGTTCAAAGCCTCGAAACTCGTGAGCATCCTTCCGTCCCGCCTTTCCCGTGAACGGATCCCGGGCGTGACCCGCATCGCCGCCGGCGAATCCATGGAAGTCGCCGAAGGAATGAAGTACCCGAACGCGGGTTTCGGCGAGGAGTACATCGACACGCCGGAGACCACGAAGCACGGCCTCATCGTTCCGGTGACCCGGGAAGCGATTTTCTTCGACCAGACCGGCCTGGTGCTCAAACGTGCGTCGGAAGTCGGTGAGATCCTCGGCGCGGACCGTGAAAAACGGATCCTCGATGTGATCCTTGGCCTTAGCAACACGTACTCGAAAAACGGCACGTCGTACAATACGTACTACACCGCAGCCGATTCCGGCCCGTGGACCAACAAACTGACCGGGAACGAGCTGGTCGATTGGACCGACGTGGACGCCGCGGAGCAGCTTTTCGCCGCGATGTGCGACGACGTGACGAACGACCCGATCCTGATGAACCCGAACACGGTCCTCATTATGCCGGGCAAGCGGTTCGCCGCCGCGCAGATATTCTACCCGGGAAGCGTCACGTACACGACCGCGATCGGGTCCGGGAACTCGCAGGCGACCATTCCGAATATTCTCGGAACGTACGACGTTCAGAGCAGCGCCTACGCCTACCGCCGTTTGATTGCAAGTGGTGTTTCGGCCGCGAATGCTGCGAATTACTGGTTCATCGGCGATTTCAAACGCGCTTTCGCGTACATCGAAAACTGGGGTCTGACCGTTTCCCGCTCCTCGACCACCGGCGAAGCGAGTTTTTCTCAGGACATTCTGGTGCGTTACAAGGCGAGCGAACGCGGCGTCCCGGCCGTTCTGGATCCGCGCTGCGTCGTCTGCTGTACCGGGTGAGGAAACCCTCCGGACTTCATAATTTGAAACTTCCCAAATTTAATTATGCTCAAGAATACTTCAACAACCATCACCTACACGGCCTGGAATTCCCTGACGGGTGAACTTTGTACAGGTGATTCAGCGAATCATACCTGCTCGCTCTCCCTCAACGGAGGGGCTTTCGTGACGGCGACCAACTCCCCATCCGAACTAGGAGCCGGCGTTTACGCGCTGGTTTTGACCGCGACCGAGACGAACGCAAACCTCGTGACGCTTTCCGTCGCCAGTTCGACCACGTCGGTCGTCATTCCGCCGCTCCAGTTCGTTTTTCACGATGCGAGCGCGTACAAAGCCGACGTTTCGGGGATCCCCGCCAGCGTCTGGTCCGCCGCCACCCGAACGCTTTCCGACCCGGTTTCCGTTTCGTCCGCGTCGGTCTCCTCGATCGCCTCGCCGGCCGCTTCGGACGTTTGGTCTGCGGATTCTCGTACACTTTCCGCTCCTCCGGAAATCGCGTCCAACTCGATCTCCGCGATCGTTTCGAGCGTTTGGGCGGCAAACTCCCGCACGCTTTCCGCCCCCGTAAACGTTTCGACCACTTCCGTCTCGGCGATCCAGAACGGCCTGGCGATGGCTTCCGCCCTTTCGACGGTCGATTCCGTCTGCGACGCGATCCAGGCCAAAACGGACCTGATTCCGGCCCAGCCGGCAGCGGAGGGGAGCGCGATGACGCTCACCAGCCAGTACGACGACCTCAAGACGCTAAATACCAGCTCTATCGCTTCTGCCGTTTTGGGTTTCGACATTTCAAACGTGGAAAACACTGCGCCGCTTTATTCGCTCTGCACGGTGATCCTGGCCCAGCTCCAAAGCGCCGTCAACGGCACGGACTGGACCATTTACCGGACCGACGGAACGACGCAGCACGCGGTCCGAACGCTTGCCGTCTCGTCGGAGGCTGAACCCGTTACAGGAGTTTCCGGCCCATGACAGAACCCTCCGTTTCCCCGCGTCCGGGCGGTTTTTTCGACTTTTTCCGCCTGCTCCTCGGCTGGAAATACAGTCCCCCGTACGTGATCCCTCTCGATAAACGCCTGATCCTCGTTCCCAACGGGCAAATCCATGCTCCGACCGCGGTGAAGGCGCAGATCCGGGAATAAGGTCGAAGAAGAAGAGGGGAAAGTCTAAAACTTTCTCCTCTTTCTTCGCCTTCATTTTTCGTTTTTCCTTTAACCCCCCAATTCCAATGCACGCCAAAACCTTTTACGGAACCGCCTTCACCAACGCCTCGGTCGTTCTTCTGGCCCGCGTGGTGGGGGACTACTCCGAAGTACTGAAAAGGAAGGACGTTCTTTCCGGCTCCTACAGCGCTTCGCTCATCGACCCGGTTTTCCCCGACCGTTCCATGCCAGTTGAAGGCCACCAGAACGTTCCGCTCGATCTGGATTCCGTCTTTTTTGACTCGCTCCAGATCGACAGTTCGTGGGACGCGGACGCGCTCGGCTACAATTTCCGGCTGGTGCCCGACGTTTCGCAAAACCCGCTTTTTACCGAGCCGCGCCGGCTTTACTGCATCGACTGCACCATCCAGCTCAGCGAAGCCGGAAGAATGCCCGCCCGGATCAAATTCGTGATTTTGACCCACTGAGCGCCTGAAAACCCCCATATTTTCTGAAAAAAAATGACCTACACTCAGCAAATCGAAACCATTCGTTCCCAGACGCTCGCGATGATCGCCGAGTTGACGAAAAACCCAAAACCGTCGTACACGATCGAAGATCAATCCGTCTCGTGGGAGTCCTACCTGGCGCGGCTCCAAGCCACCGTTGATTGGTGCAGCGCGCAGCTCGTCGCCAATGATCCCGTGGAGATCCGGACCACCGCGGGAAGTTAATTTTTTAGCCCAGAAATTATGCAAGACTCATTCACCATTTTTGACCAAACCGTCGCTTTGACCTGGTTCAACGCGCGAGCAAGCAGTTCCACGGAAATTCCCCACGCTCTGCGGGTCAGTTCCCAATCGGCCTCCCCATCCGGCACGCGGATCGAAAAATGCACCGTGGTCTGGCGGTTTCCCAAGTCGGAACTCCCCGACGAAATTCCATTCCCGGGCGACTGGGTCGAGACGGGAAAAAACGAGCGCTGGACCGTCACCCAAGTGCAGGACCTCGACCGCTGCGGCCAGTGGAAATGCACGGCCGTGAACCTGATGCAGTACTTCGACCTGCGCGAAACGGTGGACGTTTTTCGACCCGTCTGGACGCTCGACGAGTACGCGGTCCCAACCCCCACGTACCACCTGCTCGTTCCGGGAGTCCCGGCCAAAATTCTCCCCCCGGGGACTGATTCCCGCGTGGAGATCCACTTCGCTGACCCGCGCGTCTGCCTCACCCGTCACGACCGCCTCGTCACGCCCGACGAACGCATTTTCACCGTTCAGGAATTCCACCCCGGTAAAGACTGGAGTGAGATTTCCCGGGCCGTGTGCGTACGTTTCGGCTCCGCCAAAAAGTAGTCACCAACCAGAAACCAACCAGGAAGCAAACCATGAACCTTGCTCATAAAATCCGCGAAGCCTGGCGCGACGCTGACGGCTTTGCGACCATCATCCCGCTGGAAAATATTTCCACGGAACGGAGCGTCTGCGACTCGCTTCCGTACGGGATCATTCACCCGACCGAAACGACCGTCGGTACTCTGACCAAGTCCGGCCCGAAGATCCGCACGTGGAAAGCCACGGTGGAGTTTCACGTCCAAACGCTTCCGGCGGCGAACGTCATCCAGGATGAGGCGGAAATCATTTTCTGCCCTGAAAAACATTTTGTAGTCGAATCCAACACGCAGGACTGCATCGACACAAACCACTGGAAAGTCACTCTGAAACTTTTTTACTGGATCCTTAATTAATTATGACTCTTGAAACCCGCATCACTTCAGAGATCGGCTGGAACTGGCTCGACTCCGGAACGAGTACTTCCACCCGGACGCAGGGAACGTTCCAGCGTCAGCTCGCCTTTTCTGCGCTCGGGACTCCCGGCGTGGACGCGATCTGGTACCTGGAAAACGCCTCGATCCCGGCCCTGACCACCGTCACGCACGACCTGAACGCCCTGAACCAGAGCATTTACGGAACGAATATTCCGGTCAATTTCGCGAATCTCTGCACGATCTACATTTCCAACAGGTCGGCCGCGCTTCCGCTT
>JAFTCU010000251.1 GCA_017454585.1 Thermoguttaceae bacterium | reverse complement strand
TATCATTTTGTCGGCTCCTTTTTTCGTGGGACCAATGTATATGGCGCATAACAACAGCACCAGACAGATGCTCCATATTGCGATTAGAAAACAAAACTTAACATGTTTCTTCATGGCTTTTCCCCAGTTTTTCCTGAAAAAGAGTTTCGCAATCGTTTAACAGGTTATTGAGCCAAATCCTCATACACTGAATGGAACAAAATTTAAAATCAATACAACTTTGTTCGGTATCATCTACAATATCTACGGACATATATTCATTTTTATTCTCATCTCCATGAAATCCGATATTCCAGGACATCCCAACATGCAGGGTGTCTGAAACCTCGCTTCCATCTTCAGAATTCAGCAGCAAGCCTTCCCATGTAAACCAGTATGTTTTGGTTTTAGCCAAATCTTTATGACACACGAGACATTCTGGACTGGGGGCCTTACTGTCATAAAATCTCGTATTTAATGGATACTTCATTACGATACTCCATTTTGATTTTAAACTTGTTTACTGAAACTCATAGGTTAAGTGTAAGGAATAAAACACAAAAAATTCCCCTTGCCCAAAAAACATTTTTCTTTTATGTGAACGATTTCAATATACCGTACGTTCGCAAGGCAAACAAGGGGGGATGTGAGGAAAATTTTAGAAAAATCACGCGGCGGGGGTTGAAAAGTCCTCGCTTTTATGTTAAACTTTTCTATAGTTTCCCGTGGAGGTTCCGCCCGTGCGTGATAATACTCCATTTAAAGGCCCCATCTTTGAGGGGGCTGGCTCGCAAAGCGAGACTGGGGGAGTTACGCGAACTCACTGTTCAACTCCCCCCGGCGCTAACGCGCCACCCCCTCAAAGAGGTGGGCTTTACGTCGTCGTCCCCTTAATGGACACGCATGGGGTTCCGCCACGGCAATTCATTTCACGTTTTTTAAAGGATGAATCATGAAAAAAGTACTATTTTCCGTTCTCTTTCTCGCCGCGATGACCACGTTCGCGCTGGCCGGCGAACGCGTCAACCTTTGGCCCGAAGGGAAAATCCCGAGTTTTGAAGAGCACCAGTCGATCCCCACCTACGAAATCTGTGTCCCGGCCGAGAAAAAGTCCGACACGTGCATGATCATTTTCCCCGGCGGCGGTTACCAGGGCTGCTGCGACCAGCACGAAGGGATTCAAATCTCCAATTTCTATAACGAAAAGGGCATCACGGCCGTCATCGTGCGCTACCGCATCCCGCGCCCGAAGCTCGTCGCGAAGCACGTCACGGCCTGGCAGGACGCCCAGCGTGCGGTGCGTATCATCCGCTCCAAAGCCGCCGAGCTGGGGATCGACCCGGAAAAAATCGGCTGTACCGGTTTCTCCGCCGGTGGTCACCTGTGCCTCATGACCGCCACGTCGAGCCAGACGCCCGCTTACGAGCCGGTCGATGAGATCGACAAAGTGCCGTGCCACGTGAACTTCGCGATCCCGGTTTACCCGGCCTACGTGCTGGAAGACGGCGCCAGCGGACCGAACACGGACAAAGGGAACAACTCGAAGATGGTCGGCGACTTCGCGTTCGACGCCAAAACCCCGCCGATTTGCCTCATTCACGGCGATGTTGACCACTACTCCCCGATGGGTTCCGTAGCGGTTTACCACAAACTGCGCACGATGAACGTCCCGGCAGAGCTCCACATTTACGCGAACGTGACGCACGGCTTCGGCGGCGTCCGCGGCCCGGAACACTACAAAGCCTGGCTCGACCGCGTGTACGCGTGGATGGGAGTGATGGGGTTCTAGCTTCGCCAGTTAGGAGTTAGGAGTGAAATGGAAGGCGGTAATGGAGGCCGGAGGCCGGAATTACGCGCCTTTTCAAGGTTGAACTCATTCTGAAACCAACGTTAAGCGCCAGCGTAACTCCTAACTCCTCACTTTATTCAAAGGGTAACTCTATGGCAGTCAAAAATAAAATTTTATACGAGCTTTACGATGAAATCGATGCCAACATCCCAATTTTTTGGATCGAGCACTTTGATTTCGCGGAGGTCGATGAGTACATTCAAAAGTTAAAAGAGTACTATCAAGATCTCAAGCCCGAAATCCACGAGTACCGCTGCGGTGGCGAGGTGAACTTTGAAAATAAATTTTTCCTTCGTAAAGGTTTCGGGGAAAATGATTCACCTGAAGGTTCACTCATCCACTTTCTTGAAGGACATAATGACGACTGCGAGGCCGATGGACTTCGGATCCTTCTTCTGAAAGACGTCACGGAAATGCTGCGAAATCCCCAGGTCGTTACCCACATTCGAATGATTGCGGAACGGTCGATGCTGTACAGACTGGACCAAAAGGGATTCAAAGTCCTGATTTTTCTCATTGGGAGTGAAATGTTTCTTCCGAAAGAAATCTCCCATCTGACGCGTGTCATTCGAATTACTCCGCCGCCCGTTGAAGACATTGAAGAGATCATCCGCAAAAAGCAAATCCCTTTATCCGAGGACGATCTCAAAAAAAACGCCCTGGCACTCAAGGGGCTGAGCGAGTTGGAAATCAATCAGGTTTTGAGTCTTTTGAAATGCAAAAAAGGCCAAAAGGTCAAACTTGAAGATATTATTACCAGGGAAAAAGACCAGTTTATCCGCAAAAGCAAACTCCTGCGCGTGGTCCAGTCCAACGTTTCCCCTGATGATATTGGAGGGTTGGAAAATCTGACCGCGTACCTGGAACAGAAAAGACTGATTTTTGCCCACCCGATCGAGGCGAGGGATCGAAAAGTCGATATTCCGAAAGGAATTCTCATCGTTGGAATGCCCGGCTGCGGAAAATCTCTGACCGCCAAAGTAACGGCCAGCGTTTTTAATTTGCCCTTGATCCAGCTGGACATTGGAATGCTTTTAGGGAAATACGTCGGCCAAAGCGAGGAAAATTTCCGCAAAGCGATCACCATGGCCGAGACCATCGCGCCGTGCGTGCTCTGGATCGATGAAATCGAGAAAGCGTTCGCCGGTATGCAGGCCCAAGGCGGCGCGAACGAAGTCACGACCCGGCTTTTCGGGAACTTCCTGACCTGGATGCAGGAGAAGAATTCCCCGGTTTACGTCGTCGCGACCTCAAACAGTTGCAAGCTCCCGCCGGAATTTTACCGCCGCGGGAGATTTGATGAAATTTTTTCCGTTGCTTTGCCGAACACGGCTGAAAGAAAAAAGATCCTGGAGATCCACTTGAAGAAAAGAAATTACAGTCTGGAACCAAATGTTCTTTCAGAATTGGCTCAAAGAACGGAGGGTTACTGCGGAGCGGACCTCGAAGGAATCGTAAAAGATGCCGTGGAGCGCACGTTCATCGAATCCCTGAATAAAGGAACCTCCCCGTCCTTCATTAATCGCGCGGTTATTATGGGCGCACTTGCTGCGACTCCCTCGATCAAAGAATCCCTTGGCAGGAAGTACGAGGAAATGGAAACCACACTCAAAAGTTTCAAATTGAGACCCGCCTCGAAATAGCCGTCAGGAATCGTCCAGCTTTCACCTTTTACAATACGAAGAACCATGAACACCATTCAGCAATTTTTCACCCAATTTGACGCACTCCCCGAAGATGAACAGAACGTCTACCAGTTTCTCGTAAAGGAACTGACGCTGAATTGCGGGATTTCACCAACAGAAAGCAGGCAAATCCTTCAGCAGATTTCCGAATCGCTCACCAAGTTGGAGTCAAACCACAAGGAACTCATGGAATGTGAGAAAAACGGGATCAGCGAGAAACGCTGGCTTCAGGAGAAACTCAAGGAAACCGCGGCCGAAACGAATGTTCCTCTGGAAAAGGTCGGGGAGGCGTTCTCGACGCTGGTCCACCGGGATCATCAGGCAAGCCTGGAAGAATTGGCCGGTGAAAAGCTGAACATTTCGGAAGAACCCGTTCAAGCCGACCTGCGGACGCAGCTTTCGGAGGACCTCGAGGCGATCCACCAGACGGCTTTTTTCCAGAGGGGTCTGGCGGCACAGGAGGCGGCAAAAGCCGATTCATCCGTAAGTTCCCCGACGATTCAAAAAGCGCTCGAATCGGATTACTTTTCACCCGAAGAGCATAAAGCCAAGGAAATCGCCGCGGCCGCGATTTACGCCGATTCCCGCCAAAAGGCAGAGGAAAAGAAAGAGACTTACGGCAGTTCCTGGAAAACGGTCCTGAGTTCCCTGCCCGGATGGGCTGCCGCGTTGGGGTCAAGAATAATTTGCTCCTCAAAAGCGCAGCACAAAATCGCCGAGGCAAACGGAGACCACAAAAAAATCGAAGAGGCCAAACGATATGATTCGAGCAGTCTCGCGGCAGGATATGAGCAGGCAATTAAAGAGGGTATCAAGTACTGCGCATCTTGGGCAGGTGTTGGGATTGAAACGCTTCTGCTTTCCTTTGGGTTTACACCAGGTACTTTACGATTCTCTTTCGGAATTATTGCCGCAATGATTGTCGGTAAAAACCCGTATCTCAAAGAATTCTCTGAGCAGTTGGCCGAAAAGACCGCCCCGATAGTTTTGCCTATCGTCCAAAAAATCAAAGCGGCAAAATCAGCAACACACCGTAGCCTTGTTTCCACCGCCCGCAGTGTAATGAGCGTCGCGAAGAAGAAGTGGAATGAAACGACCCAGAAAGCGAAAAATGCCCTGGCGGGTTGGTTTGGTTTTTGAAAGGAGAGTCATTTATGCCCTTTTATTATAGAGACATCCGATATCTTTCCTGGGAAAATTTCAAGGAAGAAATTGGAAACCAGATTTCCTGTGAAGAATTACTGGACCTGCTCCAAAAAGACCCAGATTTCTTAAACTGGATTTATGAGGAGTCTCCTGATTTTGACTATGAAAAGGTCGGTCAGTATCTTTTCACTGGTTTATCCACTACCGAGTGGCTTGACGTCTTTGCCGACAAATCCCCGAAGACATGGGAAGAGATCATGGAAGAAATGCTCGGGGAAGAGCTGTATTCAGAAGTTAAGAAGGTGAAAGAGAAGGCTGAAGAAGCAGAAAGAAAGCGCAAAGAAGCTGAAGAAGCAGAAAGAAAGCGCAAAGAAGCTGAAGAAGCAGAAAGAAAGCGCAAAGAAGCTGAAGAAGCAGAAAGAAAGCGCAAAGCTGCCGAAGAAGAAAGAAGACGCAAAGCAGCCGCAGAAGAAAGAAAACGCACTGAAGAACGTGTCAACTTTCTCACCTCCTCTCAAAACCTTAGGCCAGGAAATAGCTGTATTTTATATATAGAGAATCTCCCTTTTCCATTTCGTTGGTGCCCATCAGGCTACTTTATGATGGGAGAAGGTTCATCTCGACATAATGAATATATTAGCGGTTTTTGGATGTTGGAAACTCCAGTTACACAAGAAATGTGGCAGCGTATCATGGGTAATAATCCTAGCCATTTTGCTGGGCGTCCCAAGAATCCGGTAGAAAGGGTAAGTTGGTTTGATGCAATCGTTTTTTGTAACAGACTAACTCAAAGAACTCAAAGATTAAGAGCATGGAATCTCGAATTTGGACTACCTACAGAGGTCCAATGGGAATATGCATGCGTCGCAGGAAATCACCATTCCGGATCCGATTTTTCTACCCAAGTAATGTGGTCTGCAGAAAATTCTAATCAGCGAACCCACAAGGTAGGCCAAAACTCGGCAAATGCATGGGGGCTTCGTGATATGTGTGGAAATGTCTTTGAATGGTGTGCATATAATTCCAAATATATAGATTTTCTTAATCTTAGAAATAAGACTAAAGTGTGTGCAATTTGTGGAGGAAGCTATCTTACTCCAAGAAAATTCTGTACTCCCTATTATAGAGATTTTTTGGAGATAGACAAATGTCGTGACAATCTGGGATTTCGCATAGTTTTGAAACACAGAATGTGAATATATTGCTTCCCTGACTAACTTTTTCCATCCAGACCAACCACAAGGAGTGGGTTCCTCTCACTCCTCACTTAATTTCCCCCCCCTTGTATTTCCTCTTTAATTCAGTATAATTTAGGAATCATCGAGAAAATAAGGGGGGAATTTTATGTTCTGGTCTAAATTTCACATCATTTCGGCTCTTTTGATCGGTCTGATGGCGCTCTGTCTGGCATGCAGCTGCGAGATGGTTCCGAAGAACGTCAGGAACGGTCGGAAGACGGTCTGCGCGAGTTTTTACCTTCTGGCCGATTTCGCTCAGAAAATCGTCGGCGACGAGATGGACGTCGTGTGCGTCATGCCGCCCGGGGCCGACGTGCACAGCTGGGAGCCGACGCCGAAAAAGGTCCTCGAAATGACGCGGGCCGACGCATTCCTCATGAACGGCGCCGAGCTGGAGGAGTGGACCGAAAAAATCCAGCCCATGCTCAAAAAACGCAAGATCCCGGTTTTTGTCGCCGCCAACTCGGTCGAACTCGGCGGAACTCATGAGTGTTCCTGCGGTCATCATCACGACGCGGACGATGATCACGACGCACATGATCACCACGACCATCACGACCACGATGCGCACGATCATCACGATCACGACCACGACCACCATGACCACGATGCGCACGACCATCACGACCACGATCACGGTGCGGACCCGCATATTTGGCTTTCCGCCCGCAACATGAAGAAGATCCTGACCGATCTGACCGATTTCTTCAGCGAGCTGGACCCGAAAAATGCCGAAAAATACCGGGCGAACGCAGCGAAGTACGAGGCCGAGTGCGACGCTCTGGACGCGGAGTTCCAGGCCGTCACGAAGGACCTGAAGAACCGGAAGCTGGTCGTGGCGCACAGCGCGTTCTGGTACTTGTGCCGCGATTACGGGCTGGAACAGGTCGCGCTGGAGGGGTACAGCGCGTACTCCGACCCGTCGCCTGCGCAGATGGTGAAGATCATCGCGTTCATCAAGGAAAACCAGATCCCGGTCATTTACGCAGTTTCCTCAGAAAGCTCGAAAGGGGCCGAGACGATTTCCCGCGAAACGGGTGTGAAAGTCGGCGTTCTTTCTTCACTCGAAACTCTCACGCAGGCCCAGCTTGACGCGGGGGCGGACTACTTTTCTGTGATGAGGGAAAACATCGCTCAGTTAAAATTGAACGAATAATGAATAACGAATAACGGGTTAAACTCTTTCTTCTCATTATTCGTTATTCGTTATTCATTATTCATTACAAAGGTTTAGTGTAATGATTAATGTTGCCCACTTAACTTTTTCGTGGCGCCGTGAAGTGCCGCTCCTCGACGATGTTTCGTTCCAGGTGAACGCCGGGGATTTCGCGGTCATCATCGGCTCCAACGGGGCCGGGAAAAGCACGCTCCTGAAGCTCCTCCTCAACCAGCTC
>JAFTCU010000250.1 GCA_017454585.1 Thermoguttaceae bacterium | reverse complement strand
TACTGGAAACTGACCCAGGCGCACGTCGATAATTACGGGAAACCCGAGCTTTTCCACACGATCGGGATCGCGGAGCGCAACTGCTACAAAGACCGCGCCGAGAACCTGAAGATGAAGCTCTACGCCTACCGCCGCCTGATCGATAATTTGCGGACGCACTACCCGAACGCGCCGCTGCTGCTCGCCGGGTGGGACTTTTATTCCACGTGGACGGCGAAAGAGGTTCAGGAGTTCATCGGCCAGCTCGACCCGGAAAAAACGATCCTTTGGGACTACGAGGCGGACGCCGCTTACGACGTTTTCGGAAACGTGGGGAGCAATTTCACCCAGTGGGGCGTGATCGGGAAATTCCCCTACACGTTCGGGATCTTCCAGGCGTACGAAAACGGCCAGGACATTCGGACGAATTATTCCGTAATCGAGCAGCGCCAGAAACTGATCGTGGACGATCCGTACTGCCGTGGGTACATTCTCTGGCCGGAAAACTCCCACGCGGACATTTTCGTGCTCCACTACTTCACTTCGAACGCCTGGCGCCCCGGAGTCAAAACGACCGAGGAGCTTCTGAGCGAGTTCTGCGCCCAGCGCTACGGCTCGCAGGCGGAAGCCCTGAACGCGATCTGGCTCGACGTGCTGCCCATTTCCCAAATGCTCGGCTGGGGCGGGAATTTTTGGTCTCAGGCCCACAGGATGCTCAACGGCACGACGAAGCTCAACACGCCGGACATCTGGCGGAGCAATGCGAGCAGTCAGCGCCCCAGACTTGAAAAAGCGCCCGAGATTTTCGACCGTCTGGCCGCTCTGGAGTGGAACGACCCGTTCATCCGCCGCGACGTGATCGACCTGGCGCGCACGACGTGCGACCGGCTCCTGACGCTCGCCCGTGTTTCGCTCATGGCGGCGATGCACGACTGGCGCGAGGGAAAAATCCCCGCCGAGGAAGTTCAAAAACGGGTCGATGCTTACGCCGAACTGCTTGGTGCGATGCACGACATGCTGGCGCTCCATTCCGACTACTCGATGTACGAGACGCTGGAAGGAATGAACCGGGTCGAGAAGATCCAGAACCCGGACTTTGACCGCGTCCTGATCGATAATGCGTCGTGCGGCTACTGCGAGTCGCACCAGTACGAGCTGATGGCGCACTGGTACGAGCCGAGCCTGAAAGTCTTCCTCGACTGGGCAAGCGACCGGCTGAAACGCGGCGACGTTTCGGAATTTACTCTTCCGCCGGAATTTCCCAAGTCGGTCAACGGACTGCGCGGGAAACTGCTCGACTCGAAGCTGGCCGACCTCATACCTACGCTGGAACGTACACCGGAAAATTACCGCGCCGCGATGGAAAAGGCCGCAAAAGCCGCGCGAGTCGTAATAAGTGAAAGACCATAAACCCGAAATCATCAGGAACGAGAAATCATGCTCCGAAGTTTTTCATTTTGTTTCGTTTTTGCCGTTTCACTGGTTTTGGGGCCGTTCCTTCAGGCTCAGACGCCGGAAGAGATCCAGGCCCTGCGTGACCTTTGGGCCCAGCGGTCCCAGGGAGAAAACCTCGCGCTGGGGAAGAAAGTCAAGCTGGTCCCGAAACCGGACTACAGGCTGACGGTCGCAGGCGATTCCGATGAATTTGACCTGACCGACGGCGAGATCACCAATTCCAAGAACGACCACGTCTGGTTTGCCGCGAAGGCGGTCGGCTGGTACCTGGTCGAAGGGCTGGAGCGCCTGATCATGATCGACCTGGAAAAGCCCGAGCCGATCGACCGGGTCGTGATCCGGCTGCTGGGGGGCACGGCGCACACGTTCCAGTACCCGCAGGAATTTCAGGTCTGGCTTTCCGACGACGGGAAGCTCTTCCGCCAGGCGTTCGGAATGACGAAACTCATGCCGAACGAGGCCGAGCAGTGCGATTGGAAGCACACGTACTACCTCGACGAAAGCGGCGACAAATACGAGACGCGCATGTACCCGTTCGAGCTCCCCGTCCGCGCGACGGGCCGGTACGTAATCCTGAAGATCGTCGGCTCCACGGGAAGCGTTTTCTCGGACGAAATGGTCATTTTGAAGGCGCAGAAGCCCGGTCTGGTCAAGCGGAACGATGAGGAAATGAAGAAGCAGACGGCCGTTCCGTTCCCGCTCGAGGGGGTCGTGGCGACGGCGCGCTGGCCCGAGCTTGGCCTCGTCCGTGGGCTGACGCTTCCGCAGCATTTCAAGCTGAACGACCTGCGTGACCCCGGTTTCGACCCGAAAACCCCGGTCGAAATGGGGATCGAACTCCCCGAGGGGATCGAATTCGTGAACGCTCAGGAAATCGCGAAGCCCGGAGAAAAGCCGAACCAGTGGATCATTCCGTCCCGGAAATCGGGCACGAAAAACATCATTCCGCCGGTTTATCTGCACACGAAGAAAGCGGGTTTTGAAAAGACCGCCACGGCCAGGATTTACGCCCTGGTCGGCGGCGTGAAGCAGTTCGAGACGGCGCTTCCGATCCGCGTCGAGGAGCTGAAAGAGTTCCCGCCGTTTGAGAAAATCAAAATTTCGCTGGCCTGGATGGACGACCACTGGCAGAAAGAATGGCCGGACTTTTTCACGAACTACCGGAAATTGGGGTTCAACGTCGTGCCGACCTTCCCGCGAAACTGGCCGAAAACGGACGAAGAGGCCGCCCCGTTCGCGGAATACCTGGTCCAGGCCCGCAAGAACGGCTTCGGGATCGTGATGAACGAGTCCCCGCTCCACGTCATGATCTCCGGAAAACCGGACGGCCATGAAATGTTCTGCCAGGTGCCGGGCAAGCAGCTCCACGACCTGTGCCCGTGCTACCGCGGTGAGTTTTTCGAGGCCGAAATGCAGCGCGTCGCGCGGTGCGTCCGCCTTTCCAAACCGGACGAGGTCTTCTTCGACATTGAATGCTGGGAGCACGCGATGTATAACGCGCAGACATGTACGCGGTGCCAGGCCAAATTCAGGGAAGCGCAGAAAGCCGAGCCGGATCTGACGCTGGAAGAGTTCATCTTCAGTCAGGGTAAAGAAGTCATGCACGCCCTGCATGAGGCGGTGGTTCAGGGCGCGAAAGAGGCCGGGATCCCCACGCCGAAAATCGGCTCGTACGGCCGTCACCCGAAATCTCCAACCCGCGCGATCGAGCGTTTCTCGGACATTTACCCAAGCGAGATCGACTTTAGCATGCCGTCACTTTACTGCATGGGCCGCGGTCAGGTCGTTCATGAAACGATCTCGGAAGACCACCAATTGCTCGGGAACCGCGAGATCGTCCCGTGGCTTTCTGCTGGCTGCTACGGCGAGTTCGATCCGGCCAAAATGGAGGCGCTGGTCCTTGAATCGTTCCTGAACGGCGCGCGGGGGATCACGTATTACTGCTTCCAGGACTTCGACACGCCGTTGGATTTTTACTTCCACGCCAAGGCGCTCGCGGAGCTTCGCCCCTACGAGAAACTCCTCCTTGAGGGAGAAAAGATCGAAACGGTGAAGTGCCTCCAGAAAGACTTCCTCGTCTCGGCTTGGGGCACCAAAAACGAAATGCTCCTTTTGCTCGGCAATTACGCGGGCGCGCCGCCCAAAACGACCGTTCGGCTTCCATTCCGGAAAAGCGTCAAAGTGCGCGACCTCCAGAGCGGCGAGAGCGAAAAACTCGGCGCGAAAGAGCCGCTCAAGTGCGAGGTTCCGAAAGGCGGGAT
>JAFTCU010000249.1 GCA_017454585.1 Thermoguttaceae bacterium | reverse complement strand
GGAAAGGGGGGGAAAACGAAAAAAATTTTGGCGAGCCACAAAAAAACGAATAATGAATAACGAATAACGAATAATGGGGAGAAAGATTTTGACCTTGGACTGGTATTTTACCCGCTGGAGGTTGAACTCATTCTCCTCATTATTCGTTATTCGTTCTTCATTATTCATTCCTCAATCGGTTTCACCGGTCGATCCAGTCGCACGCGCAGCAAATTGTCCGCAACGATCTGGTCTTCTTCGCTCAGGCCGGAGCGGATCACGCGCATATTGTCCGACTGGAGCGGGCCAAGTTCAACGTTCCGGATCTTCGGCATACCGGTCGCCGGGTCCCACAGGTACACGAAATGAATAGCCTGATTCATATTTAATGTTGCTTCAGGAATCAGGATCCCATCATACTTTTCCGTCGTGGAAATTCGGGCGTGGACCGTCATTCCCGGCTGAAACATACGTTCTCCGCTGGCCGTTTTCGGGTTTTCACAGACTGCCCGAACCAAACGTGTACCGGTGCTCTGCGAAAGAGTCGGTGTCACGTAGTCGATTTTGGCTTTGTGCGTGAATTCCTTCTCGTCCGAAAGGCGGAATTCCACCTCCAGGTCCAAATTCGCCTTTGGGTTTTTCTCCCGGCGCTCGTCGGCCAGGCGTTTCAGGAGCTGGGCCGTTTGCTCGTCAATATTAATATTAATGAAAATCGGGTCGAGCTTCACGATATGCACGAGCGTTGTGGAGTTCGACGAGGAGTTCGCCTGCACGAGGTTCCCGACCGAAACCTCCGATTTGCACAGGTAACCGGAAATCGGCGCGTAAATTTTCGTGTAGCTCACGTCCAAAGCAGCCTTTTGGATCTTGGCTTTCGTGGTGGCGATTTCCGCTTCGCACTCCTGAAGGCTAAAGACCGCCGCGTCGTACTCCTCGGCCGAAATGGCCCCGCTCGGGCGCAGTTTGTCGGCACGTTTTTTCTCGTTTTCCAGACGGCGCTTTCGGGCCTCGAGCACCTGAAGTTCCCCCTCTGCGCTGTGCAGCGTCGTGAGGTAAACGTCCTGGTCGATCTCAAACAGAAGCTCCCCCTCCTGAACCTCATCGCCTTCACGGAATTTCAGTTCCGGTTCCTTCTCGGCATTCAGTTTGCCGGTCTGGGGATCGACGCGCATTCTGGCCCCCTCCTTAAACGAACAGTAGAGCAGCGTCCCCGTGACCTGGGGCCGAACGTCCACCTCGTCGTAAGGCATGATTCGACCGGTAAATTCCTCGTAATCCACGACTTCACGCGTCGATGGATGAATAACGTGCGCCTCGATCGGCTTCACGACCTCGGAATGAGTTTCAAGGACTGCGGGCGACTCATCTTTTTCGCAGCCTGTTAAAATGAGGGTGACCAAAAGGAGGGAAAAAAGTATTTTCGTTGAATTCATCATTTTTACCTAAAAATTTACCTTATTCTTTGGCTTTGGTGGATGGGGTTGACGGTTCCGTTTTCTTCCGTCTGCCGAAAATCATCATGATCACCGAATAAAACACCGGGGTGAGGAAAATCCCGAAGAGCGTCACGCCGAGCATTCCGGAAAAGACCGCCACGCCGAGGGTGAAGCGCATTTCGTGCCCGGCCCCCTTCGCGAAGAGGAGCGGGACCACGCCGAGGATGAAAGCCAGCGACGTCATTAAAATCGGGCGCAGGCGCAACCGGCACGCTTCCACGGCCGCCTCGAACCGGGTCAGCCCTTCGTCCTGCTTCACTTTTGCGAATTCCACGATCAGAATCGCGTTTTTGCAGGCCAGCCCCACCAGAACCAGGAAGCCGATCTGGGTGAAAATATTCATGTCGAGCCCCTCCATCCGCACGCCCGTCAGCGAGCTGAGCAGGCACATCGGTACGACCAGAATGATCGCCAGCGGCAGAACCAGCGACTCGTACTGCGCAGCCAGAACGAGGAACACGAACAAAACGGCAAAGAAAAAGACGTACATCGCAGAGTTCCCCGCCGTGCGTTCGAGCAGCGACATTTCGGACCACTCATACCACATGCCCTGCGGGAGGTTGCTCTCGCAGATCTTTTCCATCTCCTGAAGCGCCTCGCCCGAGCTGAATCCGGAATCCGCTTCGCCCGTAATGGCCGCGGCCGGGTACATGTTGTAGTGCGTCACTGTGATCGGGCCGGGAACGTCCTTCACCGAGCAGATGGAGCCCAGCGGAACCATTTCCCCCCGCGAGTTTTTCACGTGGATCCGGTTCAGGTTTTTGTCCTCGGCGCGGAACTGGGCGTCGGCCTGGACTTTCACCTGGAAGTTTCGCCCGAGGAACGTCATGTCGTTCACGTACCGGGACCCCAGAAAGACCTGAAGCGCGGTGAAGATCTCGTCCATTTCGACCCCCATGTCCTGCGCCTTTTCACGGTCCACGTCGATGTACTTCATCGGCGTGCTCGCGCGGAACTGCGTCTGGAGGTTTTTGCAGATCGGGCTGGCGTTTCCCAGCTCCACGATGTCCTCGGTGATTTTCTGAAGGGCCTCGAGCCCCAGGTTTCCACGGTCCTGGATCTGAAGTTTGAACCCGGAAGAGGAGCCTTTTCCCATGCCATCGACCGGAGCGGGTCGGTTCACGAGAATTCGGGCCTCGGGAATTTCTTTCTCGGCGCGCCGCATCAGCTCGTCACGGACCATCATGTCGGTGATGCCGGAAGCCTTGCGCTCCTCGATCGGGTCGAGCAGGATCGTGACGGACCCCATGTTCGCCATGAAGCCCGAAACGAGGAACGAAACGCCGTCCACGCTCGAGCAGAAACGCACGCCCGGGATCGGTTTGCTGTTCGGGTCGTCCGGGTCGCCGAAGCAGATGCGCTGGAATTTGCGGCAAACCTCGATCGTCCGGTTCAGGGAGGCCGAATCGGGAAGCATCACGAAGCACTGCAGGTAGCCGCGGTCCATCGGAGTCACGAAACCGGTCGGCGTGGTTCTGAAAGTGTCGTACGTCAGGTACAGAAGCCCGCCGTAGAGGATCACCACGATGAAACTCAGCCGTAGGAATATCCGGACGAAACGGATGTAAATGTTCGTCGCCAGGTCGAACGTCCAGTTAAAGAGACGGAAGAACCAGCCGATCGTAACGTCGATCAGCCACGTGAGCGGGTTGCGCTTGGCCGATTTCGGCTTGAGGAGCAGCGCCGCCAGCGCCGGGGAAAGCGTCAGCGAGTTGAAGGCCGAAATGATCGTCGAGACCGCAATCGTCAGGGCGAACTGCTTGAAGAACGCCCCCGTCACCCCGGTCAGGAACGCGCACGGCACGAACACGCAGCTCAAAACCAGAGCGATGGCGACCAGCGCGCCGGAGACTTCGTCCATGGCTTTTCGCGCGGCGTCACGAGGCGAAAGGCCCTCCTCAAGGTGACGCTCCACGTTTTCCACCACCACGATCGCGTCGTCCACCACGATCCCGATGGCCAAAACCAGACCGAAAAGTGAGAGGTTATTCAGCGAGAAACCGAAGCCGGCCATGGCGATGAACGTCCCGATGAGCGAAACCGGAACGGCCAGAAGCGGGATCACCGCCGCTCGCCACGACTGAAGGAACAAAACCACGACCAGTGCGACGAGAAGAATCGCGTCACGCAGGGATTTCTGCACCTCGTGGACCGACTCGGAAATGAACGGCGTCACGTCGTAGCCGATCGTGTATTTAAGCCCCGGAGGGAAGGATTTTTCCAGCTCAAGGAGTTTCAAACGGACCGCTTTGGCCGTCTGGATCGCGTTCGCTCCCGGGAGCTGGGAGATCTGCAGCGTGCACATCTCCGTGTTGTGGTAGATCTCGCGGCGAAATGTACCGTCCGGCTGGATGTGCTCCTCGTCCTTGATTGCCAGGTCACCCTCCAGAAAGTCCACCACGTCGAGCATCTTGGAGTGAAGCTGAAGGCGCGCCACGTCTTTCAGGCGGATGATCTCGCCGTCCTCGGTCGTGCGGATGATGATCCGGCCGAATTCCTCCTCGTCGAACAGACGGCCATGCGCCTGCAAAATGTACTGAAAATCCAGAGGCCGCGGAACCGGCTGCTGACCGAGCTGACCCGCGGCGACCTGAATATTCTGTTTCTGAATGGCCGTCACGACGTCTTTCGCGGAAACGTGGCGGATCATCATCGCGTCCGGGTCGAGCCAGATGCGCATGGAGTACTCGCGCTCGCCGTTGATCGACGCGTCGCCAACGCCCGGCACACGGGAAATCTCATCCCGGATATTCAGCCGCAGGTAGTTGCTCAGGTAGAGCATTTTATAGTACGGCTCGTTATCCTCGGGATTTTCAAACTCTTTTTCGTGGTAGTACTCCCCCTTTTCGTCCACGTCCTTCACGAGCTGGCAACCTTCCCTGACTGTTCCTTTTTTCAGGGAGTAAAGACTCATCACGACGATCGTCGTCGGGCTTTGCTTCTTGGTCGTAACGCCCTGCTCACGTACCTCGGCGGGGAGTTTCGGACTCGCGATGGAAACCCGGTTCTGAACGAGTACCTGCGCCATATCGAGATTGGTCCCCACCTTGAACGTGACAGCGATGGCGACCTGGCCGTTCGTGCAGTTCGTCGTCATGTAGAGCATATCCTCGACACCGTTGATCTGTTCTTCGAGCGGGACCGCAACCGTTTCTGCAACCGTTTCAGGCGAGGCGCCCGGGTAAGACGCCCGGACGTAAATCGTCGGCGGGGCGATGGTGGGGAAAAGTGTCATTGGGAGAGAAATATACGATAGAATTCCCAGAATGACGATCACGACCGAGATCACACACGCGAAAATCGGACGATCTATAAAAAAACGCGCAAACATATAACAAAAACGACCAAATTTAGTGGGATCTTAATAACAAATCCCCGTTATTGTAAAGCAAACGGGGATTTTCTCAAGGGAGGGATATGGGGATGATACTTCCAACCTCATCGTGGATCAGGAAAATTTCATTCCTCATCCAGTACCGAAACATCGATGTCATCGTCATTCACGGTGGCAGTTTGCTTTGGAGGTTCAGCATTTTTTGAGCTGTCTTTCATGACCGCCTTCGCTCCCTGATTCAACCGATTCAGGAAATTCAATCCCCTGGAAACCTTATCCTCTGCGCCATTCTGCTGGGTCAGCTCTTCCTCGCCCGGCTTCCGAAGGTTTTCATCCAGGAATTTTTCGACTTCCTGAACGATTTCACGCTGAGTCTTTGCCGCCATTCCATCTATCCGGGAACGCAAAATTCCCAATTCGCGGAAGTGAACCCGCACGTCCGAATCTGAAGTAAGCTCCAGAACCGTTTGACCTGAATTGGAAAGAAGACTCATAAACCCAAGATTGCCCCCGGTTGCGTCTTTAGCGGCGATTTTCAGCGCGAAAGTAAAGTTTTCAATGTCGGCGACCGTCTTCCCGAACTTTTTGATCTGACTCGGATCAAGCGAAACGACCTTCCCGCGGATTTTTAACGAGTTTGGTTCCGCTTCCAGATTGATTTGGATCCCCGCCTTAATGGGCCCAAGTTTTGGATGCTCAAACTCAATCTCGATTGGCTTGCCGAGAGAATAGTTCTTCGCCGCCTGCTTCATGTCGATTTTAGGGAAATGGCGATCTTCACTCTCCGGTTTGGGTTTAATATTCATCGCACGCTTGCAGACCACCGAAATCGGAGCGTCGATGACGAATTCCTTCTGCATCGAGTTCTGATATACAAAAGAGCCGGTACAAAACCAGGCAACAAAACCCGCCAAAAGAAGGATGAAAATAAAACACACGAAAAAAATAAATCGGATAATTCTCATGATTTTATACCTGATTCAAGCACAAAAGGAAACTTCTGTTTTCGTTAAAACGAGTAATCGTCATAATCATCCGCCTCACGAGCCTTACGATGACGCTCAGTGTACTCGTGATTCTTCTGTCTTCTGTCAATATCAGCCCGATATTTGACATACGTTTCCTGCTTGTCCAAAGCGATCGCGCGGTCAAGCAAATCCCGGGCCTCGTCGTAGCGGTAGCTGTTCACAGCAGTCACCGCCTGATTGTACAGACGTTCCGCCTGTTTCCTCGGCGAGTTGTAACCGATATTCCACAAAAGAAGCAACAGGATCGCCACGCCTGCCACGATTGCGATAATCAGCGGCGTGTTGTCTTTTTTCTGCGCCTTGCTGCGGGAAGACGAAGAACCGGAATGACCACCCGAGGTCCGGGGCGGAGCCGGAGCGTAGGAATTCACCGGTGGAGCGGGCTGGGGGGCTGGAGCCGAACCAAACGCAAACGGGTCCATTGGCGCAGGGCCAGGAGCGGGCTGGGGGGCCGGAGCCGAACCAAACGCAAACGGGTCCATTGGCGCAGGGCCAGGAGCGGGCTGGGGGGCCGGAGCCGAACCAAACGCAAATGGGTCCATTGGCGCAGGGCCAGGAGCGGGCTGAGGAGCTGGAGCCGAACCAAACGCAAACGGGTCCATTGGCGCAGGGCCAGGAGCGGGCTGAGGAGCCGGAGCCGAACCAAACGCAAACGGGTCCATTGGCGCAGGGCCAGCAGCGGGCTGAGGAGCCGGGGCAGACATAAACCCGAACGGGTCCTGTGTTGGTGCCGGATTCGGGATGGACGACGACACGGGGGACGGAGCCGGAGGGGTCGGTGTCGGATCAGAATCCAGTTCCAGACGGGGCTGGCTGGGAGAAGCGTTTTTCTCCTCCACCGAACGGTTCAACAAAAAATCGAATTCATACTGTTTGCGCGCTTTATCGTCCAGGAGGCAATCACGCGCATGCTTGATTTCCGAAATCAGAAGCTGAATTTCCGTCTGATTTTCGGGAGTTTCCTGCAGGGCGAGAATTTCTTTCCTCTGTCTTGCCGCCGCGGCAATGGTATCTGGATTGGATTCTTTGAAAGGCACACCAAGGAGAGTGTAGTGGTCGGGTTTTCCGTTTATGGCAATTCCCAGGTATTTTTGATACACATTTTCGTTTGGCATTGTTTACCCCCTCTACAAAAACAAATTATTCCTTTTTATTTTAAATGATAATTCCCAAAAGTCAAGGGCTTTGAAAAAAATTTTCAAACAAATATCGGGACATTTCGTGAAAATTTGTCCTGCCCCCTAGTCAAAAACGAAAAATTGAGTATAATAAAGGGAAAATTATTAACCCCTTTCCCCGTTAGAGGAGATTTTTATGCTCAAAACTCGCCAAATTCTTTGTGGTCTGATTTCCTGCGCCGTTCTGGCTGGAATCGCCGCTTTCGCCATGGCTCAGGACGAAGTGCGTCCGTGGCAGGTCAACACGATCGACTGGCTCTCCAAGTTCGAAAAAGCCGCTCCGGTGGAAAACGCCGACGCCGCGACCGAAGATGAGATGAAACCCTACACCGAAAAAATCGCCGGCACGGACATCACGTTCGATATGGTCCCGATCAAAAGCGGTACTTTCATGATGGGCGCCACTGAAGAAGAACTCGACAATTACGGCGTCGAGGCTGATGAATCCATGGGAATCGACAACGCGTCCGAAACCCCCCAGCACGAAGTCAAAGTCAACGCTTTCTGGATGGGCAAATGCGAAGTGACCTGGGCCGAATACGAAGCCTGGTCCGCCCGTCTCGAGAAGCAGATCCGCGAATCCAACAATTTCCAGGATGGTGAACTCGAAAAGGTCGCCGACGGCATCATTCGTCCGACCCCGCCGTACACCGACATGACGTTCGACATGGGCAAGGACAAGTGCCCGGCCATCGCGATGTCGTTCTACGCCGCGCAGATGTACTGCAAGTGGCTGACCGCCAAAACCGGCCGTTACTACCGTCTGCCGACCGAAGCCGAGTGGGAATACGCCTGCCGCGCCGGTTCGGATACGCCCTACAGCTTCGGTGATGTCAAAGACATCGACAAATACGCCTGGTATTATGACAACTCGGATGACAAATATCACGAAGTCGGCACCAAAGAACCGAATGCGTGGGGTCTGTATGATATGCACGGCAACGTCCGCGAGTGGTGCGAAGACCAGTATTCGGTCAAAAGCTACACGACCATGACCGAAGGCGCTGACGGTGCGCTGGACAATCCGTACTACAGCAAAGACGGCCGCAAACGGTACAGCACGGTCGCCCGCGGCGGTTCCTGGTACGATGACAAGGAAAATCTCCGCAGCGCCAGCCGTTTCGGCTCCAACAAATCCTGGAACCAGGACGACCCGCAGATCCCGAAGAGCATCTGGTACGAGTCTTCCGCTCACGAAACCGGTTTCCGCGTCGTTCGTCCGCTGGCCGTTCCGACCGCTGAAGAAGCCGCCGCTTTCGAGCCGGATCCGGAAGAAGCCGTCAAGTACGGCAAGCTGAACGCCCGTCAGCAGAACTAAAAATTCGGGGACAACGCTTCCAGCGTCGTTAATTCGGAGGGGCGACGCCCCGCCGGCCGCTTCATTAATTTGGAGGGCCGGCCGCAGAAGCGGGAAAAACCCTTCACCAATCCTTTTCAGGGACGACGCCCCGCGCGCCGTCCCTGATTTTTTCTAAAAATTCTAAAAATCTTCAAAAATTTTCTTGACAAACCCTTCGACTGACGTAAAATTAATATAATGTAATCAGAAAGTTTTTTCGCTGCGATTTTTTCACCCTCGCCGCTCAAAAACTCAAAATCCATTCATAATTCACAATTCATAATTCACCATTTGAAAATGAAACGTTCACGTATTTCCGTTTTATTGCTGCTCGCAGCCCTTTGTGTTCCCGCAGTTTCTCTGAAGGCCGCGACGGTCTGGAACGGTGGAAGTGAAGTGACGGTCGCCGACTTGCTTGACGGCACGTACTGGTCCAATGGTACGCCGACCAAAGAAAATCCCGGAACCATCACCAGCGCGACAGTCACGAATTCCAACCAGTTTACTCCGGCCGGCTACCAGAACGCTGCCGTGGATCTGACTTTGGGACAGGATTCCGTCGTGAACCTCCCCGGTGGTTTCGTCCCCTTCAAGGGTTTGAACGGTTCCGGCCCGGCCCTCTTCAATTTCACGATGACCGACAACGCACAGCTGAACGTCACCGGGAATTTCTGGGGCGGTAACAACGACACCGGCCCGAACAGCCAGATCGAGGGGGAAACGTACTGCGCGAATCTCACGTTCGGCGGAAACAGCGTGACGACCATCTCGGGCGAGTGGTGGGTCGCCATGAGCGCCAAGTCGCACATCATCGTGAAGGACAACGCGCAGGTGATCTCCAAGTCCGGCAACTCCGGAATCGGCTGGGGCGGCAGTTCGGCCGGGTCCCTTCTGGAACTCCAGGGCGGCTTGATCCAGGCCCCGACGTTCTACATCGGCCAGAGCGGCTCGAACCAGATCTTCCAGCACACCGGCGGCGAGCTGAAAGTCACCAATTTTGTGTTAGGCTCATGGTCGGCCGATCCGATCCCCAACCCGAACCTGACCCGCCAGTACTACCTTTCCGGCTCGGGCTCCACGCTGACCGCCACCGGCAACATTTACAATTCGGGTCTGATCGAGATCAAGGACGGCGCCACCGCGAACGTCGAGAACTATACCGGCAAAGGCACGTTCACGCTGAAAGACTCCGCCACGATGACCGTCAAAACCTACAACTCCGTCGGTGAGAATGAATCCATCGAGGCGGGCGGAACCCTGAACGTCACGACCTTTAACGGCCAGTCCGGGAATTTCGGCATCAACGGCGGAACCGTGAACATTGCGAACCTGAACATCGGGAACAAGGCCGACGCTTCCGGAGCCGTTACGCTGGCGAGCGGTGAACTGAACGTCACGAACACGTTCCTCATGGGCAACACGGCCAACGGGACCGGAACATTCACCCAGACCGGCGGCACAATGAACTACACCGGCGTGGACAACACTTCGCCGCGAATTCTGCTCTCGACACAGGCCGGCGCGAAATCGGTCTTGAACCTTTCCGGCGGTTCATTCAATATTACGCCTGCGGCCGGAACGTTCTACATGGCCGACAATGATGACGGCACCGCCGAGGTGAATATTTCCGGCACGGCCACGCTCAGCACGCAGGAAGTCCGCGTCGGTCAGCACGGGCTGGCCACGGTCAACATGAGCGCCGGCACGTGGACCACGAACGGAAAAAACTTCATCATCGGTTACATGGATCAGGTGGCGCACGGGGTCGTGAACCTTTCCGGCACCGCGGAACTGACGACCGGAAACTTCCGCCCCGGCTACACGGGAGTCGGAGGCGCCGACACCGCGACCGGCGAGCTGACGATGAGCGGAAACTCCAAATGGACGGTCAACGGAACGTTCTACACGTTCGATAATGTGCAGAAAGCGAACTCCCCCGGTCTGGTAAAAATGACGCTTTCCGACAATGCGCAGGTTGACATCAGCGGAAACTTCTGGGGCGGCATAAATACCAGCACCAATTACACGGCACCGCGTGAAGGCGATTACGCTGAGTACTTCACGTTCGGCGGCGAAAGCTCATTTGCCTGCAACGAGTGGTGGGCCGCCATGAGCGCCAAGACGTACATCCTGATCAAAGACTCCGCGACGGTCACCTCCCGCGGCGGAAACTCCGGACTGGGCTGGGGGATC
>JAFTCU010000248.1 GCA_017454585.1 Thermoguttaceae bacterium | reverse complement strand
TGTATGAAGAGGGAAAAGCGTAAAGCAATTAACTTGACCGGCGGGACGCCGGCCCTCCGAATCGAAAAGCCCCCCCGCTTGACGGCCCCGGGATTTTCTGTATATTAAGGAAAGGAGGGACCAAAATGCACACGGAATCCGCTGAATACCGCAAAATCGAATGTACCCAGTGCGGCTGGGAAACGCTTCTGGACCTGAACGGTATCTTCGACTGGCTCGTAAAATACCGGGTTTTCAAGCCGACCCACAAAATCGACGACGAGCTGGTTTACGAGCTCTTCCACAGTCTGACGGACCGCTACGTCTGCCCGGAATGTGGGGGGACGCGGCTCAAAATTTCGGTTGTGACGGACGATTTCTCGGACCAGGATGAACGCCGGTGCCTCGGGTGCAGAAATGTGATTCCCCGCAAACGGTTGGAGTACGTTCCAGACGCGAAGTACTGCGTGAGCTGCCAGGAAAAACTCGAAAAGGGCGAGCCGCTCCCGCTGAACGTGGAGTACTGCCCGATTTGCGGCCGGATGATGGACCTCGTCGAGGTTCACGACGGTCGGCATGTCGAATTTAAATGGGTCTGCCCGAGCAATCCCCCGTGCCGATACAGGAAAAAATGATTATTCGTTCCTTTAATCCCCCATTGAATCCCATGAAAAAATTCTTCCTTTCCTTTGTTTTGGTTTTCGTGTTTGTGTTTGCCGCGGCGGTCGTTCAGGCCGGGACGAACGGCGGGTGGGTCAAGTACCCGGAAAACCCCGTGCTGGGCGGCGATCTGGGCGTCTGCTTCGACGTCACCCTCCTGAAAGATGGCGATCTGTACAAAATGTGGTTTTCCTGGCGGACCAAAGCGTCCATCGGCTACACCGAATCCCGGGACGGCGCACACTGGTCCGAGCCGCTGATCGTGCTCGCCCCCGACCCCTCCTGCGGCTGGGAGATCCGCCTGAATCGGGCGTCCGTCGTGAAGAAAGACGGCAAATATTTCATGTGGTACACCGGCCAGACTCAGAATGAGTCACGCATCGGCATGGCGGAAAGCCCCGACGGGATCCACTGGACGCGCGTGCAGAAAGACCCGGTCATGGTCGCGGAAGAGCCGTGGGAAAAGGTCGCGGTGATGTGCCCGCACGTGCTCTGGAACGAGGAGGCGAAACTCTTCCAGATGTGGTACTCCGGCGGCGAGCAGTACGAGCCGAACGCGATCGGTTACGCCACCAGCCCGGATGGGCTCCGCTGGACGAAACGGGCCGGAAACCCGGTTTTCGCCGCCGACCCGAACACTGCGTGGGAACAGCATAAAGTCACCGCCTGCCAGGTCTTCCCGTGGGAGGGCGAGTACCTGATGTTCTACATCGGCTTCGAAAACGAGCACCTCGCCCGCATCGGCATTGCCCGCTCGAAAGACGGCCAGACCGGCTGGGTCCGCAACGCCGCCAATCCGATCATCGGCCCGGACGAAGGAAAATGGGATGCCTCGGCGTGTTACAAACCGTTCGTGATCTACGACGAGAAAGCCGACCGCTGGCTTCTGTGGTATAATGGCCGCAACGGCGGCGTGGAGCAAATCGGGCTGGTGACGCACGAAGGAAAATATTTGGGGTTTTAAACACGCAAGAAGCCTCCCCTGAAAGGGGAGGGGGACCGCGGAAGCGGTGGAGGGGTTTCGGAAGCGGGACGGATTTTCACCAGTTTCGGAACCCCTCCGGCCCTTCGGGCCACCTCCCCTTTCAGGGGCGGCGTTAAATATCACTCAAAGGATTTTTTATGAAAAACCTCACTTTTATTTTTACCCTCCTGTTCCTTTCCTTCCTCACCGTTTGCAAGGCGGAGGAGAAGGCCGTGCTCGATCCCGACGCGTTTCAGCATTACGTCGAGCAGTTCAACGCGGATGACGAAGAGACCGTCCGGCAGGCTTTCCCGAACGAAAAGGCCTGGGAGTTCATGCGGGAGAACATTCCGCTGCTCGACTACCCGGACGAGGAGATCCAGCGCACGTGGTATTTTCGCTGGTGGACGTTCCGCAAGGCCCTCAAAATGACCGCGAACGATGGCTGGGTCGTGACGGAATTTCTCCCCAAAGTCCCGTGGTCGGGAAAGGAAAACGCCATTTCCTGCCCGGCGGGGCACCATTTCCGCGAGGGGCGCTGGCTCCAGAACCGCCAGATCCTCGACGATTACGCCCGATTCTGGCTTTACGGCGGCGGCGCGATCCGGACGTACTCGTTCTGGATCGCCGATTCCGTCTGGCAGTACGCGATGGTGACCGGCGACTCGCGGCTGGCCGTGAGTCTGCTCGACGCCCTGATCCAGAATTACGAGGCGTGGGAAAAATCGAATCGGGACCCGAACGGTCTGTTCTGGCAGATCGACGGCCGGGACGGGATGGAAGTCTCCATCGGAGGCCACGGCTACCGCGCGACGATCAACACATACATGTACATGGAAACGCTCGCGATCTCCCGCATTGCCGCGCTCGCCGGCCGGGAGGAACTCGCCAGTGAGTACGCCGAAAAAGCGGCCGTGATCCAGAAACTCCTGAATTCCCGGCTTTGGGACCCTGACGCCCAATTCTACAAAGTGGCGCCGAGAGTGGAAACGGCCGACGCGCCGCTTGCCCTGCGTGATGTGCGCGAGGAGCACGGTTTCACGCCGTGGTACGCCGATGAGGGAAACCTCCCGCCCGCGGAATATGCCGTGGCGTGGGATCAGCTCATGGACCCGAAAGGCTTTTACGCGCCGTTCGGCCCGACGACCGCCGAGCAGCGGCACCCGGAATTCGTGATCTCGTACGAGGGCCACGAGTGCCAGTGGAACGGGCCGAGCTGGCCGTACTCGACGGCGGTCACGCTCACCGCGCTGGCGAATCTGGTGAATCGGGAGGCGCAAGCCGGTGAGGAAGCGCAGGCCGCGAAGCATCGGAAAGCGTTCGTCGAGACGCTCCAGATCTACGCGCACAGCCACCAGCGGAAGCGCGAAGATGGCAAAGTCGTGCCGTGGATCGACGAAAACCTGAACCCGTTCACGGGGGACTGGATCGCCCGCACGCGCCTGAAAGACTGGGGCTGGAAGCCGCAAAAGGGTGGTTACGAACGCGGGAAAGACTACAATCACTCGACGTTCTGCGACGTGGTGGTGAACGGTCTGATCGGTCTGCGCCCGAGTCTGGAAAACGGCCTGACGTTCTTCCCGCTCGTGGATCGCGGCGTGCCGTATTTCTGCCTCGACCGCGTGCCATACCACGGGAAAAACCTCACGATTTTGTGGGACTCAGACGGCAAACGGTACCACCGCGGCGTGGGCCTGCGCGTTCTGGCCGATGGCGTGGAAATTTACTCAAATCCCGAATTGCCCGAGAAATCGGTTTGGATCCCGCTGAATTGATTCGGAGGGACGCCGACCTTCCGAATCTTTCAAAACGCGATCCGAACATTTCGTTTGCTCATGGTTTCACCTCCTCTTGATTATAGGACAGAAGGAAAGTCTGAGGACACACGGCTCGGGTTTTCCCCTGATTTTTTCACTTTTTTCGATTTTTTTCAGATTTTTTACTGCGAAGAAATGACACCTGTGTATAATAAAACACAAGAAAATGAAAAAATGTTGATTATTTTGATTCGGAGTTGAGTATGTTTTATAAGCGTTTTTGGATTTTCCTTCCCGTTCTGGCGCTGATACTGTTTCCGGCGACCGAGGGTTATGCGGAGACGATCGTTGCGTCAGGAACGACCGTCCAGTCCGGGTCGGTAACCTCCTGGCCCATCATCGTTGAAAGCGGCGGCACACTTCAGAACTCGGTGGCAAGCGCCAACCTTGGGGACTCCTCCAAAACCATCACGATTTCCGGGACGGGAAATGGCACGATCCCTGATACGACCGTGCCTTTGGGCGCGATTTACTCTGCGGTGACGTGCGGGATGGGGCAGGGTGTCTTCGCAAACGTCGAGATCTCGGGCTCCGCAGCGACCACGTGCAATGCCCAGCGTCTGCGCTTTCAGGGAAACGTTACGGGCGGGACGCTCACGACCTACTCTCAAGGCGGCGGCGGGGAAACCCATGCCGGCTACAATTCCTCGTTTAATATTGAAAAGCTCATCATCGCCAAGGGGAATTTCACTTTCAACGCGAAAGACGGCAGCGCGCTTCACGTTCTGTCGCACGTTTTCACGGATGGGATCGAAGTCCAGAACGGCGGCATCATACGTCTCTGGGACGCTTCCCAGGGAATTTCCCTTTACGCGGACACTGCCAAGACGACGCTTTCAACCGTCACACTCGACGCCGGCGGTACTTTTCTTGTTCAGGACACAGACGCGAAAATCAACGCCAACCTGAGCACGGCGGGAAATTCCAACTTGACTCTCGACAAAAGCCTCACGTGGCTTTCCGGCACGATTACCGGCACGGGCGTTCTGACCATCGGGAGCAGCCAGACGCTGACCGCCAGTTCCGGCGTTTCCATCACCGCCCCGCTGAAAATCACCGGCGGCTCGAAGCTGACGCTCAACTCCGGCTCCACCCAGTCGGGAGCCATCGACATGGCGAACGGGACGGTGAATTTCGCGGGCAAGACCATGGGCACGGCCCTGACCGTTACCAGGGGAACCGCCAATTTCAACTCGGGAGCGGATTTCTCCGGGAAGATCACTTACGGAACGTTTACGGAAGGCGCGGAGCCGTCCATTAATATTAATGCCGGCTCAAAAGTCACGCTGACCGATAACACGACGCTCAACCCGACGCTCAAGACCCTTTCCGGGACGTTGACCGCCGCGGAGGGTAAAACGGTTACGCTCACGAGCGTGGATACTTCCGCCAACACGACGGCGGGAACGATCAACCTCAACGAAGGGGCCACGCTCAAGGTGACGCAGAACACGACCTCGAAGCTGAACGCTGCGGTCAAACTGAACGGGAACGCCACGATTTTGCTTGACGCGCAGTCGGATGCCACCCAGGGGAAAGCCCTTCTGACGGTCAATTCGATCGACGCGGCCGGCAAGACGCTGACCTTTGGATCGTCCGCACGGCCCGGCGGGACGGTAACGGCGGATTTCATCACGGCCGACAAGCTGCAGATGAACAACTCGTCGAACCTGGTGGTGAACGACCTGACCGGTTCCATCGTGACCTACCGCGTAAACGATTTCAACATCAAAAACTCCCTGACCCTCGGTGCCGCGGGAGTCTCGAAAGGTTACGCTGAAAGTTCAACCTGCAGTTTTACCTTCGGTGACGGCGCGACGGTGAAACTTTCCGGGGCGAACGCGACGATCGCCAGCAGCTACGGCAACTACAATGTGAACCTCAACGGCACGCTGAACGTGGATCTGCCGGGGAACAAAACGCTGACGTGGAGGAACAGCAATTTCGTCGGAAACACCAGCGCGACGAACAAAATCGTGAAAACCGGCGGTGGAATGCTGAACCTCATCCCGGCGGGCAGCTCCAACATTTCGGAGGTCCAGCTCAACGGCGGCATTACGAACCTGAGTGGAACGCTGAACGCCCAGAACGTCAGGCTTGCCAGCGGCGCGATCCTCTCCCCCGGCGCGGGGAGCGGCGCGATCGGAACGGGCAAGATCGTCGGAAATCTGGACGCGGACGGAACGATTAACCTCGGTTTCAGTAATACCGGAAATGATTTTTTGGAAATCACCGGCACGGCCGATTTTACCGACGCAACGGTTGCGCTGATCTGGCTCGGAGGCGATACGATTCCGGAGGCTGGTAAAACGTACACGTTCCTGCAAGGCGGAACGATCAACAATCTGGATCTGAACTCGATCCGGCTTTCGGACAGCGTCGCGCAGTACTTCAGCTCGCCACTGTTTGCGGATAATATATTGAGCCTTACGGCAATCGATCCTTCCGGAGATCCTTCTGTTCCGGAACCGGCCGCGTGGGTCCTTTTGGTGATGGGTCTCGCCGGTATTGGCTGCCTTCGGAGAAACAAGAGATGCGCAAAATGAAAAAGGGCTTCACACTCGTCGAACTCCTCGTCGTCATAGCGATCATTGGAATGCTGGTCGGTCTGCTCCTTCCGGCGATTCAAATGGCGCGAGGCTCGGCGCGGCGGATGCAGTGTTCCAATAAAATGAAACAGCTTGGTCTGGCCTGTCTCAATTTCGAGTCGTCGAAGAAGGAGTTACCTCCTGCGGTCGATGGGACGGACTATTCCTCCGGGAAACCTGTCCGTAATTCTCGCGGCGGGCGCAGCGGCTGCGCCAGTTACGGCCTTTGCAGTTACATTCTCCCGTACATCGACCAGGCCCCACTTTTCGAGCAGATCGATTTTGACATCCACGCGTGGCAGTACCAGCAGGGAAACAAAAAGAACACCGATTTGGGTAAACTTTTCATGAAGACGATCCTGGACGCCTACATTTGCCCGGACTATTCCCAGCTCAAGTACTGCGACGTTTCCGGCAACTTTTACGGCTCGGTCTCGTGCTATGCCGGCTGCGCGGGGACGAAGTGGAGTTCGAGCGATAACAGCGGAAAAGACCCCAAAGACTCCAATACGTACAAAACAACGACCGATGTGGAACCGGCTGAGAGTGAAAGTACCATCGCCCGCAACGGAATGTTTATGTGGGGCGAGTCCGTGAAGATCCAAACCGTGAAAGACGGCCTGTCGAACACATTCATGCTTCTCGAAACGACACCGCGCAGCGCGATCAACCTGAAGAACTACCGCTGGAACGCCACTGGCGGCTCGAACGGCACGTGCCTGACGCGGAACTGGTTCCTCGGCTCTAACAATTACGGAAAGGCCCTCTACGACGCCCGTCAGCTCGTCGTACGTTTGAACGGGACGCCCGACAATCCGTCCAGCGCACCCTTCAATAATCAGATGGTCGGCAGTGAGCACACCGGCGGCGGTCACTTCACCATGGGTGACGGTGGAGTCCGTTTCATTGATGAAGAAATCAACTTTTACATTTACCGCATCCTTTCGACCCGTAACGGTGACGAAACGATTTTCAATACGGATTTTGGCGCAGGTGATTGATCCCTCATTTGGAAAAATAATATGAACAAACTTTCCTGTTTCCTGCTCATTGCTTCCTTCCTGTTCATTGGCTGCGGTCGTGCAAAACCCAAAGCCCCTGCCCTGGATCCTTCCGGAATGGCTGCGAAGGCGATAGAATTGTATGACGCCAATGGGAACGGCAAAATTGACGGCGACGAGTTCGATAAAACCCCGGCCCTCAAATTCGCCCTGAAGGAGATCGACGCGGACAAGGACAAAGCGCTCTCTGCGGACGAGATCCAGAAGCGTCTGGAAGCGTGGCAGGCCTCAGGCATTACGCTAACGGCCCCGTTATTCCAGTGCAAGATCGGTGGTAAAACCGTCAAAGAAGGCACAATGAAACTTACACCGGAGCCGTTCCTTGGCGAGACGTTTCCCGCCGCTGAGGGTACGTTCGTGAATGGAGCCTGTCAACCGGGTGCGCCGAACGCGGGCAATTACCAGGCGATCCCGGTCGGGTTCTACACGGTTGAAGTCTCATCCCCCACCGGCACGATCTCCGCAGGTCAGTGCGGTGTGGAGGTCTTTGATGACTCCCACTACTTCCAGAGGCACGGCAAATACCTGCTTTCTGAATGATTCAGTGGGTGTTCTGTGCTTCACCGGGTTTACTGAATAATTTCGCGTCCCGTGAGCCTGTTGAGGAGGTTTACGGGGCACTTGAGTAAAAATTTCGGGTCTCTTTCAACCCTTACAAGTGGCCCAAATAATACGACAGCCTTCTTTTTTCAACATTTTCTGAAATATTTGGCAAGGTTTCCTTGCGTAATCTGGAAGAACTACCGATAATTTCAATACCTTCAAGGAAAACAACCACTACTTCCCGGGGAAAGGGAAGAAATTTGTATTTTTTTGGAGAAAATCTGTTTTTTTGTAGAAAAGTCCCTAACGTCAGGGATATTTTGTGCCGATTTTATTAATACGCTGATAAGCGAAAAGTTCAGTGGAATTGATAAAACGGCTTGAAGGTGTTTCTTGCCTCATTTCCAGCCTGAGTCTTTTCCAAACCCGCGGCTTTCAGATCTTCTTCTAACGGAGGAGGGGACTGTACAGGCCGTACCATTCAAATCGAGCCTTTTTCCCAAAACACGGATGTTGGACGGAAACTGGCAAAGTGCCTTACCGCGAATATAATGATGGAACTCCATACGTGGGACGTTTTCGCAAAGTGTGTCATACCAGAGTATGAAATTAAAGCAGAAAACGGATGCCAGGACGGAAACATCTTGCCCGCATAATCATCACCTTGAGCAGAAACGGGGCCTATGGTCCAGACTCCTGGGTTGATTGAAGTTCAACGGCATCAACTTTCGCGGAGGGAACATAATATGAAAACATGGAGGAATCAATGGTTGCTATGAATTCCAATCCGGAAGATGTCGCAAAGTGGTGGGATGATTACAAAGCGAATCCGTCAGATCAGGACACGAGAAATTTGCTGGTCGAGCATTATCTCCCTCTTGTGCGTTATCACGCCCAGCACGTTTGGCAGCGCCTTCCGGACGGCGTGGAGTTGGACGATCTTATTTCAGCCGGCGTTTTTGGACTTATGGACGCGATCGACGCATTTGACCTGACGCGGGATGTGAAGTTTGAAACGTACTGTGCTCCGCGTATTCGGGGCGCCATGCTTGATGAACTCCGTAATATGGACTGGGTTCCGCGTTTGGTCCGTACCAAAGCCAAGCGAATTAACGAAGCCACAAAAGAACTGGATGACAAACTGGGCCGTAAGCCTACCGATGAAGAACTGGCCGAGTATCTGGGTGTCTCAGCCGACGAATTCGAAAAAATGTCCAAAGAGGCGAATACCGCAAACGTGGTAAGTCTGAACAAAAAATGGTGCGAAACGGATGGTTCCAAAGAGGTAAGCGAGCTGGATGTTCTGGAGGACCAGCGCGGCGAAGATCCAACGAGCCGAATCCAGAAGGCCGACACCATGCGCCTGGTGACAAAAGGTCTGAAACGTAACGAACGCCTTATTCTTTTGCTGTATTATTATCAGGACATGACGATGAAAGAAATTGGCGCCACGCTCGATTTGAGCGAGAGCCGTGTCAGTCAGATCCACAGCAGCATCGTACAGCGTCTCCAGGGAACACTGAGTGACCGTAAACTGGAATTCACGATCTGAGAAATCCGAATTAATGGCAAGAAATTGTTGAGGGGTGTATTTCGGGAAGGAGCATGGTATTTGTTCCTTCCCGAAATCGTTTCTTGTGAGGAAATTACATCTGACGTTTTCCGCGAAGGGAAACCAGGCGCGCCATTCCCAAAAGCCCAAGCGCAAGCAGGACCCACGACGCCGGCTCCGGAATGGAGCTAAACGAGCCTGGAGTGGTCAGGATCACCGAACTGCCATCGTAGAGAAGCATCCAGCCATCCGTCGGCAGACCGAGCGAGTTGGTCAGACGGATCCCGTCCAGAGCATCGCTCGGGTTGATCAGCGTGAAGAGCGTCGTTTGCGCGTTCGGGTCGAAATCGTACCCATCCGCGGCCGAAATGTTCAGCGTGCCCTCACCGAAAAGATTTTCAACCGTGAATTGGGAGGGGTCGTACTCGTCCGAAAGCTGAATGTTCAGCGTGTTCTCGACGTATTTTTGCGAGGTGGTCGAACCGGCCTGCGCAATGATGTCTTTCGCGATGTACAGATTCTTCACGTTCAGTTCGCCGCCGAGGTAATTGATGTCGATGCCGTACAGGTCGTTGGCGATCGTCGCGGTACCGCCGGAGATCGTGTAGGTCGGGATCTGCGCCACTTTCGGCTGGTACAAAATCAGATCGTTTGTGGTGAGTGCGCCGCCCGTCTGGGTCACGTTCACATTCTGGCCGGATCCCCCCATGGGGTGCCCTACCTGGATGGTGGTCGAAGTGACCAGACCATCGGAAATCGTCATCTCGACCGCCCCGCGCGTGGCCAGGGTCAGCCCTCCCACTTCAAGCGTTCCCCCCTGCACGTTCACATACGCTTTTCCATTTACGGAATCGGCAAAGTAAAAACCGCTGGACTGGACTTTCCCGCCATTCAGATTCAGGGTAAGCGTACCATTGTCGCCGACGCGGCTCGAGGCGCCGAGCGTCCAGAGCGCGTTGTCGTTCACATCGACCTGGACAGTCGAACCGGCCATGGGAGCGACCTGGACCCCCGTCGTGTTGGATTGGAGCTGCGAGTTCCCGTTCAAAACGAGCTTGGCGTGGCCGACGTATGTGCCGTACTTGCCGCCAAGCTGGAGGTAACCGGTCGGGGAGTTACCCTTGGTGACCGTGATCCTTGAATTGTCGTTCAGGGTGATGACGGACGGGTTCTGGGCGTCGGTGGACCCCGCGATGAGGAACGAGCCGTCAAACTCCATCGTGGCGCTGTCGTTCAGGGTCAGCGAGCCGCTGGTGGAGCCGTCTTCGCCGCTCAGGTAAAAGTACTGATTGTCCTTGACGGTGCTGTACGCGGAGTTCGTCATTTTGATCTTGGCCGAATCGCTCAGCGTGATCGACGTGTTCCCGATGTAGGCGTTGACGTGGTTCGTGGCGTCGGCGACGAGGTCCAGCTCCGCGGTGCCGGTGAGCAGCAGATTCGCGTTGTTGACGTGCAGCCCCGCGCTTCCCGCTGTGGGCGTGGTTGGAAGCGTGTCCTGAATGTTGACGCTCGCGGCGCCCTGGATCGTGGAAACGCCCTCTTTCTGCGCGAAACTGGTCGTGTAGAGCGTGCCCGCGTTCGCCTTCAGGAGCGTGTTGGTCATCGTTGGGATGGACGCGATCCCGGTGCCGGTCGTGGGGGCGTAGTCCGTCGTGTAACCGAGGTAGAGCGTCCCGACGACGTTTCTCGTGCCGGGTTTTGCCGCGACCATGTCAAACTGGCTCATGCTCCCGCTCAGGGTGAGCGTGCCGCCGTTCAGAATGTATTCACCCTTTCCCCCTGCGGTAGCGGCTGCGGTATTGTCGCTGCCGAACCGGACGTTGGGGCCGGAGACCGTGCCGCCGGTCTGGTAAACGGTTCCGTGCGTCCTGGAATTTGCCCCGAACCCGATGACTTGCGTGCCGGTGTACGTCCATGAAGCGCCGTCCTGAATGTTCACGATCGCCCTGCCGCGCGTGGCGACGGCGGAGAAGGTTTCGAGAAGCCGCCCGCCGCTTTCCACGTTGACGGTGGTCAAGCCGTTTCCCTGATCCGAGATGTAGCCGCTGGGCGCAAAGGATCCACCGTTATGGACGTTGATCACCGTGGTCCCGTTTTCACCGAGGCGGCCTCCACCCGTATTTGTCCAGGTTCCATACACATCGACCGTCACATTTGACTGGGAACCTCTGGCGAGCTGGGCGGCGTAGGTCCTCAGCGTCGCGCCCGATTCGATCGTTAAATTCACCGTGGAAGTAACTCCCGACGGAACCAGTACAAAACCTTCCCCCTTCGCGGACGTATCGAGAGACGCGCCGGACTGAAGCGTTACGTTCGAGGTCCCAGCCGAAGCGCCGGCCTGGAAGATGGAAGTGTTCGTGAGTTTCCACGAGGCGTTTCCGAGAGTCAGACTGGAGCTTCCCGAGAGCGTGACGTTACCGCCGGCCGTGATCGCGGTGATCCCGGAAACAGAAAGGGCCGCGTCGCCTGAAAGACTCAGGGCCGTGTAGGTCGGTGTGCCGGAAGAGATCGTAATATTTCCCGTGGCCGCGGCTCCGGAAGCGTCAAAGGGCGAGACTTCGCCCGTCCAGTTCGCGGCGGTGGAAACGTCACCCGCAGCGCCATCTTTCCAGGTAAAATCCTCGGCGGAGGCCATGAGCGGGAAAAATAAAACGGCTGCGGCAAGCCATAAAGTGACTTTTTTCATGAGGAAACTCCTTTGATTTTAACGGTTCATTCCTCAAGTATACACCGGCCCGCAGAAAAAGCAAAAGCTTTTTTTGAAAAAAGGGGGAAAAAACAGAAAAAAGAACAAAAAAATCCACGCGGAGAGCCTCCTGAAACCCACGGCCTCAAAAAACTCTCAACGAATTTTCCCCCAAAAGTCCGGATCATTCCCCCTGGGATGAAGTCGTCGCGACTTTCCAGCAGCACCAGGCAAAAAGTCCCGTCACGATCGTGACCGCCGTCAACATGCAAACCCAACCACCAATCGTCATTTTAATTCCTTTCCTGAATGTATAATTTGAGGAAACGAATAATGAATAATGAATAACGAATAATGGGAAGAAAGACTTTAACCCTGATTCATCAATACCCGCTTGAGTTTGAACTCATTCTCCTCATTATTCGTTATTCGTTATTCATTCTTCGTTAGTTTTTTTCTCTTCCACCGGAGCAGCGTGAAAAACGTCACGACCATGTAAAAGAAAGCCGAGAAAGCCAAATAACCGACCACCATCTGGGCCAGAGGGTTTTCCCATACTTCACGTAGGTAGGAGCCGGCGTTCCGGTACGACCACATCACCATGATGATGACCAGGTACGGCGCTGAAACGTACTTCATCCCCCAACAGATGAAGGCGGGAACTTTGATTTTCGAGCCGTGCTGGAGTTCCTTCAGCATATTTTCCGGTCCCCAGATCCACGCGATCAGGATCGTCTGGAAGAGCGAAAGAATGAAAAGCCCGAAATTTCCGACCCAGAAGTCGAACGTGTCGAGGACGTACATCCCTTTCGTGAAATGGCACGCCATCAACGAACCCACCATCGAAAAGAATGCCGCGAGGCAGACGGAACGTTTTCGGCCAAAATTCAGCCCTTCCTCGAAAAGAGCCACGGACGGCTGGATCATCGAAAGCGAGCTCGTCACCGCCGCTAGGAACAGCAGGAAGAAGAACAAAAACCCGAAAAACTGGCCAAAGGGCATCTGCTCGAAAACGTTCGGCAGGACTTTGAACCCGAGCGAGAACGTGCCGAGGTTTCCTTCCACGCCCGAAATCCCGAGGAACATGATCGCCGGCGGGAGGATCATCAGGCCGGCGAGTACCACCTCGCAAAACTCATTGCTGACCGTGGCGGTCAGGCCCGAGAGCGCAATGTCCTCGTCCTTCCGGACATAAGACGCGTACGTGATGATCAGCCCGAAGCCGACCGAAACCGAGAAGAAAATCTGCGACGTTGCCGCGAGCCAGACGTCCGGGTTCGTGATCGACTGCCAGAACGAATGCCCCGGCTGGGAGGGGTTCCACATGTAGCCCAGCCCGTCGAGGAGGGTGTGCCCCGGTTCCGCCGTCGGATTTTTGAGCGTCAGCACCCGGATCAGGATCAAAACCGAGCACACGACCAGCATCGGCATCGCGAACTTGCAGAACGCCTCGATCCCCTTCGAGACGCCGCGGTAAATCAGGTAAAAATTCAGTCCAATGCAGAAAATCGTGCAGGCCATCAGCGGCGTAAACGTGAAATGCCCCAAGGGGTCCCGGTACATCGCGCCGTTGTAGCCAGCGCCGACGAACGACCCGAAAAATGTGTTATACGCCTCAGCCGATGCAAGTTTAAACCCGGCACCATTCGTACCGGAAAGCAGCGAGGGGACCGTAAGCCCCAAGTCGGTCATAAAGCCCAGGAAGTACTGGATCGCGAAGGCCAAACACCACGCCTCCACGACGAGGTAGTACATACTCACACCAATGGGGATGAACGCAGAGCACGCCCCGATGAACGGCCAGGGCATTCTGCCTCTGGACGCCAGCGCGTAAATGCCCGGCAGAGAGTTGAACCCGTGCCGGCCTCCCGCCCGCCCGAGCGCCCATTCCGACCACGTGAGCGGGATCGCCAGGACAAGGAACGAAATAAAGTACGGGATCATGAACGCGCCGCCGCCGTGCATGGCCGCCTGACCCGGGAAACGCAAAAAGTTTCCAAGACCTACAGCGCTTCCGGCCACCGCGAGGATAACGCCGAGCTGGGACCCCCAATTTTCTTTTCGTTTTGGCATTTCTGTTTCTTTCTGTAAAACGGCACTGCGTTAAATATCGTAATTGTCTGGATCCTGTTTCGCCAGTTCCTTCAATTCAATTCCCAGGCGTTTCCAGCGGCGCAGCGAGAAAAATGTCACGATGAGGTAAAATATCCACATGGCAAGCAGGAACAATCCCACCAAACGCGCCAGAGGGTTCGTCCAGGCTTCCTTAAAATACCCTCCCGCGTTTTTGTAAAGCCACAAAATCAAAATCAGGACCAAATAGGGTGTGGAAACGTACTTGACCCCATAACAGACGAACCGTGGCACGTATATTTTCGAGCCAAGCCGCAGTTCGTGGAGCATTCGTTTCGGACCCCAAATCCAGCTCACGAGGATCGTCTGAAGCGTAGCCAGCACGAACAACCCAAAGTTTCCGGCCCAAAAGTCCAGTGTGTCCAGCGCGTACAAGCCCTTTGAGAAATGGCACAGGAGCAAGGTCCCCATGAGCGAAATGCCTGCGGTCAGGCAGATGGAACGTTTTCTTCCCAGTCCCAGCCCTTCCTCGAAAAGCGCGATGGATGGCTGAAGCATCGAAATCGAGCTTGTGATGGCCGCGAGAAACAGCAGGAAGAAGAACAAAAACCCGAAAAACTGACCAAAGGGCATTTGCTCAAAGACATTCGGCAGAACGTTGAAACCTAATGAAAAGGTTCCGAGATTTCCCGCCAGCCCACTCGTTCCCATGAACATGATCGCCGGCGGCAGGATCATCAGCCCTGCAAGAACCACCTCACAAAACTCATTGCTGACCGTGGCGGAAAGAGCGGAGAGCGCAATGTCTTCTTTCGGGCGTACATAACTGGCGTAAGTTACGATCAGGCCAAACCCGATGGAAACCGAGAAGAAAATCTGCGACGTAGCCGCAAGCCACACATCGGGGTTGGAAAGGGACTCCCAGAACGAATGACCCGGCTGTGAGGGATTCCACATAAATCCCAACCCATCGAGGAACGTACGCCCCGGTTCATCCGTTGGCGGTGTAAGGGTAAGCGCACGAATCAAAATCAAAAGTGAGCACCCCAAAAGGAGCGGCATCGCGACCTTGCAGAAACCCTCGATCCCCTTGGAAACCCCTCGGTAAATCAGGTAAAAGTTCAAAATCAGACAGAAAACCGTACACCACATCAAGGGTGTAAAGGTGATCGCGCCGGAAGGGGATTGATAAAGGGAAGCGTTCTCGTCTGCACCGACGAACGTTTTGAAAAACATCTGGTACGCTTCAGCCGAGCCGAGTTTAAATCCTGCGCCATTGGTTCCGTGGAGGAATGAAGGCACGGCAAGCCCCAGATCGGTCAGAAAGCCAAGGAAATACTGTATCGCGAAAGCAAGGCACCACGCTTCAATGAGCAGGTAGTACATCACGATACTGACCGGGATGGCCGCTCCGAGTGAACCGATATACGACCAACGCCGTTTTCCACGGGCGGCGAGAGAGAAAATCCCCGGTACAGAGTTAAACCCCTTTCGCCCGCCGGCGCGCCCGACTGCCCATTCGGACCATGTGATCGGGATCCCAATGATCAGAAAGGATATAAAGTAGGGAATCATGAACGCACCGCCGCCGTGCATGGCCGCCTGGCCCGGAAAGCGCAGGAAGTTTCCCAACCCGATGGCACTTCCCGCTACCGCGAGAATCACACCGAGCTGTGAACCCCAATTTTCTTTACCTCTTTTTCCCATGATGAATTCCCTATTAATTCCCTTTTTATGGTGAACAAAAATCTGCAGTGCGTAAAATTCCTTCCATTTTAGAAAATTTTTGAGAAAAGTCAAGAGGGGAGGGGTTTTCGGGACGGGGGATTTCCCCACCCCACTTGACTTTTTTCCCCCAATATGATAAAATGCCAAAAACTGCTGAAAACGTCCGCGTTTTCGGGGGTTCCAGCCCGTAAAAAACGTTCCGTCTGGCCTTTCCCTGAAGGCCGAAAGCCACCCGGCCGACGCGTTTCCCCAGCATAATTTCAAGAAAAATCAGGACGGAATCCTAAAATTCTTCAAGAAAGGAAAGATTCATGAGTAAATCCGCCATTTCCCGCCGTAGTTTCCTCGCCGCAGGAGTAGCCTGCGCTGCGGCTCCCCTCTTCCTTCCAGGCCGTGCCCTCGGAAAGGATGGGAATTTCTCCCCGAACGAAATCATCAACGTCGGCCTCATCGGAAACGGCTGGCGCAAGAGCAACATCGGCCACCAGCCGGATTCCCGCTTCATCGCGATCGCCGACGTCGATACGCGCCGCATCCCTCACGATAATCCGGACGTGAAAGGCTTCCAGGACTACCGCGAGATGCTCGAAATGCCGGAACTGGACGTCGTTTCGATCGCCGCCCCGGACCACTGGCATACGAAAATGACCGTGGACGCCTGCAAGGCGGGAAAAGACGTTTACTGCGAAAAGCCGCTGACATTCACCCTGATGGAGAGCCGCCAGATCGTCGCGGCCGCCCGCAAGTACAACCGCGTCGTTTCGAGTGGTTCCCAGCGCGTGATGGAAGATTACTGTCAGTACATGGCTCCGATCATTCAGTCCGGCGCCATCGGCGAAGTGAAAGAGATTTGGGCCTCCTGCGCCGGTTCACC
>JAFTCU010000247.1 GCA_017454585.1 Thermoguttaceae bacterium | reverse complement strand
TTGATTCAGAGGCTTTTTATCATCTACTTCTTTCAGACGCGGCCCAGCCTCAACGAAGTACCCCCGCAAGCGTGAATGATGATTCCCAGAAACCGTAGCAATTACATAAGGAAAATAAAAACGATGAACAAAACCTTCTGGGGTAGATGATTCCTCTGTTCTGAATGACTTTCTGGTCTTGACAAGCAGAATATTAATGTTATAATTTGGTTAATAAGGAAGAATGCCCTACATTAAATTGTCCCTCCTAATTTTAACTCCTAACTCCTAATTAATAAAATGCTGCACCTCAAAAAAATCACTTTCTTTTTGTTTCTCCTCTGCGCCGTGACGGCGTGGGCGGAAGGCTACCGCGACCACCTTCAGGGCCTCGTGTTCGACGTGGAAGAATGGACCACACCCAAGGCCTGGGAGGTCGATAAAGTCAACCCCGACAAATGGCAGATCTGGACCAAAGAGGAGGACGTGATCAACAAACGCTCGAACGGCGCGTCCATCACGACCCCGCCGCTTCCGAGGGATAAAGACCGTGAAACGCCCGAAGACGGCGCGCCGGTCCTCCACACGAAGATCACCGGGATCCCGAACGGTTTGTATTCGGTTTACGTCGGCCCCGCCCAGCGTCCGATGGCATTTTCTCTCGATGAAGGAAAAACGTGGGAACGGTTCGACCGCGGTGAAACCAATCTCGGAGTTTTCAGGATCGAGGACGGTTCCTTCGAGATTTGGGTCGATGACCGTTTCGCCTCCCCTGACAGTCCTGGCTGGGCGTACTACGACTACATTCGCATGATGCCCGCGGAAGATTTTCCGGAGATTTCCAACGTGGAAGCGTTCACTCTTCCGGACGGTTCGACGCAAATCTCGTGGCTGACGACGTACCCGACGCCGGCCGCCGAGGTCGTGATCGATGGGAAATCGTACCCGGAGATCGAGTCAGGAATGAGGAACCATCAGGTCAAGATCTCCGATCTGGAAAAGGGCAAAAAGTACACCGCATCGGTCCAGTTCGCGGTGAATCGCAAAGGGTCGGTCACGAAGGAAACGCTCGATTTCACGGCGGGTGAAGTCCCGGTTCCCGCCGCGACCCAGGAAACGTCCGTCGTGCTGACGGTCAAAGAGCCGACAGACCGGCCGCGCACGGACTGGCCGCTCACCTCCGGAGTACCGTTCCCGAAGGGGGTTTTGGCCTCGGCGGAGAACGTGAAGCTCTTTGACGAAAACGGGCAGGAAGTCCCCGCCCAGTTTGAGAAATTCGCCGATTGGGAAGACGGAAGCGTGAAGTGGCTCACCGTCATATTCCGGGCGACGACCCGCGCCAAGTCGGAAAAACCCGTGCAGTACACGCTCAAGACCTCGGCTTCGTTCAAGTCCGAGCCGGGAGTTTCGGCCGTTCCGGAAGATGAGATGAAAGCGTTCGGGAAGTCGCTGAGTTCCAAGGTGGTTTTCGCCGACGGGACCCAGACGGCCGCAAGACCGACCGAATTCCAGCTCGTCCAGCAGGGCGCGCAGGCCGCCACGATTTATGGGGACGATGCTTCCAGCGTCGTTTCCGAGGCTGATCAGACGACACAAGATGCGTCGTCCCCGCAACACAACTTCCTGACCGGCTACGAGATCACGTTCTTCGGGAACGACTTCATCCGCGTCCGCGCGACTCTTGGGAACCGCGAGCTTGAAAACCCGCACACACTCGTCAAGAGCGCCGCCATCACGGTCCCGGGCGGGAAATGCACGCCGAGCGTTTCGGTCCTGCAGGACAAGGAAAAGCACGCGACCGTCTCCAACGGCGGCGAAACCTCCGAGGTGGAACACTTCAACGGCGAGGTCGTGACGAACGACGGGACGTTCTGGTTCCGCGACTTCTGGCAGACCTGGCCGAAAGGCCTGACCTGCGGCGACGGAACGGTCAATTTCCAGATCCTTCCCGAGCTTCCGGAAGGTTACGCCGAAAAAGAGTCGCAGGACTTCGACGAGATCATGATGCACTACTACTGGCTCAAGGACGGCGCGTACCAGTTCAAGCGTGGGATGGAACTCCGTCATGACTTCTGGGTCGTGAAGCCGGGCCGTGAGACAAGCGCCGAGTGGCTTCAGAATCCGCTCTTTGCCGTCGCCGATCCGGAATACTACTGCGGAACGGGCGTTTTCCCGCCGGTCCACCCGGTGCGTAAAGGGAAGTGGGACCGCTACGAGTACGCCTTGCGCAAGAGTTTCGCCCAGCTCGAAGAAGGGCGCCAGCTCCGCGGCGAGTACGGCTGGATGAACTTCGGCGACTGGTTCGGCGAACGCAAATACAACTGGGGGAACTGCGAGTACGATCTGGCGTACGTCTGCGCTCTTTCGTTCTGCCGCGCGGGCAATACCGACTGGCTCATGCGCGGGGTCGAGGCGGCACGCCACTACACGACGGTAGATCACAAGAAATATTTGTGGGACCCGAAAATGCGCGAACTGCAGTACTGCCACTGCTACGGTCACGTGAATTTCTTCTTCACCGAGGATGATCCGCGCGTGGCGAAACTGCTCGAAATCGTCGAATACGGCGGCGAGTTCCGCTGGGAATCCGACGGTTCGGGCGGCCACACATTCACGCCGGGGCTTTATTACATCGCGTGCCTGACGGGCGACCGGTACATCTGGGACGCCGCTTACGAAACGTGCTGGAACCAGGCGACCCGATACACGCCGAACTTCAATTTCAGCATTGAGCGCGCGGCGGGCTGGTGCATCAATAACGCGGCGTACTCGCACCGCTTCACGCATAATCCGT
>JAFTCU010000246.1 GCA_017454585.1 Thermoguttaceae bacterium | reverse complement strand
GGGCCTTTAAACGACGCTGGAAGCGTCGTCCCCGCAAATTGACACACATGAGGCCGAAGCCCAGGCGACAGTCATTTATCTGGAGCGCCCATTGCTGAACGCCTCTAGCTGCCTACCCGAAGGTCGCCGTGCCGGACCGACACGGGAAAACGAACACAAAGGCCCGCTTTACTTCCCTCTGTTTGGCATTGCACCCAGTGGGGTTTGCCTTGCCGCCGCAGTCACCTGCGCCGCGGTGAGCTCTTACCTCGCCATTTCACCCTTACCTGCCAGACTCAAAAATAAAAAAAGCCCGACGGCGGTTTCTTTTCTGTTGCACTTTCCCTGACCTCGCGGCCGGTGGATGTTATCCATCACTGCGTCCTGTGGTGTCCGGACTTTCCTCATCGACGCGCACTCATAAATAAAAAAATACAGCGAGCGACGCCTCCGCGACTGTCCGTCTCTCATTTTATATTTTAAACAAGAATCAGAAAAAGTCAAGGGGGGCGAGGGGGCCGTTCTCCCTGTCTTTCCCACCCCTTGAAGAAAAATAAGATCGTGGTATAATTAAGTTTTAACCCATGACTCAGGTTTCAACCCTTAGGAGGCGCATCTTGAAAACCGTTCAACTTAAACCATTCCCGCCGAAGGAAATTCTGGACGAAATGACCGCCCACGCGAAAAGTCTCGTAAACCGACAGTTTCGTCAAATGGGCTACCCGTTCGATCAGGAAGTGAATCTTTCCGGGTTTTACGAGTGGCTGAAAGAAACCGGTCTGTGCGACGTGACGCTCATCAACGTTGGCGACCCGTACAAAACGTCGTGGGACATGCTGGAGGCGGACGAGTTTGAACGCCGGTCGATCGATTTCCTCGCGAAGAGTTTTGGCTTTGCCGCCGACGATCACTGGGGTGTGCTCACGAACGGCGGGACCGACGGGAATATGCACGGCGTTTACTTCGGGCGCAAATTTCTCGAAGACGCGGCCCGGGAACTGGGGCTTCCGCCGGAAAAGGCCAAACCGATCCTTTACGTTTCGTCTGAGGCGCATTACTCCGTCCGGAAACTCGGCGACATTTTGCAGATCGAGACCCGTTTGATCGACGCGCACCCAATGGGGCAGATGGACGTCGAGGACCTCCGGAAAAAACTCGACCCGGAACGCCCGGCACTCATCGCAATCGCCATCGGCGGGACGTTCAAAGGCGCGATCGATGATCAGGACGCCATCTCGCAGGTGATCGCCGATGTGAAACCGCCGGTCGTTTACCGTCACCTGGACTGCGCTCTTTTCGGTGGCTATTTGCCGTGGGTGGAGGATGAATCCGTCCGGAATATTCTGAACCAGCAGGCCCGCTGCTTCGACTCGCTTGCGGTTTCCGGGCATAAATTCCTCGCGATGAACGAGCCGGTCGGGATCTTCATCTGCCGCCGGGACGTTCCCAACCATCTGCACACGTACAGCGTGCCGTACCTCAACGGCGTGATCCCGACGATCAACTGCTCGCGGAGCGGTTTTGACGCGCTGAAACTTTACTGGCGCATCGTGACGACCGGCGAGGAGGGTTTCCGCGCGGAAACGGCGCACGTTCTGAAAATGACGCAGATCCTGAAGGACCGGTTGACGGCGATCGGTGTGAAAACCTACGTGAATCCCTGGTCCACGACCGTCTGCATGGAACGGCCCGCCGAAGAGGTGGTCCATAAATATGCCATGGCGTGCGGTGAAGATGTTCATTTCGGGAAACTCGCGCACGTGGTCGTGATGCAGTTCTTTACCGAAGAATTGATCGAGGAGTTCGTCCAGGACGTGGCAAAATACAGGCGTGCGTAATTCTCGCAGACTCGATCAGGGACAAGAAAAGGAAAAACGGGAATCAAGGCGATTAAACCCTGATTCCCGCTTCCCATTCACCACATTCCTCCCACAAGGATTTCTGAAATCTAAAGAAGCTGAACTTCTTTCAGATTAATTCTTTTTTGGAGCGGCAGCCGGAGCGGTCGGAACCTTTTTCGCAGCATCGGCCACGACTTTTTCCAGTTCACTGCTCAACACATTACGGGCGATAACGTTTCCATCGGCGCCAATCACCATAATGGTCGGGACGTTGAAGATTCCCAGAGCGTTAGCCGGACGGCTTTCCATCCCGCCCTTTTCGAAGAGCTGATACCATGTGACGTGGTTATCCTCAACGAATTTCTGCGCTGCGGCCGGATCATCGTCCAGGTTGACACCCAGAAGGAGGAGTTCCTTCGGATATTTCGCCTGAAGCGCTTTCAACTGGTCAAATTCCCGAACGGCATCACTCATCCAGGAAGCCCAGAAATGCAGGACGACCACCTTACTGCGAAGTTTCGCGATATCGACCTGTTTGTCTTCCTGACCCAGTACACGTACTGCATAAGCAAGCGGTTTCCCCTCGGCAGTGAGGCGGGCCAGCGCACCATTCGCCTTTGCCGCGCTAGTCGAGTCAGAGAATTTCGTGGCAATTTGTTTATAAAGGGCCAATGCCTTGTCTTCTGCTCCGTCATTTTCATTTTCCAGCGCGAGCTGAAGCATGGCTTCCGCAGTATCCGGCGCATCAGGATACTCTTCAATGAAGGCCTGCAGGTCTTCCAGCCACTTGGTACGGACCTGGAGCCAAGCGGTCGCCGTGCCGGAGTTTTTCATCATGGAAATCGTGTACTCGGAAGACATCAGGCGGAACTGGACATAAGCGGCCAACGCTTTATCTTCCTCGTTTTCCTTGAGACTGTCGAGGAGTTTCTGCAAACGTTCAATTCCATCAGGGTAAACACCCTGCTGAATTGCGCCGGTAACGCCATCAGCCAACGTGTGGATCCACTGGGAGCGTTCTTCCGGTCCGGCGTTTTTAGCCATATTCTCGAGCAGATCCGCACGTTTCGCATGCAGCTCAGCCATTTCCGCAACGTTCTGGGCCTGATTGATTTGTTCGTCCAGTTTGTTCAGTTCCTCCGAAGACTGCGCACCACCTTCACCTGCGGCAGCGTTTGTGTTGTTCGTGAACGTAATAAAAACGTTATTGGCAGCAATCTCGTTAATATTATCCGCAGTGGCGATCGTCGGCGCGTCAATGCACTTCCAGACGTTTCCAATTTTCACAAGCGTTCCGACGGCGATCTCAACATCATTTTCACCATCGTGAACGACCGCCGAGGCGTTTTCATAGAATTCCACGTCTTTTTCAGAGCCATCCGTCCCCTGCGGCCAAGCGCTCGGGCGGGTTCCGTTGAACTGCATCCACTTCGCAGCCGGGGTCACTTTTTGGGCTCCAACCACCGCAGCGAAACCTTCACGGGCTTTGAGCAGCTTTTCTTTTACGAGTTCGTATTTTTCCTGACCCAAACCGAGATTTTTCAGTTCGTCCGCAGTGAGCAGAACCGTTTCAAAACGTTTCGTATCACCGTTGGCCAAGGCCAAAGAGATTTCGGCAGAAAGTTCCTGGGCAGAGAGGATTTTCCATTCGTCAATTTTACCGTCCGCATCTGTATCCACACCGAGACGGGTACCGGCCATATTGAACCAGTGGAACTGATCTTTCTTTTTATCTCCATCCGTATCGGATTCACGGTAAACTTCAAGGCCATTGAGGAAGTAACGCCACTGATCCGGCACTTTGTCATCCGTCGTGTCGATGATTTCACGCAAGGTCATACCGTTTCCGTCAATGACACGAATACCACCGTCGATTTTACGGGACTTGCAGCTTTTCGCGTCTTCAGCACTCGGAATGGTGTACTCGACATTCTCCTGAACCGGTTTGTATTGGAGCGCGATCTCGGTCTGTGATTTGGCAGAAGCCTGGCCAAAAACCAGTCCCTGTGCGCAAACCAGACACGCAACGGTTCCAAGGGCCATTTTTACCGTACGACTTAACATTAAAAACCTCCTGAATTAAAAAATGAAGCAAAAGTCGGACCATTTTTTAGTCTTCTGAAAAGAGTTTAGTCAAGAATCCATTTTCTTGCAAGATGGATTTCCCTGATTTTTTGTTTTTTTTGCGGTTTTCATAAAATTTTATTTTTGAGATTGTAAAGATGGGAATTCTGGAAGAAAACTTGAATAAAAGAGAAGAAAAGAGAGAATTACGCAATATGAGGGAGCAGGCGCGAATGTTAAAGTTACAAAAGGTTTTATGCCGAAAACCGGTTTGAGGGCGAACATAAAATGGCCCTCCTGTTGAAAATCACTAGTCCATCCGACCGGTCAGGAACCGGTTTCCAATCATGTGCTCTGTTCCCCATTCCAGAATTCCCCTCACTTGCCCGGAGGTGGCGGTCTTTTTCGACCTGGCCGTCGAGTCTGCACGCGGAATTTTACGAGGGTTCACGCAGTACATCCGGCTCAATTCACCATGGAACGTGAATTTCGTTTCCAAGACGGTGAACGACATTGACCCGTCGTCACTCAAAAACTGGAATGGCGACGGCATTCTGGCACACATTCCGAACGAAGAGACGCTTGAGGAGATTTTGTCAAAGCGCTGCCCAACCGTTCTTCTGGCGCGTGACATTTCTCAGGACCTTTCCGGGATTCACCGCCCCGATTCGCCATTTGGGCCCGTTTTTATCCGGTGCAACAACGCGCGGATCGGTCAAATGGCGGCCGAGTATTTTCTTCAGAAAGACTTCAAGAATTTCGCGTACGTTTCCTACTCGCGGAAGGTCTGCTGGTGCGAGGAACGCCGGGCTTCTTTCGTCGAAGCGCTCGCCCGGCACGGTTTCCGAACCGAATGCTTTTCCCCACCGGTTTCGCAGGCCGACTGGTTCACTCAGCGGGACGAACTTCTGCGCTGGATCGAAAATCTGCCCAAACCCGTAGCTGTGCTGGCGGCGAATGATTTCCGTGGTCGGCAGGTGCTCGAGGTCTGCCAGCGGGCCGGGATCTCGGTCCCTTACGACGTCGCGGTTTTGGGGGTCGATAATGATTTGCCGGTCTGCGAGATGAGCTACCCGTCCCTTTCCAGCGTCGAGATCGACTGGGAACGTGCGGGAATGCTCTGCGCCGAGGCCCTCGATGCGATGATGCGAGGCAAAACGCCGACTTCCCCAACGCTCTACGAGCCAATTCGGGTCGTTTCCCGGAACTCGACCGAATTTTTCCAGGTTTCCGACCGTCTGGTGGTTCAGATCCTGGAAATGATCCGTATCTCCCGCGGCCAGAACCTTCGTGTGGCGGACATCGTGGAGATGCTCCCGGTCTCGGAACGCTCGGCCCAGGAACGTTTCAAGAAGGCGATGGGGCACTCCATCATGGAAGAGATCAAGCGGGTGCGGATGAAAAATATTTGCCAGATCATTCGCGAAACGACGCTTCCGTTCCACGAGATCGCCCTCTCTTTCGGGTTTGAAAACGCGAATCACCTCGGCCAGCTTTTCAAAAAAGAGTTTGGCGTGACGATGGGCGAGTACCGGAAACGCGAGTCGTGAACCTAAGTTTTTTCCCGATTTTTCCAATATTCTTTTCCGGTTTGCTTGACTTTTCCTTTCCGACTGGTATAATAAAGGAAGGTTTTAATTCCCGATTTTTGTCTTTATTCTTCATTTCCAGATTTCAACGAAAAGGACCTTCCCATGAGTAAAATCCTCACCCGCCGTCAATTCCTCCGCAATACGAGCCTTCTGGCCGCCTCGGCCGTCTGCGTGCCTGCGTTTTGCCAGGATGCCGCTCCCTCCAACAAACTGAACGTCGTGGTCATCGGGCCGTGTAACCGCGGCGCGGCCAATCTTTCGGGCGTGATCAATGAAAACGTCATCGCGATCTGCGACGTGAACTCGCAGTACCTCGACCAGGCCGGCAAGCGGGTCCCGAACGCGAAACATTACGCCGACTTCCGCAAAATGCTGGAAGAACTGGACCGTGAGATCGACGCCGTCGTGGTCTCCACCCCAGACCACACCCACGCGGTTTGCGCCGCGATGGCGATGAAGATGGGCAAGCACTGCTACTGCGAGAAACCGCTCGCTCACGACGTTTTCGAGACGCGCCGCCTGCAGGAGATCGCGGCTGAAAAGAAAGTCGTGACCCAGATGGGGACTCAGATCCATGCCGGTGACAATTACCGCCGCGTCGTGGAGCTGATCCAGTCCGGCGCGATCGGCAAAGTGGCTGAAGTGCACACGTGGCTGAACTACAGCCGCCCGATCAAAGTCGGCCGCCCGACCGACACGCCGCCGGTTCCGGAGTACCTGAACTGGGATCTTTGGCTCGGCCCGGTCGCAGAACGTCCGTACAGTCCGGCGTATGTCCCCGGCGAGTGGCGGCGTTACTGGGCGTTCGGAAACGGCCTGCTCGGAGATTTCGGTTGCCACTACATGGACCTTCCGTTCTGGGCGCTGGGACTTCAGGACTGCCTGACGGCCGAGTCGTTCGGGGGAAACCGTGACCCCGAAGGAGTCGTGGGTGACGTGAAAGTCGAGTACTCGTTCCCGGCCCGCGGTGACCTCCCGCCGGTCAAACTGACCTGGTACACTGGCATGAAACCGTCGATCCTTGAGGAAAAGGGGATCACGGACGCGCCTGAAACCGGGAACCTGTTCGTGGGAACAGACGGTCTCCTTCTGGCGAATTACGGCATGCACAAACTTTACCCGGAAGAAAAGTTCGCGGACTTCAAACGCCCGGAACCGTGGATCCCGACGTCCATCGGCCATCACGAAGAATGGATCCAGGCCTGCAAGAATAACCAGCCGGAAGCGACGACCTGCCGGTTCAGCTACGGTGGACGCCTGACCGAAACGGTGCTTCTGGGCCTCGTCGCGTTCAAAGCCGAGTCCAAAATCGAATGGGATCCGGTGGCCGCAAAAGTGACCAACTGCGAGAAAGCGAACGACTTCCTCTACACGCCGTACCGTGAAGGCTGGACGCTGTAAAACGACGAAAGCGATGCGGTTTTCTAAACCGTTAAGATCGAATCGCTTCTTTTAAAACAAAATAGCCGGACGTGAACCACTCAAGGAACACGCCCGGTTCTTCGTTTTCCAGGAATCTGAATTCATTGGAGTCGCGTATTATAGACTCGCGCGGGGCTCGGCGTTTCGTAAAACTTGGGGCGCGAGCCGGGAATTTCCGGTCCAATATTCGGGTCAGGGTACGGGTCAAAACGCTCGCAGCGTTTCACCTGAACCTCACCCGGAGCGGGTTCCAGTCTTGGCCGGCCAAATTCACGATTCTGCGTGCAACCGGCAGCCAGCGCAAAGGTCAAAAGGACCAAAAGGCATAAAACTTTTTTCATGATTTCGTCCTTCGCAGCTTCGGGGTCTTCGGTTTCGGTTTTCCTGTTTTCTGGGGCAGAAACGCGTCCAGAACGACGGCGTCTTTACTTTTCAGCGTCACACGTCCCAGTTCCGACGGGAGGATCACCGAATCCCCTTTCTGGAGGGCCTCTTCCAACCCCGGAACAGTGAGCTGGCCGGAAATGACCGTCAGGACCCGGCACGATTTCGAGCAATCAAGCCGATGGCTCGGTTTTTCGGCCGTGAAAGTGAGGCGTTCCAGGCAAAACGGTTCCGCGTCAATTAAAAGTTCACGCCCTTGCCGCACCAGCCGCGGAACGATCGGCTCGGAGTTCCAGTTTTCAGGGCACAACGTTTCGAGCGCTTCTTTCACGTGCAGTTCACGGCGGCGGCCATACTCGTCCGTCCGGTTCCAGTCGTACAGCCTAAACGTCAGGTTGCTGCATTGCTGGACCTCGTAGAGAAAAATTCCCGCACCGAGCGAATGGACTGTTCCCGGCGGCAGGAAGTAGCACTCGCCAGGATTCGGCTCGCAGTGAAAAAGAAGGTCCTCAAGCGAGTTGGACTCCAGCGCGTTCGCAACTTTTTCCGGCGTGATCGGCTCCTTGAAACCGAGCGACATTTGACTCCCGGGAATCACGTCCAGAATGACCCACGCCTCGGCCTTGCCAGCATCGGTCAAGTCGTTTTTCGCGACGTACTCCTCATTTGGATGGACCTGAACGGAGAGCTGCTTGTTCGCGTCGAGAAACTTCACCATCAGTGGGAAGCGCGTGAAATTCTCCCCGGAGTGAGGGCCGAGCAAGGCGGAACGCTCCGACTCAAAAACGTCCTGAAGGAGCTGTCCCTTCAGGGGTCCGTTGGAAATGACACTTTGACCGGCAGGATGGTTGGAAACGTCCCAGGATTCAGCGAAATGGTTCCCGTCAGGGAGTTCACGGTTCAAAAAATCAGCTATTTTACGGCCGCCCCAGATCGAGGTTTTGTAAATTGGTGTAATGCGAAGGGGGTATAACTTACTCATTAACCTGTTTTTTTGGCTGTACTAACAAATACGTAAAAACTTTTCCAGTGGACGTAGTGTAGCAGCTTTTCCCGATTGGCGCTAGAGAGATTTCAGGAAAAAAAAGAAAAACCAGACGAAAATCACAAAGAATTAAGGATTTTGAAGAGGAACCCCGAGAAGTTCCTCTTCAAAGATTTTAACGATTGGGTTTTCACGTTCCGCTCTTGAACGGGCCATAGACGTTCATGACCGTCATGCTTTCGTCCTGGACGGTCAGGTAGTAAAGTTTATACTGCCGACCTTCGTCGAAGACTTTCACGACGACGTGCCCGCCGGTCCATGCTTCCGGCGCGAGGTTTTTCAACCACGGCTCCGACGGATAGATTTCCCGGTTTTTCGGATGGATCATCGTCGGGCAGACCAGAACGTCGTCCGCCGCCTCAGTCATGTACGTCATGGTATTCCCCTGAAGGTGGTAAAGATCCCAGACGTTTGAGACGTAAATGTGCGCCTTCACCGCGTTGCAGAACCCCGGCTTCATCGCGTCTTTATACGAGTGATGATTCGTTTTGCAAACGTCAAGTTTTCCAATGACCGGCCCGGCGAACTCGTCGAGGTTGATCCGCTCATCGTCTTTCGTCCAGACCGCGCCAGAAAAATCGCCGCCCGTGAAATAGCGGAACGGGCCGTACTCGATCGTGTAGCCGAGCGACAAGGAATTCTCGTTCATCCAGCCCTTGAAATTCTTCTCGTTTTCCGGGAAGAAGTCGCGGCACTCGCCCTCTTTACCGGTCCAGATGATCCCGTTGCGGCAAATGTTGCGCGTGTGGAAAGTCGGGTACTTCGCGGCGTTCTTCACCAGCGCGATCTGATCTTTCTGACCGACGTTGAACTCTTCCATCCGGAATTTGCCCGCCTTGTGCATGTACTGCGAGAAACGGACGAAATTCGTGTAGCCGTCGCTTTCTATATGCTTCGGGTGGTCGTACGTCGGAAAGCCTCGGTCGAAACACTTGGTGAACTTGAAGTGCTCGCCAATATTCGCCAGACCGGAAAGGACGTAATCCTCGCCGCGCCCGGTCGTGGTCCCGGCCCCCATTTTCTCACTTCCTGCATGATCCTCGTGGTAGTGGGAGAGCATCATGTAATCGATGGAGTTTCCGTCGGGATTGACGCGCGTGAGGTAGCGCATGATCCACTCAGTCGGAAGCCGGGAACCATCCGGCATCGGCGGGAGGTTTTTATCGTACTTCGTGCCGTCACGGTCGGCCGAGTCGAGCAAAAGCGTCGTTCCATCCGGGTAAATGTGGAACATATTCTCGCCGACGCCGGTCAGGATAAAATGCAGATCCATCTCGCCTTCCTTCCAGCCGCAGTACGGTTTCCCGATTTCGGGATTTTCAGCGGCCGGATTCGGGGCCTCGGACGTGGACTCTGCACGAAGATTGGGTGTGAGCATTCCTGCCCCGGCAAGAGCGGAACAGGTGGTAATAAAATCACGGCGGGTCGTTTTCATGGTCAGAACCTTTCAAAACAAAAGAAACCCGTTTCCCCTGCGAGAAACGGGCTGATGGAAACTGTAATTTATTCTTCTTCATTCTCTGAGTCGTCCGGCTTCGCGTCGTCCGATTCCGCGACATCCGCATCATCCGACTTTTCATCGTCAATCGGCTCGGCCTTCGCGTCGTCACCCGCTTCCGCAGTACCGGCGCCCGGCGCTGCTTCCCCGCCCGGAACGAAGATGAAGCGGAAACCGTCGAAACGAGTGCCTTTGGCTTCCTCCAAACGTTTGTTGCGGGTCGCACTGCGCAGGTAGAACTGCATATTCGCATAACTGCCGCCGCGCAGGACACGCTCGTTCTGTTCCACGGAATCAGGACCGGTCGGATCAGAAGCCGGCGATGATTTGTAGTACTCCGCGTCATACCAGTCACGGCACCACTCGTCCACGTTCCCCATCATATCGTACAGATTCCATGGGTTCTTGCCGTGTTTCCCGACTTCGTCGGTGCTTTCGGGTGCGTTTTCTCCAATTTTATAGAGGGCCTGCTGCTGAGTCGGCGCCTTGTCCGTATAGAACGGGTAAGTCGTTCCGGCACGGCACGCGTATTCCCACTGCGCTTCCGTCGGTAGGGCAAACGTCACACTGCAGATTTGGGAAAGTTTACTCAGAAAATCATTTGCGTCCGTATAGGAAACCCGGTCCACCGGGAATTTATCCGTTTCCTCGCGGCCAGCCACGGAGCCTTTTCCTTTACCGAAGCCTTTGACCCCGAAATAGCTCGGATTTGTCCCCGTGATCGACGTGTACATTTCCTGCGTGACTTCGGTCTGAAGCATCCAGAAGCCCTTGGAAATTTTCACCTCGTGCTGGGTCTCATCCACGTCAAATCCCAGTTCGTCCTCGGGAGCGCCCATTTGGAAAGACCCCGCCGGACACCAGCAGAACGCATATTCGATCCCTTTGACCGTAATTTTTTTGACTTCGCCCGCTTCCTTGCCCGCTTCCTCCAAAGCGCTTGCGTCGGCAGTCACGTCATCGTCATCATCGTCGTTACCCGCATCATTGTCTGTTATCGGGCTTTCTTTTACTTCGGCCTTTTCCTCAGCCTCAGCGTCTTCGGACTTCTTGACTTTTTTCTTCTTTGGGGTATCGCTTTCGGTTTTCTCTTCCCCGGCACCATCGCTGGCGGAGGCCTTGGCTTCCCCGGAATCCGAGGCTTTGGCTTTCGCCGATTTTTTCTTTTTCTTCTTGGTCGTTTTCTTCACGCCGGCATCAGCCGCAGCCGCGGCCGCGCCGTCATCTTCAGCCGCCGTGACCTGCGAAGCGCACAGCGAAAAACCGAAAAGCAGTCCGAGTGTCAGGAGACTCACGGAAAGAGTCCAAAAGATTTTATTCATGGCTTCCTCAATCGAATCGAAATATTACTCCTTGAAGGTTCATTTCGGGTAAAAAATTCCTTAACCTGTATAGTATGCGCTATTTTGCCCCGAATTGCAAGGGGGTAGGGCCGGTTTTTGGGAAAAAGTTTAAAATTTTTTGGAGTTTTTTCCTCGGCGGCGAAGTGTTGCGGAAAAGAGGAAAATCAGACAGCCTTTCGCCAAAGCGTCAAAACCGCACCCGCGCAGGAGATGATCATCGTCACGCCGGCCAGGAAAAGCGCAAGCGTAAACCCGTGCCAGTCGATCACGACGCCCCAGACGTACGACCCCAACGCCCAGCCAAGGTCGCAGCCGAGGAAAAACGTCGCGGTGGAGGCGTGCCACCGGGCCGGTTCCGTCAGGCGGTACGCCAGCGTATTCAGGAGCGGAAAGCCGATCCCGACCGAGATCCCGTACAGCGTGCCGGTGAAATAAAGCCAGAGCGTGGACTCGGCGAAAATCGTGAGCCAGAACGAAAGCAGCCCGATCCCGAGCGTCGGGAGCAAAACCGCCAGCGCGGGAAAACGGTCCCCGAGTTTCCCCGCCAAAAGACGCACCACGAACATCGCGACCGCAACCCCCAGAAAGAACATTTGTGGGTTTGGGATCCCGTTTCTCTGCGCGAACAGCATCAGCAACGACGAGTAAAACGACGCGGAAAACATGAAGATCCCGCAAACGACCGCCATGCCAAGCGCCTTCTGTTCGTAAAACGAGTGGAAGATCCGCAGAGCCAGCGGCCGGGATTTGCTCTGAACGGGCTGAGGAGCCTTCCGCCTGATCGGCGTGTAGCAGCAGACGTAGGCCAGCCCGATGAGGATGAACGAAATGGCGCTCATCACGTACCACAAAACGTCGTTTCCCCAAACGGAGCTTTGCCCGAAATGGAAGAGGAAGTACCCGAGCGACGGCCCAAGGACGGACGAGATGGACTGGCCCAGGCCGTAGTAGCCCATTCCTTCCCCGAGGCGTTTTTCAGGCACGACCTCCGCGGAAGCGTTGGCCGAGGCGGTGGAGATCCCGGAGAAACCGACGCCCTGAAGAAAACGGACGCCCAAAAGGATCCCAAGCCCGGGAAGCGCAAGCGGCGTCAGGTTCGCCAGCGCCAGCAGCGCCGCGCCCCAAATCAGGACGGTCCTGCACCCGAAGCGGCTCGCCACGACTCCTGTAAGGATTCGGCCAACCCCGGCTGCAATCGCGAAAACGGCCGTCAAAAGCCCGCTGAACGCCGCCTGTCCGCCGAGGGACTCCACATCAAGGGGCAGCGCGCCGTACAGGGCGTGGCACACGATCGAGTCCAACATGGAAAGCGCGATAATATCGAGGAAAACGACCGTCCAGATTCGTTCCCGCGATACTTCAGGAGTCGGCAAAATGTCAGGAGACGCAGCCATGAAATGGAGCCTTCCGTACGTTATTAATAAGGGAAAGAGGAGAAAAGATCAAACGCGAGAATTATAGCAGATT
>JAFTCU010000245.1 GCA_017454585.1 Thermoguttaceae bacterium | reverse complement strand
GACCTTTTCCTCAAGGGCGAGTACAAGGATTTCATCCTGGAATTTGAGTTCAAAGTCGAGTTTGCGGGAAACTCCGGCGTTTACTTTCACGCCTGGAGCGAAAATGAGAAAGCGATGGGCTACGAGTACCAGATCATCGACGACATGAACCGCCCGATCCACGAAACGTACCAGCGCTACTTCACCGCCAGCCTCTACCAGATGTTCCACCGCTACGACGCGGCCGGGCCGATCAATTACGGCGGGTTCAATACCGGGAAGATCCTCGTGGCCGGGAATCACATCGAATTCTGGCTCAACGGCAAACTGGCGCTGAACGTTCAGACCGGCACAAAACTCTGGAACTGCTTCGTCTCCAACGCCCGCACGAACGACGGCAAGCGTTTCGGCAAGATGATCGGCGGCCAGATCGCGTTTCAGAACCACCAGCACGAGATCATTTTCCGGAACGTGAAGCTGACCGAGCTGAAGCCGGCGCAGTAGAAAAAAGCCCCACGTTTTCCTAATCCTCAAACTCCAACCATCATTTAAACACGGATTTCCACGGATTAAATGGATTTCCACGGATTTTTAAAGAAAAAGGTCGAACTCTTCCCTGAAAGAATCCTTTTAATCCATTTAATCCGTGGGAATCCGTGTTTAAATCTCGCTCTGAAGCGGGACTGGTGTGGTGTTTGGCCGAAAAATCTTGCCATTTTACGCGATCCATCCCGTTTATAAGTTGGCCATCAGCGGAGGCGGGGCGTTCCAAATCCCTTCTTTCGTTTTTTTCCTCACGAAACTTTCAATCCCGCTCCGGGCCGTTTCCTTAAATTCCTCTTTTTCTTTTACCGATGAAGAAAAGCGGTTTTTTTCCTCATCTCACCCATAAAATCGACAGAATCGAGAAATATTGTGTTCCGAACTTTTCCTCAAGACGAGCCTTACCGGCAGAAACTCCTCGCTGACGCAGGGCTGGATCCGGAGGAAAGTCCACGGCTTCGTTCGATTGCGGGACCCGCTGAAATTCGTGCGATCCTCAAAGGTTTCCGGAATCACCCCGAGGTTTACAAACCGGGGGAACGCCCTGAATCCCGGCGGCGGGAGTCGGACTCGCACGGACTGGAAAACGTGGCGGCGTGCCGCTTCCGCGCAAACTTTCACATTCATACGCAGTACTCGGACGGGCGGCTCTCTGTGCCGACGCTCCTCCAGCAGGCCGCAGCCTACGCGGACCGTGTGGCCGAAAATCTGAGTTCAAACTCTTTGGTTCCGTTCGCGCCGTTCACGGTCGGGATCATGGACCACAATCGGGTCGAGGGATGCGCCGAGGCGATCCGGCTCATTCATGCCGAGCCCGAGCGGTTTCGGAATCTGAGGGTAATTTTGGGGTCGGAGATCACGGTCCGGATCCGCCGGATTTACCAGTTCGAGCTTCGGGAAAAGCGCCACGTGCATTTTCTGATGGTCGGAATCACGCCGCAGGACCTGGGGCTTAAAGCGTTTCTTCTGCCTTTTGCCGACGCGGTCCCGCCGACGCATCGGGATTTTCATGGCGCGCCGTCCGTCACGCTTTCGCAGATCTCGCAGCTGCTCCATTCCCAGCGGTTTGGCGCACTGGCGATGGCGCACCCGTCGCGGATCCAGCTCAAGCGGTTCCTCTGCGAGCCGGAATACGCGACCGAGGCCATGCGGCAGTACATTCACCTCTTCCACAAAATGCTCGGCCGCCGCGCGCTGTACGTCGAGGCGTACTACCAGGCGTACACGGGAAATCTGGCGCTGGACCTCGAGGAACTGCGGACGATCCTGGAAACCACGGCCGCGGAGCGTCTCTTGGCCGCGGGTGGGATGGACACGCACGGGGCGAATATTTTCTTCAGCAACACTTCGCCCAGGTTTTCGATTTAGAAAAATCAAGATTTGAAACGAGCCGCGCCTGAAACTCAGAACACACTCCGTTTCAAAATCTCATTTAAACACGGATTTTCACGGATTAAATGGATTTACAGGATTTTTAAAGAAGAAGGAATAAGGTGAAAGTCTTTCCTGAAAATCCCTTTAATCCTCCGAATCCGTGAAAATCCGCGTTTAAATCAAAGGTTAAAGCGGGACTGGCGTGGCGTTTAGCCGAATATTTTTTTCCTCTTTTCGTTAATTTGGCTCCGGTCATAAATCAGTCCTCCAGCCGCCACTCGTCCAGCAAACGCCGCGCGATGCTGCCCGGTGGGGGGATCGTCGGGAGCGTTTCGCGTGTAAACCAGCCCGCGGAATCGATCTCCACGCCGTCCGGCCGCGGTTCACCCCCGGCGTACTCGGCCCGGTAGCCCAGCATCAGCGAGTTCGGGAACGGCCAGCTCTGGCTGAACTGGTACTCCAGATTTTTGACCTCGACGCCGACTTCTTCACGCAGCTCGCGCCGAACGGCCTCCTCCGCACTTTCCCCCGCCTCAACGAAACCGGCGAGCAAGCCGTAGAGGCCCGCCGCGAACTTCCGGTTATGCGCGAGCAGGATCTCCTTCCCCCCGGCACGGGTCACCAGCACGATGACCGCCGGCGCGATTTGCGGGTAGTACCGCGCTCCGCAGGCCACACAGATCAACCCCATGTCGGTCTTCGACTCAGCGAGCGGCTGGCCACAGGTTCCGCACAAACGGTGCGAGTTCCTCCACTGGATCAGGATCCGGGAGCGGCACAGCGCGGCGCACTCCCCCGGCGGAAACGTCGCGAGTACATGACGCACGGGAACCGTAAAAAACCGGTCCGGGAGCGGTTCTTTCAGCCACGCGGGGACCTGAGCGCCGACGCAGTTTTTCCCTCCGAGCGTCCCGAGCAAGAGCAGCGGCCCGGCCATTTCCGGCAGAAAAGCCCCCACCTCCGCCACGGTCGGAAAACGTTCCGGGCCATTCGGGTCACGGGTCAAAAGGACCTCTGTCCCGCTTCCCAGAAACAGGAGTGCGGCCGGGTCGGCAAGATACGAAATCACGTTCGGAGGAGTAAACTGCGGCATACGAAAAGGGGCTCAAAAGGAACTGGACGGCTAATCGGAATCGTATTAATAAAAGTACTCCGATTTAAAAATTTTTCAACCAGCCGCCCCCGAAAAAGAGAAAAAAAGAGAAATTTTCCCGAAAAATCCTTCGTCCCCCTTTACGTTGACGCGGGACGCGCTAAAATGGAGGGGTTTAAGTTCTTTTCCCAAATTCCATCGTCATTTAAACTTTTACCGGTCAATGCGCCTCAACAAAAAAACCGCCGTTTTGTCAGCGATCGGCGCCATGATCAGCGTCCAAAGCGGTTCTTCCATCGCGAAGTACCTCTTCCCGCTGATCGGCCCGGCCGGCGCAGTGGTACTGCGAGTCGGGATCGCCGGGCTCCTGCTTGCGCTGGTGTTTCGGCCGAACCTCTTCAAATTCTCGGTCAAGGACTGGGCTTACATTCTTTTCTACGGTTTTTCCATCGGCGCCATGAACATTTCGTTCTACTACGGGATCCAACGGGTCCCGCTGGGCATCGGCGTCACGATCGAGTTCATCGGTCCGCTCGGGCTCGCGCTGATCACCTCCCGGCAAAAGACCGACCTGCTCTGGACGTTTCTTGCCGCGCTCGGCATTCTGATGATCGTTCCGTGGCATACCGGGACGGTGGACCTGATCGGGATCGCGTTCGTCGCCACCGCGGGCTTGATGTGGGCTCTCTATATCGTGGCCACCGGCAAGATCACGGGAAAGCTCAAAAACTCGGACTCGGTCACGTGCGGCATGTGCGTCGCGTCGCTGCTGGTCCTTCCGTTTGGACTTTTTAGCGGCGATCTGTTCCACCTGAACGCGAAAGTCCTTTGGCTTGGCCTGGGCGTCGCAGTCTTCTCCAGCGCGCTGCCGTTTTCGCTCGACCTGCTCGCGATCAGGAAACTGCTGGCCAAAACGTTCAGCGTCCTGCAAAGCCTCCAGCCCGCCTTCGGAGCGCTTTCCGGCCTGATTTTTCTTCGTGAGTACCTTTCCGTCACTCAGTGGCTCGCAGTCTTCTGCGTCATCACGGCAAGTGCCGGAGCGACGATCTGTGCGCAGGAAAGACCGGATCCGGAGGGCCTGCGTCCTCGCCGGTCAAGTTAATTACGCCTTTCCCTTTTCACCGGTTATTAACTTGACCGATGGAACGCCGGCCCTCCGAATCGACGACGCTGGAAGCGTCGTCCCCTAAATCCCGAAAAAAATGAAATATTTCTCCAAAAAATCCGATTCGCCCCTTTACCCGCCGCGCAAAATGTGCTAGAATAAAGACGTTTCCTTTAATTTCAACCACCCGGAAGGTACTTCATGTTCACCGAAGACAAAATTCTCGT
>JAFTCU010000244.1 GCA_017454585.1 Thermoguttaceae bacterium | reverse complement strand
CGTTTTTTTCGTAGTAAAGATTCATTTTTCCTCCTCGAAAATCATTCCTGAAATGCGCATTCGGTGGAGAAAGGACTCCACGACCGGGCGGGGGACGATGTCACGCAGTTCCGGCGAGGGCAAATAATCAGCCGCCAGCGCATCGAGCAGCTCGTCCACGGTGCAGGCTTTTTCCTGTAAAACGTGGATGATGGCCGCGCCCAAGTCGTTCATCAGGTGTGTGTCGTCCGAATCGAGGCAGTACACGACCATCAGCGAGTCCGCGGCGGGCGAATCACTTTCCTGGTCAGCCTTCCAACTGCGCCAAAGGAGGTGCGAGTCGGGCAGGGCACGGAAACGAAGCGGGGAAGATGACATAAAAATCCTTTTAAATGAATAATGAATGACGAATAATGGGAAAAACGCCCACTCAACCTGACGCGTAATTTCGGCCTTCGGCCTCCATTACCGCCTTTCATTATTCATTATTCGTTATTCATTTCTCTAAGTGTTCTTAGGTTCACGGCGTCCCAGTCCTCTTCAGCGCCGGTTTCTTCGTCTTTTTTCATCCCTTTCGGGGTTTCCAGGTACTTCGGGACTCCGGCAAAACGCGGGTCGTTCAGAAGAAGCCGGAACGATTCAAGCGGGATCTTCCCGAAGCCGATGTGCGCATGACGGTCCACGTGGCTTCCGCACTCTTTGGTCGCGTCATTGATGTGGAACGCGCGGAACCGGTTCAGGCCGATGATCTCGTCGAAATGCGCCATCATGTCCGCATACTTTTCGGGCGTGGAAAAGTCGTACCCTGCCGCGAATGCGTGGCACGTGTCGAAGCAAACGCCGACCCGGAACACATCGTCAACCGCTTCCGTCGGCTTGCGTCCCTCGACCTTTTCGATGATCTCCGCGATCTGTTCCAACTCGAAACCAAGATTGGAGCCCTGGCCCGCCGTGTTCTCGAGCAGGCAACGGGTCTGGATCCCGGCCGTGTGCTCCAGGACGGTTTTCAGGCCCTCGGCGATCCGGTCGATTCCCTCCTGCGGCGTGGACGTCGTGTAGGAGCCGGGATGCGTCACGACGAACGGGATCCCAAGCGACTCGGCCCGAAGCAGTTCATCCTCAAACGCCGCGATCGACTTGAGCCAAAGCTCGTCAGCCGGTGCGCCAAGATTAATAAGGTACGAATCATGCACAATGGGGTGGGAAATCCCGCACCGGACGAGCGATTCCTTAAAAAGCTCCACGTCTTTTTCGGTGAGGGCTTTTCCCTTCCACTGGTTACTGTTTTTGGAGAAGATCTGCACACAGTCGAAACCGATGGCTTGAGCGGCTTCTACCGCCCTATGCAGCCCTCCGGAGATCGACATGTGCGCGCCGAGAATGGATTTGGTCATTTTCTGAAAAAAAATTAATCGGTTTTAATTACGTTCCAGTACCCTGTTTTTTTACTTCCAACGTACTGAACGAGGCCGTTTTGGACCAATTTTCCCAATTCACGCCGAATCGCAGAAAGGGAAACTTCCAGTACCTGCGCCATTTGAGACTGATTCAAATGGGGACGCAATTTCAAAATATGTATGATTTTTTTGTCTAAAGGCTTATTTAAATGTTCATTTAAAGGCTCATTTAAAGATCCGTTTATTCCCCCAACTGGTTCTGGAGAAAGTACTTTCCAACTGCCTGTTTTCCTGCTTCCGATTCGCTGGAGTTTTCCTTCAGCAATTGCATTTTGGATAGTTCTGCGTATTTTACTATGAGAAACACCTAATAATTCCGCAATTTCAATTTGTGTAATTTGCGGTTTTGTACGCAAAACGTCTAAAGTGTGCTGCAGGATCTGTTCTTCAGGTAAAGTATTTAAAAGTTCATTTAAATGTTCATTTACACCGTAATTCATATTCCAGAAACAGAGAGTAAATTCTGAGTGGCTGGAATAAAAAACAGGCGCTTTCTTCTTCGTGAAGTTTTCAGCGTTTTTGCAGCCGTCCAGTATTTTACTAAGCCCGCTGCCTTGCCGTTCCATGTACCCAAGACGATTGAAAACGTCAGCCAAAAGCGGATTTCGGCGAACGGACGGAACGGTTCGGAGATTTACGTCCTGAATATTACGTCCGTCAGGCATTCCGCCAGGTGAGTAAATCGTCATTCGGTCGTCATAAATATCAACATGAATTTCGCTTCCACGGATGAGGTAGTCACGATGGACCAGTGCGTTTACGAGTGCTTCCTGAAAACTGCGTTCTACATAATCAGGAAGTTCCACCCGCGAATCTGAAGTTTTGTACCATTTTTTACGCATATTCCTACGGATAAACCCCAAACCGTCGTTTAGCATAAGGATCAAACTTCCGCAAAGTTCCTGCGAATCCAGAGCATCCGCGATTCCTCCGCTTTTTGTCAGCCCATTCCAACGGGTACAAAAAAGCCGGGACTGATAAACAGGAGACTCGTCTGCTAAAAGCGCTCCCGTATTGGTCAGAAATCCTTCTGGGGTCACAATCCCAAACGAATGGAACATTTTCTCTTCAAAGCTGGTTCCCGCCCAGACCCGAAATCGTTCTCTCAGCTTGGAAAAAGAAAAATCGGCAAACAAAAACTCCGAGGTTAAAGTGTCCCAAGTACTGTTTTTCCCCTGCAGAACAAGGCGTTTTTGTTCTGCAGCATCCGCTGTGACACTTTCGTTCCCAATGCGAACAAACGTTTCCATTGTTCCGTCCCCGATGTAGTAATATGGCGTGTCCGAACCGCCAAATACCCGAAGAAACAGAACATTTTTCCCTTCAATCGATTCAAATTCCATCGCAGTTTGAGGAACCGGATCGATTCGTTCCTTGATTTTCTGGCTTATGAACTCGGAATCTTCTTTAATATTTTCCAGGCCGACAATTTCATCGTCATCAGCCACACCAAAAAATAGTGTACCGCCGTTTCCATTACTAAACGCGATGACGGTTTTAAGCCAGCTTTTTACTTTCCGCTTTTCAACGGCTTCTTTCTTTTCATATTCACTGGTTTCGCCGATATAAGAGGAAAATTTCATAGGGGGAAAATAGGATAAACCATTTAAGAGACTGAACGCTAAACTGTCTTCCCTTCAAAAAGCCTCAGTTGAGAAGAATTTTACCGCCGCGGAGGAAGGAACATTTTGTAAATTGTTCCTCCCCCGGGATCCCTTCCTCAAAACTTTTTGATCATTGAATCAATCAATGATTCTAGTGCTCCGAAGACTTCGGAATGAAATCGGTGTTTTCATCCAGACTCTCGATGAAGCGGGCCAGAAGATCGGCGCACGCGTCCATGTCGTCCATCGAAACAATTTCCACCGGGCTGTGCATGTAGCGGTTCGGAACGCTCACCAGCCCCGTCGCCACGCCGGCCCGAGTGACCTGAATGGTACGGGCATCTGTTCCGGGCGGGGATCCGCTCGCATCGATCTGGTACGGAATCTGGTGCTCGTCGCCGACTTGCATCAGGCGTTCCGCCAACCCCGGGTTGAAGTTCGGGCCACGGGTAATCACCGCGCCGCTGCCGAGTTTGATCTCGCCGACTTTTTTCGGGTCGATGGTCGGGCAGTCGCTCGTGAACGTGACATCCACCGCGATCCCGACGTGCGGGTTGATCTTGTACGCTGCGGTCGTAGCGCCACGCAAACCGACCTCTTCCTGCGTCGTGGAAACGGCGTATGCTGCGACTTTCAGTTTGCTGGCGTCCACGCGGCGCAGGGCTTCCATGACGACCCACATGCCGCTCTTGTCATCGGTGGCGCTCGAAGCGATACGATTATTCTGAAGTTCCGAGTAAGTCATTTGGACGGTGATCGCGTCACCCACGCGAACGAGTTTGGCCGCGGATTCTTTGCTGGACGCGCCAATATCGACCCAGATGTCGGAAATCTTCGGAACGACTTTGCGCTCTTCCGCGTCAAGCAGGTGAATGGGCTTTTTGCCAATGACGCCGGGGACGGGGCCGTATTTCGTCCAGACCGTGACATGCTGGCCGATAAGGTTCTGCACGTCCCAGCCGCCAAGCTGGAGGACGTACAAGTACCCGTTGTCATCGATGTACTGGACGCTCAGACCGATCTGGTCGCAGTGCCCAGCCAACATCACGCGAAATGGAGCGTCCACGTTACGCCCGGCGTAAACGTTTCCCATGACGTCCGTTTCCACGGTCTCGGCAAACTCTTTGGCGTATTCACGTACCACGTCCTGAACGGGCTGCTCGAAGCCGGTCGGGCTGGGAGTCGTGAGCACTTTTTTGAGAAAATCTTTCGCTTTTTGATCCATTTTAGGTCCTTTCTGTTGAAAAGTGAATTTTCAAACTTCCAGTATAGCACGAAACCTGGTTTCGCGCAAGGGGGCAGGGGAGAAAATTTCTCACGCCCGAGGCAGTTATAATACCGATATAATACAGAAAAAGACGGCTTGACCCAATACGCGGAAAAGAGTATATTAAAACTTTTATTATTAATGATATTTGTCGCTTTAACTTAAATTTATACGATCTGGGCGAACGCCAGCACATGAAACAAAACCGAAGTTTTCAGGTTGGTGACGTGATGATCGCCCTGGTATTTATCGATGATTTTTTGAAAATTTCTCCATGGAACCCGGTCCATGATTTGCACAAAAACGCTTCGTCCGTCGTGCATGACTTACCTCTGCCCAAAATTGAATTCGTTGCAAGCACAATTATAGCGCAAGTGCCGTAATTTACGAGAGATACGCGATGGCTAAAAATTTTTGACGGGACACTGGTGATGCGGATACAAAAATTTCCGCTGCGAAGAAGATTGTAAATGAGGAGAAGGAGAAAACCAATGAAACCGGTGAAAGAAATAATTCACGCGCAAGGAATTGAAATTGGCATTTACACAAGCGATTTTGAGAATGAGTTTATTTCTCTGACGGATATCGCGAGATACAGAAGCGCGGATCCCAGAATTACAATTCATACATGGCTTAGAGGGCGTGATATTATTGAATTTCTGGGGTTATGGGAAACGCTCCACAACCCGGATTTTAAACGTAGCGAATTCGATACGTTTAAAAAAGACGCCGGAACAAACGCTTTTACTTTTTCCATAAAAGATTGGAATGAAGTGTTGCAAGGAAAAGGCATTATAACGAAATCTGGTCGTTATGGCGGCGGTATTTTCGCTCATTCTGATATCGCGTTGGAATTCGCTTCCTGGCTTTCCCCAGAATTTAAGCTATATATCATCAAAGATTACAAACGCTTAAAGTCCGATGAAAACAGCCGACTTTCTCTAAATTGGAACTTAAACCGGGAATTAACAAAGCTGAATTATAAAATCCACACAGACGCAATAAAAGAAAACCTGATAATTCCAGAACTTACATCTGCGCAAAAATCATTTGTGTACGCTGATGAGGCGGACCTTTTAAATGTTGCGCTTTTTGGAAAAACTGCAAAAGAATGGAGGATCGATAATCCCAAATTAAAGGGAAATATTCGTGACTATGCAAGTATAAGCCAGCTTTTAGTTCTTGCAAATCTTGAAAGCTACAATGCGATTTTGATAGAGCAGGGCGCAGAACAGGGAAAACGTCTTGAATTGTTGCGACAAACCGCAATAAAACAACTAACAACTATTGCCAGTATGGAAATTCCACTGGCACAGTTTCCTCAGAATAAATTGGGAGAAAACAAATGAAATTTGCGGGGACCACGTTTCCAGCGTTGTCCCCACAAAAAAAGCGCTTCGCTCAATGAACGAAACGCTTTTTTGTATGCTCACGCGATTAACACAAGATTAACGCTTGGAGAACTGGGTCGCACGACGGGCTTTGCGGAGACCGGGCTTCTTACGTTCGACCATACGGCTGTCACGGGTAAGAAGGTTGGCGTCCTTGAGGATCTCATAAAGACCAGCGTCGTACATACGCAGGGCACGGGCAATGCCGAGCTTGCAAGCGCCGGACTGACCGGTGATCCCACCGCCGCTGACGCGGATGATGACGTCCACTTCGTCTTTTTTGCCCGTTTCAGTCAGCGGAGCCAGAACGGCGTTGCGCTGCTGCACGTTGCAGAAGTAATTTTCAAGGCTGCGGCCATTGATCGCGATGAGGCCCTTGCCGGGACAGATACGAACGCGGGCGATAGCGGTTTTACGACGACCGGTTCCGAGCGAGTCGTTGTTGCCTTTGCCTTCGATGATGACTTTATCTGCCATGGATTACACTCCTTAATTGTTTGGTTTGCACAAAATCCTCAAATTATTTGCCCATTTCAACAAGCACCGGGTTTTGAGCCTGATGCGGATGCTGATTTCCGGCGTAAACCTTGAGCTTGGAAAGCATCTTGGTCGCGAGTTTGTTTTTCGGAAGCATACGACGGACCGCTTCGGTCAGAATCGCGGTGGGATTCTTTTCCTTGCGGGTCGCGGCGTTTTCGCTGCGCAAACGAGTGTAACCGGTCGTCCAAGTGTAACGTTTCTGTTCCCACTTTTTGCCGGTGAAGACGACTTTGTCGGCATTAATAACGACGACATAACGACCGGTATCCACACCGGGCGTATAGGTTGGGCGGTCTTTGCCCATCAGAGCCATAGCAATATCGACGGCGAGACGGCCAACGACTTTGTCGGTCGCGTCAACGACGATCCATTCTTCTTTGACTTCTGCCGGTTTTACCATGAACGTTTTCTGAACCGGTTTTGAAACGGATCTTCTTTGTCCCGGATTTTTCTTCTGGACTTTCTGTTCAGGTTTTTCCACGGATGTTTCCATAATAATGAACCACTCACTAAATCTGGTTTCAACTATAGTTTCAAGGACACAAACGCTTCCCCATCGGGATTTTGTCTCGCCGTTTTTCAACGGAGTTTTTCGGCGCGATTGGCCTTGCCGCTTCGCCCTTCAGACCTCGCGAACGATCTGTAGGGCACAACTCGATCTTTCTCCTAAAAGAAAGAAACCGGATTATACCCGATTTTCAGAAAATGTCAAGGGGGTAGTGGAGCTTTTTTCAGGACGGCAAAACACAAAAAAAAGCCACCTGTACAGATGGCTGATTTGTCAAGGATGTAAAAATGAAATATCGTCCTTGTATTATTCGTCGATCTCGATTTCCGGCATCATTTCGGCCAGCGTCTCAAAGCGAGTCGGGTGCTGGAGCTTTTTGATCGCACGAATTTCGATCTGGCGCACTCGTTCCCGGGTCAGAGCGACGAAACGCCCCACCTCGTCCAGCGTGTACAAATGCCCGTTGGCCAGGCCGTAACGCAGACGAATGACCTCGCGTTCACGGTAACTCAAATCGTAAAGCAGCTCATTGAGATTTTCACGGATCGCCTCGCAATTCACGCGGTCCACCGGGGATTCCTCACGCGTATCCTCGATGAAATCCCCGATCACACTGTCGTCGTACCGGCTTGCCGGCTGGTCGAGCGAGATCAGGTTCCGGTTCATCTGCAGAACGGTAAGAGCCTCTTTGAGCCGAATACCCGTGGAGCGGGAAATCTCTTCCATGGTCGGTTCGCGCTCGATCTGTTGAATGAGTTTCTGGTGAGCTTCTCGTACTTTGCGCATCGTTCCCACAACGTGCAGCGGAACGCGAATCGTCCGGGACTGATTCGCCGCCGAACGGGTGACCGCCTGACGGATCCACCACGTCGCATAGGTAGAAAACCGGTAGCCGCGATAAGCCTGGAATTTATCGACCGCTTTCATGAGGCCCGTGTTTCCTTCCTGAATCAAATCCAGAAATGAAATCCCATGGCTCTGATAATTTTTCGCGATGGAAACGACCAGACGCAGGTTTCCTGAACAGAGTTTCCGCTTGAAATTCTCGTACCGGGCCTGAATTTTATTGGTTTTTTCGATGAACCGCTTGAGCATCTTCGGCGTCATTTGCGCCTGACGCATTAAACGATGAAGTTCCTTGCGGGTTCGATTCCGTGTTTCGGCCGCATCCGGATCGTTCTCGAAACGTTTTAATTCGAGGTAAAGTACCTGCATCCGCTCGAAGAGATGTTTGAGTGAGTCGTAAAGGTTCCTCACAATGGGAAGCTGAACCTGCATTTCATACGCCAAATGACGGCATTTCACGTCCCTGCGGCGCATCTGTTTCAGCAATTTCTTCCGGAGTTGCATCGGCTGGCTCTTGCTGAAAGCCACTGGATAAGCAGCCTGATTCTGCTCGTAAAGGGTACGCAGGGTCGCAAGGTTCAAACGAATGATTTCCATGGCACGATTTTTTTGATGTGAATTGGTGATGCTCACATTAATCGTGCGTTCCAGACGGCATTTCCGCATCAGAAGATCGTTCATGATCCGCATCAAGCCGGTCTGAACGTAATGTGACGTGAAAATCTGGGTACAGTATTCCCGGCGGTAACGCTCGATTTTTTGAGTGATCACCTGCTCTTCCTTCAGGGAAAGACGGGGATATTCGCCCATCTGCATCAGATAAACACAAACCGGATCCTCATTTCGAAGTTCTTCGTCAGGAATCTGTTGTTCCGCCGATTCCGCCTCACGGCATAAATCTTCAAGCTCAAGAAGGGATGGGAACTGCTGTTGGAAATCCAACGATTGGGACTCCTCATCAAAATCCCTCAATGCGATTCCGTCATAGCCGGAGTCTGGCGAAACATAAAAATCGTTCTTGAAATACGAAAAATCCATCGTTGCACCGAGTACTTGATTTTTGTCCTTTACTTAACTTCGTACCCATTCAATCGTCAAGACGCGAAGTTAATGCAAAACGCTTAAAATCAGCCTATCTGTTTCATATTCTGTATTTTACCCTATTTTTTCGTTTTAGTCAAGCAACTTTTCCGATTTTCTCTAAACTTTTTATTTTACGATCGAAAAACGAAAATTTTGGGTAAATATAAAAATAGTACGACCTTTTTATGGTCTTGGTTTTATATATCGTGAAAAAATCAAAAAAAGCTGACTTGAGACGGTTATTTTGATGGATTTATTTGTGATTATTTTGATTTATTTAACGCCTGTACCGGTCAGGAAAAATAGGAAGTTTCTGTTTTGGGGATAATTTGGAAATTTACGTTCAGGGTATTTTTACGAACCTCCAGAAAAAGAGAAATTTTTTTAGGATTTTAGACGATAATTACTCATGGATTGATTCGGGAATAGTCAATTGAGGAGAAAAAAACATGGAAGTACTAGTTGAAAAACCGAAACCTGCTTCAGAAGAACAGCAGAACGAACTCCGCAGGCGACTGCTTTCAATGATTCTTCAAAACGAAACCCGACGCCGTGCCCTGACACGGGCGGGTACCGCAGCTCCCGGCATTCAATAATTGGGGAAAGAAAACCGGAAACGTCCTTCGCAAAAGAAGGACGTTTCTTTTTTAAATGACAGCCTATTCCACGGCCTTAGCCAAAAACAGGGGTTCGACCATTGGGGCGATACTCGGCTCGATGAGCATCAGAAGTGCATCCTCCGGCTGAATGATCGTTTTTCCCCGCGGGACGATGAACACTCCGTCACGCCGAATCAGATAAACCAGCACATTCTCCGGAAGTTCCAGTTCTTTGATCGCCTTATGCAGAGCAGGGGAGTCCTCTGAAATAACGAATTCATACATCTGACTGGTCGAGAGACCGGTTTCCTCGAACTCAAGCGGCGGACGAGGAACCGTCTTTGTTGCAACACCAAGTTTGAGCCACTTCGCCAGTTTCATCAGCGCCTTGCCCTGGATCAATACCGACCAGATGACCGCGAAGAAAACCAGATTAAAGTTTTGGATCGCCTGCTTCTGAAGCTCCGGGTTATGCCCAAACGACACAACCGGGTAGAGCGACAGCAAAATCGGCGCCGCGCCACGGATCCCACCACACGAAATGAGGAGTTTCTCCCGGAAATTGAACCGGCTAAAACACAGAGAAATAAAAACGCTTGCCGGTCGTGCAATTAAAATCAGGAAAAAGACCAGTAACGTACCGGAAAGCCAGTATTGCCTCAAATCGGAGGGATTGACCAGCAGGCCAAGCGTCAGGAAGAGCGCCAGCTGCATTAGCCACGCCAGGCCGTCATGGAAACGCCCAAGGCCGTGTTTGTGGATGAAGTGGCAATTTCCGAGCGTCACGCCGCAGACATAAACGCCCATGAAACCGTTCCCGTGGCAAATTTCCGTCAAGCTGTAGGAAAGCAGGACCGTCGCGACCCCTATGACGTAGTACAGACCGTCAAAATCGAGTTTGACGTGATTGATCAGGTGCGCGGTGTAGCGGCCGACCAGGAAACCAACGAGCGTCCCGACCCCGATCTGAAGCGGCATTTCGTAGAAAATCGACCACCAGGAAGACTCACCGAGGATCTGGTAAATCACGAAGAACGTCAAAAACGCGGCCATCGGGTCGTTGCTGCCAGACTCCATTTCAAGGATCGGGCGCAAATTCCCCTTTAACGCGGTACTTTCTGACTGGAAAATCGAAAAAACGGCTGCCGCGTCGGTCGAGGAAATGACCGAACCGAGAAGTAAACCGAAATACCAGTCCATTTTCAGATACCAGACGGCGAAAAGGGCCACCAGTACCGCCGTACACGCGACGCCGACCGTACACAAAACCGTGCCGGGAACAATAACTTTCCGGATGGCTTTCCAGTTCGTATCATACCCACCGGAGAAAAGAATGAACAGAAGGGCGATAGTCCCCAAATGCGCGGCTTCGGTGAAATCATTGAAGGGAATCTGGCCCAGCCCATCCGTTCCGGCAAGCATCCCGACGAGCATGATCATCAGGAGTGTAGGGATTTTGATCCACGACGAGATTTTGCTCGCGAAGATCCCGAGGAAAAGCAGAAGGGCGATCAGCGCTACCGTGTGGAAAATGTGTAAGTCTTCGACCATTTTAACTAATGAATAATGAATAACGAATTACGAATAATGAAAGGCGGTAATGAAGGCCGAAGGCCGGAATTACGCGTCAGGTTGATTCATTATTCGTTATTCATTATTCGTTTTAATCTGCAATGACGTCTTTCAGTTCATCCTTCAGGACCGTCAGTGCGCGCTGACCGTCTTTAGCCTCCACTACAAGGTTGAAACGCATTTCGCTCGTATTGATCATTTCGATGTTGATCCCGGCTTCCGAGAGGGTTTCCAGAATTCGGGCCGCGACGAGTGTGTGGCTGCGCATTCCGGTTCCGCTCAGAGAAATCTTCGCCACCGGCGGGCAGGTTTTCGGCGAGGTGCAGCCCAGTTTGGCAGCGATTTCTTTCGCCAGTTCCAAAGCCGCGTCGGCGCAGGAACGTTCCACAGTAAACGTCAGATTCGTGAATTTGTCCCCAGAACTTTGGACGATCATATCGACCACGATCCCCGCTTCCGTCACACGGCGGAAAATACGGGCGGCCAGGCCAGGTTCCTGGGGCAGGTCGAACAAGGTAACACTCGCCTGCGTTTCATCAAGTGTAACGTTTTCGATGAGAAGGTCTTCCATGTGTTCAAGGCGGTTGATCAGGCGGATCTTTTCCTCGTCACTGATCATCTGCGGCTTGACAAAAGGCTTTACATCCGATGGAAGTACTCCCAGTTCAAATGCGTCGTGTACCGCGCGTATCGCTTCGGCGCCCTGTTCCTTCGAAACAAGAACCGAGACTTTGATTTCACTGGTGGTGATCATCTGAATATTGATCCCGCGGGCGGCGAGCGTTTCGAACATTTTTTCCGCAACGCCAACCTGACGTTCCATACCCAAGCCAACGATCGAGACTTTACACAGATTATTGTCATAGGTGTAAGATTCGAAAGCGTCCGGGATATTCTCCTTGACTTCGGCAATCGCCTTGAGGGTTGAGGAAAGCTCCGTAGCCGGGATCGTAAAGGAAAGCTCCGCCTTGCCATCGATTCCAATGTTCTGTACGATCATGTCCATGGCAATTTGACGGCCAGCGATCGGGCGGAAAATCTGCTCGGCCATTCCCGGCCGGTCCGCAATGCCCACGATGGAAAAGCGTACTTCGTCTTTGGCAATCGCCGCGCCGCAGACAGCCCGTTCGGTCGATTCAGGCTCCGAGACGATCATCGTCCCAGGCTCGTCACTGTAAGAAGCCCGAACGTGGATCGGAACCTGGAAGTTCTTCGCGAACTCGATGGAACGGCTGTGCATAACACCGGCGCCAAGGCTGGCCATTTCGAGCATTTCGTCGTAGCTGATCTGTTTCACACGACGCGCCTTCGGAACGACACGCGGGTCGGCCGTGTACACGCCGTCCACATCGGTGTAAATTTCACAGGACTCGGCATTCAGAACTGCTGCCAGAGCCACGGCCGTCGTATCGGAACCACCGCGGCCAAGCGTCGTAATATTGTAATTGTCGTCAACCCCCTGGAAACCGGCAGCGATGACGATGTTCCCGTCGTTCAGCGCTTTGCGGATGCGGTCGGTGGAAATGGACTCGATGCGGGCTTTCATGAATGAGTTGTTCGTTTTAATACCAATTTGGGCGCCAGTCATACTGACGGCTTTGTATCCAAGATGCTGAATGGCGATAGCGACCAGAGCAACCGAAACCTGCTCGCCGGTGGACAGAAGCATATCCATCTCACGCGCGGGGGGATTCTCTTCGATCTCTTTGGCCAAAGCGATGAGTTTATCCGTGTTTTTGCCCATGGCCGAAACGACCATGACGACCTGATGGCCTTCTTCCTGAGCGCGGATCGCCTTGCGCGCAGCCGCGAGGATTTTATTGCTGTCAGCGACACTCGTACCGCCGAATTTCTGAACGATAATAGACATTTTATCACCTTTCTGCCGAAAAGAGGTTTGGATTTTTGCATATTAAAACGTCTCTATAGTTTACACCAGACCGAAAAAAACGCAAGGTGGGGGGTAGGAAGAAAGTTAAAAAAAGTCTGCGTCTTTAGGAAGAATCCGGTCTTATTTATTCCTCGCGAGCCTTCAAGGTTGGGAAATTTTAAAGGTTGGTTGAATTATTCGGGTTCAGGGTTCCATTTTTTTATTTTTTTGAGAAAAAATTTTAAAAATTTTTTTGGGTTCCGGCCTGATTTGGTATATAATGTAAACGATGTGTTAAAGGTTTTTTTCAAGAGATGCCCCTATGCTTCGCAATATCATCAACTCGTTCCTCCTTTCGTTGATAGTTTGTTCCACTGCCGTGTTTGCCGCTGCGCTTACCAGCTCGGACGCAGTTTATATTCACCAGCAGGCATGCAATTTCGGTGGCGCCTGGGATAAAGGCTACTCCGGCAATGGAGTGTTGGTGGGGGTTATTGATGATTCCATCCAGATGGATCATCCTGCCTATTACGCACGTATCCAAAACGGTAAATGCAAGTTTTTCCAGGGGGGCGATGATGTAACGACCAACGGCTCCAACCCACGCACCAGTTCGGCAAACCACGGCACGGCCGTCACCGGATGCATTGCCGCAAATAGCGGAGACCCCGTCAACGTCAGAGGCGTCCTTGGTACGGTGGTTGGCAGCGGGATCGTCGCTGGGGCCGCTTATGACGCCAATCTTATCACCATTGGGTTCGATTTGAGTTCTTATTCCGCTACTTCAGCTTACAATTATATAAAAGACCAGGGGTGCAACGTCATTAATAACAGCTACGGAAGTACCACGGGATTTGCTGGCTTCGGAGGAATCCCTGAAACCAGTTTAGACCTCATTGCCCCAGATGACCCCTTTGATGCCGGAATGAACTCCCTCGTGAATATCCACGCCGCTGCCAGGAATGGCGCCATCATTCTTTTCTCGGCCGGAAACTCTCGTGCAGGAACGGACACGGCCTCAGGCACATCCAATATTTTGCCTAACCAGCGTGACTCAAATAAAAAAATGTCTCAGGCCTGTGTAGATACACTGGTCGTTGCGGCTACAGGCTCTGGCAGTCATTACAATTTAAACCTCTACCAAAAATACGCAAGTTTCAGCTGCTACGGAGCCAACGTTTTCTGCTGTGCGCCGGGATCAGGGGTCCCCACTTCAGACCGAACCGGAGATGACGGCTACGCAACAACAACATTACGAGGTTCCGCAGACGGTAATTATATGGAACAGTTCGGCGGGACATCGGCAGCGTCGCCGCTCGCGGCAGGCGTTGTTGCGCTGGGCGTGGAAGCTCTCAAGTCCAATCCCAACGTCGCGGCAGTTACTCCCCGTCTGATGAAACATCTGCTGGTTCAGACCTGCGCGAAGATCGACCTGGGAGCTACGGGTGATGAGACCGCCTGGACGACTAATGCCGCAGGAATTTCTTTCTCCCCGACGTACGGTTTCGGTCAGGTGGACGCTGGCGCCCTGGTGACGGCGGCGGAAACCACGATGGACGTGACGGCCCAGACGGTCATGGCGGCTGACTGGGGCTGGACGTACAATTCCTCCGACTCGATCGTTTGCAACGTAACCAAACTGAATGCTCCACGTGAGATTTTTCTTCGCGGCGGTATTAACTGGAGGGACTCTGGAGGCAGTGTTACCTCTTCCGATGCGGATGTCCTTTTGACTCGTTCCATAGACAAAAGCGACTTCTGCATGACCACGATGGGGTACACGACCGGGAATTCCTACGCTACCAATGAGGGAAATATGAGCGTTATGGGAGCCACGGACACGCAAACGTTTTACGCGACATTCTCTCCCGATACTTTTGGGGGTGTTTCGGTTCAGCCGCTTGAAGAGGTCTCGCTTGTGATTTTCCTGGAAAGCAATTACATGGGCGACATCCAAATCGAGCTGACTTCGCCGTCCCAAACCAAGAGCATCCTTTGTTATGCGGATGCGGCAGGCAATAATTCGAATTTGGATTACAATGATTTGGTCTGGACGTTCACTTCCAATGCGTTCTGGGGTGAAGACCCGACCGGCGAATGGAAAGTGGAAGTCCAAGACAAAGAAGACCACGGAACCGCCGAGGATACAGGAATCGCCGTCAAGGGGATCAGCACGACATTCTATATGGGGCAAATTCAGGCTGCACCAACTCCGGAGGATCCATCGGTGCCGGAACCCGGAACGTGGGCGCTGCTCGTCCTTGGTTCGTTAGGACTGTTTTGGCTGAAACGTCGTCCATAATTCATTCAGAGGCAATGTTTCCTGTATCGCCAAGCGCTCGATCCTTTCCCATGATTGCAGCGGCCATCCCCCCTTGTAATTTTTTTTAAGTTTGTATAATTAATATTGTAAACTTTTAGTTTCCGGTTTTGGGAGATGTCCGTATGTTTGAAGTTTTTTTGCTTTACGACGTAAATCCAACGACATGGTTTTACCTGTCGCTGCTGATGATTACGGGCATTTTTTTCAAATTCCGCAGGGTGTGGAGCGTCCGCAATCTGGATCTTTTCCTTCTTTTATTTCTCGGCCCGGGGCTGTTGCTCATCGCGCGTGATTATTACCTCGGTTACATTCTTGTTCTGACGGACATCCTGCTCCTGACGCTGCGTATGCTTTGCGACCCGATGATGGTCCGGCGCCCGCTGCTGGAAGTGAACCTTTCCAGAGGCGGCCTGATTTTTACCTGTGTGGCCCTGATGGTTTTCCAGGTCGCGAGTGTGGTTTTAACGCAAACGAGAGACTACTCGGATTCCCAGGCGAGCGCACCTTTGGAACAACTCATCACGTACCACCTGAACGATCATCTGGTAACGCTTGATCTGGAGCGGGAGATGAACCCGGACGCTGCCCCTGTGAATGAAAAGGCCCATCTCGTTCATGGACCGGGGCTTCCGTTTTTTACGAAACTCTGCGACTTTCCTCGGCAGTGGCGTTACGATTTTCTGAAAAAGAAGCGGGTCGAACAATTAACGAACCCCTCCATCAGTGAGTCTGTTCAACCCCCAGCCTACCAGTTGGACCAGTTTCCCATTTTCCCGATCGCACAAATTCGCTTGACGATCTTCCTGTCGATTTTGGCTCAATTGGCGATCGTTTCGGGTATTGTGCTGGTGAGCTGGAAACATTTCGAGAATTTCAACACGGGTATTGCGGCTGCCACACTTTATATGCTGCTTCCTTATGTTTCACAAATGCCGTCACGTCTGGATCATTTGATTCCTGCCGCACTGTTGGTGTGGGCCGTTTTTTCGTGGAGGCTTCCTTCACTGGCGGGAGTATTGCTCGGATTCTCTGCGGCCTTATCGTACTACCCTGTTTTCCTGCTCCCCCTTTGGTGCGCGTTTTACTGGTCAAAGGGCTTTTGGAGGTTTTTCATTGTAAGCCTCAGTACGTTCCTGATTCTCATTGCGATCGCAATTCCTCTCTCAGGCGGCTGGAGTGCGTTTGTGGCACAGTCAGGCGATATTTTCGGCTGCGTTGGGCTTTTCTCCCGGAATGCTGCCGGCTTCTGGGATATTGCAGAGCACAGTGTTTTTTATCGCTTACCGGTCATTGCAACCTATATGGTGCTGGTCTTTTTCCTGACGTTCTGGCCTTCGCAAAAGAATTTCGGAACTCTCATGAGCAGTTCCGCGGCATTGATGGCTGGGGCGCAATTTTGTCACCCATTCCAGGGAGGGACATACATGGCGTGGTTTCTCCCGTTAATGATTCTGGTCATTTTCCGCCCGAATCTGGAAAACCGCACCGCGGCCAGAGGAATCGGGAAACATTCCTACAGAAATTGATTGAATCACAAAGATGCCTTTCTCCTACCGGCTCCTCGATTTTGGCAAAGGCCGCAAGCTGGAAAAGTTTGGCGGGCTTCTCCTCGATCGCCCGTCTCCACCAGCGGAACTATTTACGACTCGTGAACCTTTTTCCATCTGGGAGAAGGCTGACGGAATGTTTCGCCGATCTGAGGGGCTGAAAGGAAACTGGCGCTGGAAAACGGCTACCGCTCCGCAAAGCTGGCAGCTTGAAACGAGTCATTTCTCACTGATCCTGAAACCTACGGAAGTCGGCCATTTGGGGGTTTTCCCCGAGCAGGAGCCTAACTGGGAGTGGATCTACGATCGGACGAAATTTTATCTCGCACGCCGGTCAGCCTTCCGGGTTTTAAATCTTTTCGCCTATACGGGAGGCAGTACACTCGCGGCGGCCGCGGCAATGCGGGAAGCCGGGAAAACGTCAGCCAACGCGGAAATTTTCTCCGTTTCACACGTCGATTCCGCCAAAAACATCGTGCAATGGGCACGCGAAAACGCCGAAATATCGGATCTGGCTGATGCTCCGGTGCGCTGGATCGGGGAGGACGCTCTGAAATTCACGCGGCGGGAGCTGAAGCGCGGCAAAAAATACGATGCGGTGATCCTCGACCCGCCAAGCTACGGCCACGGCACGAAAGGGGAAGTCTGGAAACTGGATCAGAACCTTCCGGAACTGCTGGACCTCTGCGCGGAATTGATTGCTGATTCGCCGGCTTTTGTGCTTCTGACCGCCCACTCGCCGGGATTGGACGAACGCGGATTGGCCCAACTTTTGCGGGAGCATTTCCCTCCGGCCCGGTGTGATTTTTACCCGATGGAGCTGAAAACCGCCACCGGCCGTGTTCTGCCAAGCGGTGCGGCGGCGAGAATCGATTTTTCCTGACTTTGGAGCTAAAAATATGTTGACGCACAAAATTCAAATACGCATTTTCGACACCGATTTCCTCGGTCACTGCCACCACCTTGCCCCCGCGATGTGGTTCGAGGAGGCCAGAAACCGGATTTTTGAGATTTTCAACCCCTCGATGAGCCGGGAAGGGTGGAATCTGCTTCTGGTACACATCGATTTGGACTACAAGAGTTCGATCCAGTTCACCGAGCGTGAAATTGAGATCCGGACCCGGGTCACCCACGTGGGCAATTCCTCGATCCAGCTTGAGCACGGCGCGTACCTGAAAGACGGCACGCTCGCGGCACAGGGGACAGTCGTAATGGTCTATTACGATTTGAAAAATCAAAAAACGATGCGGATCCCGGACGATATTCGAGAAAAATTAACCACGCTGTAAGTTGTAGAGATGATGCTTCCGGCGTCATCTCCGTAGTCACTGCGCGGAACGCTTTTCCAGGATTTTCCTTGCTTCCGATGCCAGCGTCGGAGCGTTTTCTTCTTTCGTTTCCTGCTTTTCAGGCTTGACCGGCTTTCCTCCCGGGGCCGTAAAAACCATGGGGGAGCTGCTCTCTCCGGGACCTTTCTCGGTCAAAGGGATTTCCTTTTGGGCCACGTCATTCAGCCACGTTTCCACATCATCCCAAGGGTCACGTTCCGCAATTCCCAGAGCGGCCAGCCAGTCCACACGGCGGTTTCCTTTGAGGATCGGTTCCCCTTCCAGCCGGCGGAGCAAAGCCGGAACCGCCTCTTTGGTCCCCTTTTTTTGAAGAAACTCGCAGATTTCCGCTTCAAAAGGTTTCATCTCCGGGAGAGAAAGCCACTCTCCCGCTTTCACAGACGCGAGATGCGGATCAAGGATCGAAAGCAAAACCACAAGGTCCTGTTTTTCCTCCTCCGATTCCGGAAGATTCTGAAGCGTTTTTTCCGAAAGCACACGCAGTCTTTGTTCCTGATCTTCCAGGATTCGGGAGGCGTAGAGAAGTTTCGACTCAACCGTTTTCAGAGGCAAGAGATAGAAAAATGCCTCACGATTATGGGGATGACGAATGGCCACTCCCCACAGATAATCACGAGTCGCGAGGTTCGTCCCCTGCTGGCAGTGCGCCGTTTCATCCGTCGAGGAATCAAAAAAGGAAATACCCGTTCCACTTTGCTGAGGAACACCAATGTGAAGTATCTGCGCACGATGAAACGTTCCGCGAGTCCAATACTCCGCAGCCATGCAAGGGACCGTCAGAAATTCAAGCCGCTTGAGTATGATCGTTCCTGCCGGCGTAACCGACTCGGACGCCAGACTGTCCTGGATCAATTTCAGTGTTTTCGCCTGGGTCTTATCGCAGATCAAAGCGTCTTCAAGGAACTGAACCTCCTTCCAGATTTTCAGCCCTTCGCGTTTGCCCGATTTGTAATCCTCAAAGTCCAGAAAAGGTAAACAGTCCCCACCGAACGGATCTTCATAAATCGCGATGGAATAAAGGGTTCGAGTCCGTTCATCCAGGTTCATCCAGGGAACAAGGCGGTCTTCGGGCAAATTCGCCGAGGCGAGAATATTTACGCTTTCTTTTAACTGAGTTTCCGAAAAATCCGACTGAAAGTCCGCGTTTTCAAGCCATTTTTGCCGGGCGAGCTGTTCCAGCTTCCAGACACGGAGCCGGTCGTCGGTTGAAAGAGACTCCTGCACAATGATTTCCCGCAGGCGGATCAACATTTGGGAAAGTTTCTGGCCACTGCGAATCAGGCCGCGAATTTCACGCTCCGCCAGATTGCGTTTTACCGGAGATTCCGAGGTTAGCATTTCCCAAACCGAAATATCTTCCAGTTCTACTGGCGGTGGTACCATTTTCTCAAGAGTTTGGGGCTCCGAATGAAGGCGCTTTTCCAGAATACGCTCCAAGGTCTCAAGCCGTTCCTGGGCCTCAAAGGAAAGAGAGGAATTTTGAAGCTCCTTCTGAACCTCGCTCAAAAATTCCACCGGGTTTGGAGTTTCCTGGGCCTCAAGAGAAAGAACTTTCCACGCCCGATTTCTGCGTTGGCACGAATTACTGTCGAGCAGTGCAAACCAGTCCTCCGCGTGAAGGGTGGCTTCAAGACAAAAAACCAGCCCGAAAAACAAAAGAATCCATCGGATTTTGATCGGGCGGGCGTTCATAATGACTACAAAATTCTGAAATTTTCTGCTCTTGCAAAAATACACCTTTTTTGGTATTATACCTGAAGAATCCATAAAAGTCCACCCATTATTCCGTATTTTTTAAAATTTTTCCCGAAAAAGAGGCGGTGTATGCTGAAAAATTTCCAGAAATTAACACTTTTGTGTTCCGTTTTGCTTTCAGGATCGGGATTCCTGCCGGGAACCTATTTTCTTCAGCAGGTTCAGGCGCAGTATATGCAACTTTCTGCAGAGCAGATGAAAGCCGCGCTGCGCTGCCCGACCGACGAGTCCAAGGAGTTTGTGGACGATGTTTTCACACTGGTCGCCCGTGGGATTGTACCCGAATCACTCGTCATTTCCTCGTTTAATTACGCCCGACAGCAACCCAAACAAAACCAGGCGTGGTACTACTTTCAGCGTTCGCTGGAACTTCGGTGCGAAAAACTGGGGATCAATCTGGACCGGGAAATGAACAAGCTTCACAAAAAACGTGACTCTTGAACCTACCTTCCATTTTAGTCATTGAGGAAGAACGGGCTAATGGGCAGGTAGCCAAGTTCAAACAGCCGTTCAAACGTGTAAGGTTGATCAATATGCCAGGATTGATTCCCGTTGACCAGTTCCTTCTTCCCCTTCTCCACGCCGTACTGGTCGATGATGTAAACTGTCTGATTTTCCGCATCGACGTGCATGACCATCATGGCGTGCCCTTCCGGACGTTTGACCAGACCATCGCCCGGCAGGAGCTGGCTGTAGCAGGCGAACATCGTTTCCTTGCCGTTGTCGCTGACGACCGTTTTGGAATCGTCGTACTTCGTCATTTTGTAGTCGCCGACCTTCAAAAACGCCTGGCGCGTCCGGCAGTCAACGCTCGACGAAATGTAGATCTTCCCCGGCTCCAGATTGAACGTTTTCAGAATCGGCATATCCGGGCAGACGGAACGCCACGAGAACGAACAGGCGGTGGCGCAGGCGTTCGCCTTGTACTGGTAATGTTCCGCCGGGCCGGTATAAACCAGCTTGCCGTCCTGTTCCTGCAAGTACGATTTGAAATCTTCCAGGCCCGTCCACTGCCAGTTGCGGGAGTACGGGATCCCCTTGTACGTTTCGCCCTTTTTGTAGAGAGACCGCGTTTTATTCGCCCACCATTCGAGATCTTCCTGAGGCGTCCACTCAATTTCGGCCATGGAGCGCATGTAATCGAGCACTTTTTGCCGGAGCGAGAGGTTTTCTTCCGACGGCGTTTTGCCAGTGCGAACGACGCCCATTTCCGGCTGGCCGAAGAGCAGATTATCCGCCAGATGATGCAGGCACCCCAGAACCAACCCGTACAGTTCCGGCGTGTATTCCGGGTGCGGGCTGACCGTGATGACCGTCCCTTTCCCGTACGTCGTGATGACGATCGCCGGCGAATCGATCTGGTTTCCCGGCGCGGCGCCCCAGTCGGCGACTTCCGACCGGTACCAGCACAGCGTCTGCACCGGCGGCAGGAGCGGGTTGATGTTCACGGTGAAAATCGGCCCGTTGTGGTACCGGCAAATCTGGATCCCGCGGTACTTCTCGCCGAAAATCTTAACGCCGAGGTCCGTCGGCTCGATCTTCAGAAACGCCAGGCCGCGCTGCCAGTTTCGCGTTTTGATCTGTGCGTTGTCCATGAACCGCTGGTCGATGGGGAAATACGCTCCTGCGCAGAAGCCGATGTAGCCCTTGCCCGACTTGATGAACTCCTTGAGCTTCGCGACGCCTTCCGGCTGCATCGAGGCCGCTTCCGCACTCGACATACCACCGGGAAGGAGGAAAATGTCAAAGTTTTCCAGAATGCCGTCACGGATCTGCTGGCCGGTCACTTGGGTCATTTCGAAGCGGGGGTCCGAATCGAAAATCGGCGGGAAGTTCTTGTAACCGCCCGGTCCGACGCCTTTATCGGCGTACATGGCGACGCGAATCACGGGAGTTTGCGCCTCTGTCGGGCCAGGGGTTTCATCTCCCTGAACGTTTACTGCTGCGAAGAACGCGACGACTGCAAACAACGCCAAAACGAAGGAAGGGCGTTTCATGGTCAGGAACACTCCAAAAAGGACCTTTTGATTGGGAGAATACGGAAGTAATCATTTCATTTTACCAAAAACAAAATAAAAGTCAATGGTTAAGGCGGAAAAAGGTCGGCCACGCGCGTTCTGAATGTTTTTGGCCGTTCCTTCTTTACAAAATTTCAAAATCGTGTATAATACTTTCTTACTTGGATCTTTTTCCCTTTAAATCCCAAATGAGACCTAACATGAGAATTTTATCAGGTATTCAACCGACCGGAAATCCGCACTGGGGAAACTATTTTGGCGCGAACCGCCAGTACGTCACACTTCAGAGCAAAAAGGAAGACGCGTTTTACTTTATCGCCAATCTGCACGCGCTGACGACCGTCCGCGACAAAGAGCGCCTCAGTCAGGCGACGTTCAACATGGCGGTCTATTTCCTCGCGATCGGCCTGGACCCGGAAAAATCCACGCTTTTCGTTCAGTCCGACGTCCCGGAAGTGACCCAGCTCACGTGGCTTCTTCTGACGTGCTGCCCTATGGGCCTTTTGGAACGCTGCCACGCCTACAAGGAAAAACTCGCGAAAGGCCTGACGGCGGACGCGGGGCTTTTCACCTACCCGGTCCTGATGGCCGCCGACATTCTGGCGTACGATTCCGATTGCGTCCCCGTCGGGGAGGATCAGCAGCAGCACCTCGAAGTGGCGCGCGACCTGGCGCAGACCTTCAACTATAATTTCGGCGAGACGTTCGTCCTTCCGAAAGCCTACGTCG
>JAFTCU010000243.1 GCA_017454585.1 Thermoguttaceae bacterium | reverse complement strand
GCTCGTCCCGCTCGGTCATCAGGGCGATCGCCTCGGCGCGCGGAAGGGTGAAACGCTCCTCTTTCGCGTTTTCGTGGACGATTTTCTGCATTTCCTTCTCGATTGCCTTGAGCATTTCCTCGGTGAACCCGGTCGGCGCGTCGAAATCGTAGTAGAAGCCGGTTTCGATCGCGGGGCCGATCGTCAGTTTGACGTCGGGGTACATGCGTTTCACGGCCGCAGCCAGAACGTGGGAACTGGTGTGCCAGAAAACCTTTTTGCCTTCTTCATCCTCGAACGTCAAAGGGGTCACGGTCGCTTCCGCCGTTTCCTCGACGGGAGTCGTGAGATCGACGACTTCACCGTTTACTTTGGCCGCAATCACGTTTCTTTCCAGCTTGCCGGAATCCTTCAACACTTCATAAGCAGTTTTCATGGTACACACTTTCCTGAAAAAAGGGGGTTTGTTTCGGCGGACTACTCTTCCGCTCAAAGCCTATATTATACTTTTTTTTGTACGTCTGTCAAGAGGATGAAAAGAAAGGGTGATTGATTTAAGGCGTTTTTATTGTAAAATTCACGAAAATCCCAAAGTCACCGAAAAACTTTCCCGATAGGTTGAAGAGAAGTGAAAATATAATCCTTTCATCTTCGGTTTTTCGCATTTTTCCAGAAGTTCCCATGAAACCAGAAAAAAACGACCGTCCCGCTGACCTGGAAAACCGGATCCAGGCGCTTGAAGAGCGTCTCGCCTTTTACGAACACGCGAACGATTCCATCAGCGAAACCGAATTTGAACTGGAACGGCGCGTCCGAAAACTCGAACAGGCAAACCGTCAGCTCGAAGAAGAGGTCCGCCGTTTGCGTGAGGCTCTGCGCGACCCGTTCAATCCACAGCAGGAAAAACCTCCGCACTATTGAAAATCTCGAACTTTCGTAACCATAATACCCTAAAATTTCACCAATGTTTACTCAAGAACAAATTTCCCGCGCGGGTGTCGTGGGAGCCGGCGGCGCCGGGTTTCCTACCCACGTGAAACTTAACGCGAAAGCCGACACAGTGGTCTGCAATGCCGCTGAATGTGAGCCGCTTCTGCACAAAGACAAAGAGATCCTGCGTCACTTCCCGAAGCAGGTCGTCGCCGGGCTGGACGCCGCTCGCGGTCTGGTCGGGGCGGGGCGCGTCGTCATTGGGATCAAGCGCAAGTACGCCGATCTGATCGATCATCTCACGCCATTCCTCACGGAGTCGATGGAAATTTGCCCGCTGGACGACGTGTATCCGGCCGGGGATGAATTCATCCTCGTGTACGAAACCCTCGGTCGGGTCATTCCGCCGGGAGGGATCCCGATCCAGGTCGGCGCGGTCGTGATGAACGTCGAAACGGCCCTGAACGTCGCGGGAGCCGTGCAGGATGAACCGGTCACGAGCAAATTCCTCACCGTGACGGGCTGCGTGGCCAAGCCGGTTTCGATCCGCGTCCCGCTCGGGGTCACGCTGGCAGAGTGCATCGAGGCGGCTGGCGGAAGTACGATCGACTCCCCCGCGTGTCTGGTCGGCGGCCCGATGATGGGTTACCTGGAGAGCAACCCGACGAACGCCCGCGTGACGAAAACGACCGGCGGAATCATTCTTCTGCCGCAGGACCACCCGCTCGTCGTAAGCATGAGCCGGCCGTGGACGTCGATCACTCGAATTGCAAAATCGGGCTGCGACCAGTGCAGTCACTGCTCGGAAATGTGCCCGCGAAATCTGCTCGGTCATCCGGTCGAGCCGCATAAAGCCATGCGAAGCCTGCTCTTCGGGGCGGACGTTCTGGTCCCCGGCACGCAGTTCTGCAGCGGGTGTAACCTCTGCTCACGTTGCTCGTGCCCGGAGGGTCTGGACCCGCGGAACGTCATGCAGGCGAACCGCCGCAAGTGGGCCGAATCGGGTCAGAAGTGGACCGAGCCGACGTTCCACAGAAATCGGGCCGACCTGCACATGAAGAACCGCCAGACGCCGATTCCACGCCTGGTACGCCGTCTGGGGCTTACGGACTACGATGTTCACGCCGACTGGGACGAGAAGATCTCCGCGCAGATGATGAACGTCTCGTCGGTCGCGATCCCCCTGCGCCAGCACATCGGCGCGCCTTGCGAGTGCGTGGTCAAACCGGGCGATTGGGTCAAAGCCGGCGACGTGCTGGGAGTCCCGGGCACAAAAGACGGCAAAACGCAGCTCGGCGCGTCCATTCACGCCTCGATCGACGGGACGGTCATTTCGGTAGAAAATGGCGTGGTTACGATTCAGAAGTAAATAAAAATACGGGAGTAATGCCTTCGTTACTCCCGATTTTTAACCTGCGGCAATCATTTTCCTCCGCCGGGGCGGTATTCTTCCTGCACCTCTGCGGGTTCTTTATTTTCTTGCGGGGTTTCTTCCTTTATCAGTTCCGGCGAGTCATTGTTTCGCACGAAGAGCTTTGTCCATGGATTCCTCTCACGCAGTTCTTCTGTCGAGAGCCGTGGACGTGTTTTGAAAAGATCTGCTGCCGCGCCTGAAATGGGGAAGATTTTTACCTGGCCGTCACACATTCCGCAAACGAGCATATTCTGAAATGTACCTGGCTCAGCGGTATCCGGGTTAAGTGGGTCAAACTCGAAATCATCGGGTTTCGTCCAGTAAACCGCGTCCTCGTCCGAGGTCTCAATGACTGCCACAGTACTCTCAAGCGGGTCAGTGATTCGCGCTTTGCTGACCGATGCAAGATCGGTCGGGAATACAGTATCCTCTCCCACAACCGCCAGATAATTCGTCAGGTAGTTCGCGTTTTCATCATTAATACTGTGATGACTCATTGGTGAACGATACTCGTGCGGCATTTTTGAGAGCAGGCCCTTGTTATCAGCTCCATCCCACGGCTGGTTCAGGTTAAACGAGTCGTAGAGTTCCTGATATTTGGGGTTACCGTTACCATCAAGGAAATAGGGAAGAATGAGCACGCGCCAGCTCAGTAACTTGTTTCCTGCTTTGTCCTTGGTGTACGCTGGCGGGTATGCTTTATTCACACGGTGGTATTCGTCCAGTGCCGCGACAATGGCTTGCATGCTGTCGATTACTTCTTCGCGTATCCGTACAGTGCTTGTCTGTTTCAGATAATACTCCATTCCAAGATAACTGGAACCACATATTATGGTAAGCAACAAAATACTCCAAAACCAGTACCGGAAATGAACCGTTTTTTTACGATGATGTTCTTTGTGACCTTTACGTTTAAGGAGAAGTACGCCTTCGGGTGGTGCGGTGTGTTTCATATTTCTGAATCCAATTTCAGCGATTCTATTAAGTTCGTTTAGGGTGAATTTGCTGCCCTTTATTCCTGATTCTTAATCGTCAAGCTGTTATTTTTTCTTGAATTTCGACTTTTTTTGACTTTTTTGGAAAAATTTTCTTGACAAACCAGGCCTCTCAAATATAATTACTGTTACGACATTTGTTTTGTTCATTTCGAAAAGGAACTTTTTCATGAAAAAGCTCACCCTTGTAATACTGTTTACGTTTACTTTCATCATGAGCGCCCGCGCCGAACTGGTCGCGGTATGGAATTTTGACGGTGAAACCGGGCTGGAAAAGACCGCCGGGACCGATTCCACCGGTTTTTGGAATGAATTGACGGATGGCACTCGTTATGTCGCTGATAATAACGATTCATTCGTCACCCGTGTGTTCGATGACGTGCGCCAATCTTACGTCTGGAAATTCACGCCGGAAAACAATAGTAAAGGCGGTTTCATCAAACTCGGCATGATCCCCCAACTTGGCACGGATCCCAGTTCAACGACTCAGGCATCTGACTTTACGATCTCTCTTTGGGTCAAATCGGACCCGGATATCTATTCAACGGGCTCTTACGGGACCAACCTCATTTTTGGGGACCGCAATGCTTACGGTGGTTACACAAATACGTATAATTTTTTCAAAGTCACACCATCTGGGCTTGAGTACGTAAATTCAAACTCAACAAATGACATCAAGCGTACCAATCCCGGTATTTCCAGTACCACAGACGCCTGGCAGTACGTAACGATCACCAAAGCAGGTACTACGATTCAAGCCTACCTCAATGGCAATGCTGTGGGCACCCCTGCAGACGTGACCGGTGTCACGCTCGAATCTGTTGAACTGAAACTCGCCGGTGAAGCCGTTACGAACGAAAACTGGCCCGGCTCGCTTGACCAGGTGGCGGTCCACAACAGTGCGCTGACGGCGGCGCAGGTCAAAGACGCTTACAATATCAGCCTGTCCGAACCGACGGCGCTCAAACGGGCGGGTCAGGTGGCCGCCGGCAACGGGAAAATCACGAATCTTTCCGATTTCAACACCAGTTCCCAACCCCTGACGAAAGGCCAAACCTGGACGCAGGGTGACGGCGCGATCACGTGGAACGTAAAAGAGTTCGGCCTGGAAAACCGCAGCGGCGCGTGGCATTCCAACATCGAAGGGGCCATCGTCGGAGGGGAAGAGTACGGCACGACCAATAACGTGCTGAAAATCTCCGGCACGTTCGGCGAAAGCACGTCGTATCACTGGACCGGCGTGGGTCTCCAGAGCACCTCGACTTACGAAGCCACGCCGGAAAATCCGCTCATTTTCAGCGTGGACCGTCTCAGCCTCGATTTTTCCACCACCCACGCGCGTTCCAGCATCTGGCTCATGAAGGACACAGACCATTATATTCATTTCTCACAGAACACGGAAAACCAGAACCGCTGGACCTACAACGTGGACAGCACCGGCGGCGGAAGTTCCTTTAACTATGATGACGACCTCGGTTTCCACAACATGGCGCTGAAGTACGACGGAACCAACATCTGGATGTACGCCGACGGCAAACTGGTCGGAAAGACGAGCAGTTCCACCTTGGGCAAAGACGTTTATCTCATCATCAACGGCCAGAGCTGGGGCTCGAACAGCGCAACGGCTCAGGGTTACGTGAACGTTCTGTTCGACTCGGCGCAGGTCATTCGTCCAGTGGCCGCCCAGACGGCAGTGCCGGTCGTGTGCGATTTCTCCGACGGAACCACCAACGGCTGGAATGTAACCGGCTCCGGCACGGCTTCCACGAAGATGAACACCACGAACACCGGAAAATTGAGCATCAATGGAACGGCTGACGCACAGTGGCCCACGAAATACGACCTGAACGGGCTGCAAGCCGCGGTGGTGCGTGACTCCTTCGATTTTTCATCCCCCCAGACCGAAGGCGGGCTGAAAATTGCGTCCCTCAACGGTCAGGAATATATCACGGTCTCCCAGCGGGATGACGGTAACTGGGCGCTCGCCTGGGAAGGTCTCACCGTGACGGGCATCGAAAAAGACGGAACGCCCATCACGATCACCGGGAATTCCGCGGACCTGTACCTGGGTGACTTCTTCCAGACTCAAATGGTCGTGAGCGCGGAAGCGACCGATTCCGGCACCGACTTCACTCTGAGTCTTGACTCGAACGAGTACACGTTCTCGACGAACTGGGACCCCTCTGGAGTGTACACCTCGCTGTATGCTCTGGGCACGAACGCCTACATCGGCTTTGACGATTTCGCGGTTTCCGGCTCGGAAGTTCCTGAACCGGCCGCGTGGGCGCTCGCCCTGCTCCTGTTCGCGGGTCTGGGCCTGGTCCGCCGGAAGAAGTAAATTTCAAAAAAGCTCTTGGCTCAAGGCTCGTTTCTCCGTCGTTTGGGGAAATGAGCCTTGAGAAAATACTCTCTCCCCCTTCCCTTTCTTCGTCGGTTCGATCATTCCGGGCGCGTTCATTGGGCCAGCGGCGAGGAACACGTTCGTCTTTCTTTTTTCTCAATTTCGACTTTTTTCAGGTTTTTTTGCCAATATTTCCTTGACAAACCCGGGGGCCAGAATATAATAAGAATTAATGACTTAACCTGATTTGATTTTTAAAAGGAACTTTTTCATGAAAAAGTTTGCCCTTGCGTTCCTGTTTACGTTCAGTTTCCTGATGACCGCCCGCGCGGAACTGGTTGCCGTGTGGAATTTTGACGGTACGACCGGGCTGGAAAAAACCGCCGGCACGGATTCTTCGGGATTCTGGACCGGATTGACGGACGGCACGTTGAACGTCGCCGATACCACCGGCACCTACGCCACCCGCGTGTACGACGAGAAGCGTCAGTCTTACGTCTGGCAGTTCACGCCTTCTGCAGCGAATAAGGGCGCGAACATTTCTCTTGGATCGATCCCCACGCTCGGGAATGATCCGACCTCAACGGAAATGGCTTCCGATTTCACGTATTCCCTGTGGGTCAAAGTGGGGTCTGCGTACAGCAGCGGCTATGGAAACTCGATTATTATCGGTGACAGAAACTCGAGTTCAGACACCCAAGAGCATAACTTTTTCAAAGTGATGACTGGCTCCGCCCAGTACTATAATTACAAGAATGGGGGAGGAAGCATCGGCGTTAGTACAGGGCTTTCTACGAATGCCGATGAATGGCAGTTCTTTACGATCACCAAGGCTGGAAATAAGCTCACGACTTACGTCAATGGAGTCCAAAATGCTTCCGGTACCATCCCGAATGCGGCTTTGAACTCCGTTGCCCTGAAAATCGGCGGTAATTCGGCCACGAACGAAGCCTGGCCCGGCTCGATCGACCAGGTGGCGGTCCACAACTCCGCACTGACTACCGCGCAGATCCAGGAGGCTTACCGGATCAGCCTGTCTGAACCGATGGCGGCAAAGCGCGCCGCCCAGCAGGCCGCCAGCAATGGGAAAATCACCAATCTTTCTGATTTTAACACCACGTCCCAAACCCTGACGAAAGGCCAAACCTGGACGCAGGGGGACGGCGCGATCACCTGGAACGTAAAAGAAATGGGCCTTGAAAACCGCGCAGGGGCCTATACTTCCAACATTGAAGCGTCCATCGTCGGCGCTTCCGATTACGGCACGACCAACAGCCTGCTGAAAATCAACGGCACGTTCGGAGACAGCACGTCCGCCCACTGGAGCGGCGCAGCCCTTCAGAGCGCCGGGACCTACAATGCCACCCCGGAAAATCCGCTCATTTTCAGCGTGGACCGCGTCCTCATGGATAATTCCAATCGAGACGCGCGTTCCGCTATTTGGCTTTTCAAGGACACAAGCCACTACGTCCATTTCGCCCAAAATACGGAAGGCGGAAATAGATGGTCCTACAATGTGGACGGAGGAACAAACCAGGGGTTTTCCTTTGGGAACACCGACGACAAGGGGTTCCATAATATGACCATGAAGTATGACGGAACCAACATCTGGATGTACGCCGACGGGAAACTGGTCGGAACGGCCACAAGCACTATGGGAAGTGACGTTTCCCTCATCATCAACGGCCAGAGCTGGGGAACAAACGACACAAACGGTGTGGGTTACGTAAACGTCCTGTTCGACTCGGCGCAGTTGATCCGCCCGGGGGCCCCCCAGACAGAAGTGCCGATCGTGTGTGATTTCTCGGATGGCTCCCTCGAGGGTTGGAATAAAACCGGTTCGGGTTCTGCTTTCACCCAAAAGACCGAAACCAATTATTCCGTTGCCCCTGCCACCAGTACCGTCAAAAATCTCGGCCTGTTGGGCATTACGGGCGCAGCCGACGTTCAGTGGCCAACGAAATACGCTTTGGACGGACTGCAAGTCGCGGTGGTTCGTGACTCGATGAACTTTTCCTCCCCCAACACGGAAGGCGGGCTGAAACTCACGGCGCTGGACGGCCAGGAATACATCACGGTCTCCCAGCGGGATGACGGCAACTGGACGCTCGCCTGGGAAGGTCTCACCGTGACGGGTCTGGCAAAAGACGGGACCCCCATCGCGTTCTCTGGAAATTCCGCCGATCTGTACCTCGGTGACTACTTCCAGACGCAGATGCTCATGAGCGCCGAAGCGACCGATTCCGGCACGGACTTCACGCTGAAACTGGACTCAAACGAGTACACGTTCTCGACGGACTGGGACCCCAATGGTGTGGTCGCCTCGCTGTTTGCCGCAGGTACAAACGCGTACGTCGGCTTTGACAATTTCGCGATTACCGGCTCGGAAGTTCCTGAACCGGCCGCGTGGGCGCTCGCCCTGCTCCTGTTCGCAGGTCTGGGCCTGCTCCGCCGGAAGTAAACCAATAAAACACGAAACGAATTCCGCTTCAAAACTCCATTTAAACACGGATTTTCACGGATTAAAAGGATTTACACAGATTTTTAAAGAAAAAAGGAAAAATCTTTCCTGAAAAATCCTTTGAATCCATTAAATCCGTGAAAATCCGTGTTTAAATCACGTTTTGAGGCGGGACTGGTAAAGTGTTTAGCCAATGGATTTTTTTATTCCCCCTTCCCCCCCTCCTTTCTTCATCTGATCCATGACCATGAACCATTTCCTTCGCTTTTTTCTGATTTTCCCGCTCCTTTGCCTCCCACTCTGCGCAAAAAGCATCGCCTCGGAACCCTACGGGGTCTGTGCCCATTTGGCTGGCGGAGAGGAACATCAACTCATCCCCGCCAACCTGATCAAGATGCGCGAGGCGGGGATCACGTGGGCCCGCGCCGACTTCTCGTGGTCCGGGATCGAGCATCCCCAGGGAACGTGGCACTTCGAGCATTTGGACTACTTGCTGGACCAGGCGGAGAAGCACGGGATCACGATCCTCCCCATTCTCGACTACACGACCGCTTGGGCCACCCCATCCCATGAACACCCGAAAGAGTGGCTCGAGTACGTGCGTCAGGTCGTGACGCGTTACAAAGACCGCATCCGCTGCTGGGAGGTCTGGAACGAAGAAAACCTCAAAGGTTTCTGGAAGGTTGAGCCAAACGCAGAGGATTACGCGCAGTTCCTCAAAATCACGTACGAGGAGATCAAGAAAATCGACCCGGCTCTGATCGTCGTCTATGGTGGTCTGGCGGGCGTTCCGGTCGAGTATTACGAAAAGTCGCTGAAAGCCGGCGCCGGGAAGTACTTCGACGTCATTAATATTCACCCGTACCGTGGCGGGCTGACGTCCTTTTCGGCCATGCAAAAGTTCCTCGGCGACATTCAGAAGTTCCACGACCTGACGATCCAGTACACCGGCGCGGACAAACCGTGCTGGATCACGGAAATGGGCTGGGCCACGCCCCCGGTTTTGGGGAAAAGTCTCAAGGCGTTTCTGGGCGGCGCGCTGAAAAAGTGCTTCCCGGGCGGCGTAAACGGCCCGATCTGCGTCGTGTGCGACGGGAATTACCCACCGTCCTTCGGGATCGACTCGCCGACGTGGAAAAACCTCCTCCCGGCCGGCTCGCAGGTGGAAACTCTCACGCTCCCCATGCTCAAGGGGCTGGACCCGAAAACCCGCCCGGTTCTGATTTTGCCGCCGGGTGAGGATTTTCCGACCCCGCTGGCGGACGATCTGCGCGCGTATGTGCGTGACGGCGGAACGCTGATCCTCACGGGCGGCGTGCCGTTCTACTATGCCATGGAGCCGACCGAAGCGGGCATTTGGGACCGGGCCAAAAATCCGTACTCGAACATTCAGCTCGCCAACTCGTTCCGCGTCCACTGGATCGCGTGGTGGACGCAAAAAGGCACGCCGGAAAAGTCCGATCTGACGTTCGCCCCGGGCGCGGCGGAAGCTCTGGCCGCGTACCCGATCGCCAGGACGCCAGGGGGACGTTTCTTCACGGACGCCAAACTGAAAGAGGGCGACTCGTTCGAGCCGCTTTTCGTCCCCGCCGACTCGAAATGGACGGACGGCCCGAAGAAGGACGAGGCGTTTGACGCTCCTGCCGCCGCGATCTACCATTTCGGAAGCGACTGGAAAGGAAAAATCGTCGTGAGCGCCGTCATGGGCGACTCGATTGCGAACACCAACCGGTGCGTGCCCGAAAATCAGGGAGTTTTCCTGAGCCAGGCGATCCTGCTCGCGCTTTCCAACGGCGTGGAGCGTTACTTCTGCTACGAGTTCCAGGCGCCAGAGCGTGATGACGTGGACCCGGAATCGCATTTCGGGATCACCCACCGCGACCTCACCCCCAAATCGGGTTACATCGCGTACAAGACGCTGACCGCGGCGCGTCCCGCCGGGTCGGTGGACCTTCCGGGTGAACTTTTCCAGGACGAAAACCGCCTTTGCGTCCTTTCGTGGAAACGCCCCGACGGAAAAACCGGTTACGCCGTCTGGACGCCGGGCCTTCCGAGCGAATACGGCGTGAAGATCCTCGCCGGGACCGTTACCGAAGCGTACAATTATCTCGGCGACCCGATCCAGCTCTCCGACCGAATGGAATTCAAACCCGGAATTTCCTATTTCATCGGCGACGATTTACAAATCAAAATTCATTAATTGTTTCCCCCTTTCATCTTTTTTAGGAAAAGGACTTCCCATGACCCACCTGAAATCACTCAGAATTCTGACTTTTTTGCTCGCGTTTTGTGCCGTGAGCGCATTCGCCCAGGAGCGCCGGGCGGTTCCGCCGTCCGACTCCGCCCCGGAGGACTGGACGCGCATCCCGTTCCAGGAATGGCGCCCCGAATTCGTCCCGACCGACACCGAAAAGGCGCAGGGATTTGCTCTTTTCACTCGTCCGCTGGTCGATGCCGTGTACCCGGAATCCCGCCCTGGCGCGGATGAACGTTTCGAGAAGCTGGCGTTTTTCGCCGCTGGTGACCAGTTCCAGACGCTGAATTTCGCGGTTTACCCGCTTCAGGACCTCAAGGGTCTGCGCGTCAACGCCGGGAAATTCGCACTGCAGAACGATCCCGCCGCGATCTTTCCGCCAGAAAACATTCAAATCCGCCTGGTGACGTACCGCGACATTCGCTACCCGCAGTACTCCTCAAAGACGAAGCAGTACCGCGTTCTGCCCGAATACATGCAGGACGTGACGGTCACGGACGCTCCGGCGCTCGAACCTCAGCGGTACTTCATCACGTTCAAAGTCCCGAAGGGGACAAAACCGGGCGTTTACGCCGGGAACGTGACCGTTTCGGTCGATGATTCGGGCAAATCCGTGAACGTCCCGGTCGAGCTGAAGGTCCTCGGCTTCGACCTTCTGAAAGACCCGAAAAAACACTACGGCGCGTACTACTACGCTCCGAGAAAAGCGGACGGGACGTCGGATAAAGAAGCGATGGAACGCGAGTTCGCCACGATGCGCGACTACGGTTTCACCCGCAGCCCGGTCTATGTCGTGAATTACTCCGGAAACGACGACGATCCGTTCATCTTCCCGGAACTGGATTTCTGGCTCGGCCTGATGAAGAAAAACGGGATGGAAGGACCCATTCCGGTCATTGGGAGCGGCGCAACGTGGCTCGCGTCCTCCAAATTCGGCGGCAAATTCGGGAAGCACATTCACGTCGAGCAAATGCCGCGCCCGGAATTTTGGCCGTACCTTGCCGACCTATGCCAAAAGCTGAAGAAAAAAGTGGACGCCCTGCCGGAAGGCACGCCCAAGATGGTTTTCGGCCCATTGGATGAGATCGCCCCGGACTCCACCGAATTCGGAACCGGCGTTTACAAAGCGTTCCACGACGCGGGTCTGACCACCTACACGACGATGGAACCGATGAACCCGGCCTTCCCCGACTACGATTCCTGCATCGACATTTTCGCGAGCCAGGTCTATTTGCCGCTTTACGACGAGATCCAGACGCGGCACAAGCAGGAATACTGGTGTTACCCGAACCATAACTCATACGAGCGCAAGGACATGGTGATCATGTGCAAGGGCGGCCGTATGACGTACGGCTTCGGAATGTGGCGCAGCGGCTTCGACTTCCTGCTCCCGTGGATCTGGCGCAACCGGAACCCCGACCATTTCAACCTTGAGAGCTCCGGCGGCGCGAACATTTTCCACCCCGAAACCGGCGAAATGATCATGGGAACGTACTGGGAATGCTTCCGCGAAGGGATCTACGACCTGCGCTACCTGTACACTCTGGAAAACGCGATCGTTCAGCGTGAAGGCTCGCAGAACGAGAAACTGAACGCCGAGATCAAGAAGTCCCGTGACCTGCTCCAGGAAATTTGGGACTCCATCCTCGTGAAGGAAAAGTACCTGAACCGCGACCTCTGGGATTCGCCTCGCTTTGACGAATACCGTGAACGGATGGCGAAGCAGATCGTGGCGCTTTACGAGTACCCGCCGGTGAACCCGAACGCGGTCGCGCCGTCGGTCATCATCGAGCCGCGCGTGATCCCGTACGAAGATCCGTTCCAGACCGCCTGCAAGAAAGCGGAAGCGGACGGCACACTTCGCACCGCCCCGATCCCGCCGGAAAACTGCGGCCGTTCCGAGGAGGAAGCGGAAGTCAAAGTCGTGGAGGGAGCCGACCGTCCCGCGGGTGCGAAGTCGGATAAACTCGCGCTTTTGACCATCACGATCGACAAAACGCACGACGGCACAGGAAACAAAGACATGTACCCGGCCGGCTGGCCTGCGCTGGGCGGGTCCATTTCCGATGGAGTCTGGAAAAACCTGGAAGCCGAAAACGGCGGCAAACCCGTCACGGTGAAGGGGATGCGCCTGCGTTTGTTCATCGAATCGAACCGGACGAAAAACCCCGACAAAACTCCGATCCACGTTGGAATTCAGCCGGGGTCTTACGCCTTCAACTGCCCGGCCGAGTTGAAGCAGGGCGAGTGGCACACGATCTACGTCCCGCTTGAAAACGCCGGCTACGAGGGCATGCCGAAAGAAGGCGGGATCCCGCGTACTGTCCGTCTGACGATTTCCGAATCGAACCACGAAAACGGCGACGTGATCAAGATCTACTTCGACGACATTTCGTTCATTTGGTCGCTTTAAGTTTTAACTCTCCGGGAGGAATGCGCCCGCGTTCCTCCCTTTACTCCCCACCTTTCCCCATTCATTGATGATTAAAATGAAACTTTACACAAAACTTTCTCTGGGTTTGATTTTTACCCTTTCTTTCGTTCTGACCGCCGTGGGGTCTCCGTCCAATATGGCGTCCGGGCCGGAACTGGACGCAGAACTGACGGCCCGCGCGAAGGAACTCGCTCCGATGCTTTCGGACCATTTCTGCGTTCTGCCCGGCATTGAGGACCGCGCCTTCTGGGAAGGCGGCGTGATGGCGGCCCAAGGTCCCAATCTCGTCCGTCAGGCCGAGAAGGAACTGCAATCGCCTGTCATGCAGATTCCCGACGAGCTTTACCTCGAGTTCAGCCAGAACGGGAACCGCTCGCACTACCAGAACGCCTTGGGTAAACGCAACGCACCGCTTGGCCGGCTCGTTCTGGCCGAGTGCTACGAGAATAAAGGCCGCTTCATCCCGCGCATCGAGGAGCACCTGCGAGCCTATTTCGCCGACAAAAGCTGGACGCTCCCGGCCCACGATTCCAGCCTGAACGACTTCTACGGCAAGGAAACGATCATCGACCTGGCTTCCAGCGCGACCGCGTGGCACCTCGCCACGGTCGGGTCCATTCTGGGCGACAAACTCTCGCCGGAGGTCCGCGCGGAACTGAAAGCCCAGCTTGAGGACCGCTGCTTCGTGCCGTTCCGCCAGCACATCAATACCGGCCAGCCGAAATTCTGGTGGGTCCGCAACGTCAACAACTGGAACGCGGTCTGCCTGGCTGGAGTCACCGGCGCGGCATTGACCGGCATTGAGTCAAAAGAAGAACGCGCGTGGTTCCTCGCTGCCGCGGAAAAGTTCATCCAGAACTCGAACGAAGGCTACACGGCAGACGGCTACTGCACCGAAGGCGTGGGTTACTGGTGCTACGGCTTTGGAAACCACATTCGGCTCTCCGAGACGGTCCGCCGCGCGACGAGCGGCAAAATCCAGATCCTGAACCAGGAAAAGCTCCGCACGGTCGCCATTTACGGCTTCACGATCTCGATCCTGCCCGGCATCGCGCCGAGTTTCGCCGACTGCGGGATGAACGCGAGCCCGAGCCCCTACCTCCTCGCGTTCCTGAACCGGTACTACGGCTTCCACCTGGACGGCTACGACTACGCGCTCCCGGTCTTCACTCACAATCTGAATGATTTCGGGATTTTCGGCACGAATCTGCCACCGCTCCCCGCTGCTGGTGAACGCGGCATGGCGACCGTCGGCGGCGGTACCCCCGCCATCGGAAACCGCACGTGGTTCGACTCGGCCGGGATCATGATCTACCGGCCCGAGGGCTGGAAAGCGACGCTTGCGAACCTCCAGAACGCGAAAGAAACCGCGGCCTCGGTGAAGGCCCTCGACGGCTTCGCCTGCGCGATGAAGGGCGGCTCGAACGGCGAGGCGCACAACCACAACGACGTGGGCTCGTACGTCGTGGTTTACCACCGGACCTTCCCGGCCTTGGACCTGGGCGGTGAGGTTTACACTCGCCGGACGTTCAGCCGTGACCGCTACGTCAGCGACGTTTTGAACTCGTGGGGGCACAACGTCCCGGTCGTGGCGGGCAAGCTCCAGAAATCCGGCGCGAAGTACAAAGCCACGGTTTTGGACGTCACCTCGACGCCAGAAACCGAGTCGCTCAAAATCGACATCGCGGCGGCTTACGACCTTCCGGAAGTCGAGACGCTGACGCGAGAATTCGTGTATTCCCGCGACAAGGCACAGTTCGTGGTCAAGGACGCGGTGAAATTCACCTCGCCGCAGAAGTTCGAGACCGCGCTGGTCACGATCGAGAGCTGGAAGCGTGAAGGGAATGCCGTGATCTTCGGTGAGGGTGACGACGCCGTCCGCGCGGAAATCGAAGTCACAGTCGATGGAAAACCCTCGAACGACTGGACGCTGACCGAGGGAACGTACGAAGCGGACTTTGCCGTGAACAAAATCGCCCGCCGGCTGGGGATCGTCCTCAACGCCGAGGTGAAAGAGGCGACGGTCACGGTGACGTATAGACCGTAAAATCCGGAGGGCCGGCGTCCTCGCCGGTCAAGTTCGGCGCAAGCCGAGCGCTCCCTCATCCACGCATAAAGCGCCCAATCCTGTAAAAAGCTCGTCCGAATAAGGCCCCGCGGATAAAGCGAGGCCTTTTTCGGTCTGCGATTTCTTGCTGATATGGAGTCTAAGCGGGATGATGGTAAATCTTTATTATCTTGACCGGCGGGACGCCGGCCCTCCGAATCTTTGACGACGCTTCCAGCGTCGTTTAAAGCCTCCCTCCATGTGGGGGGTGGCACGGAGTGCCGGGGGAAGTTGATCGGCACGGTCACCAACTCCCCCAGTCTCGCTTCGCGAACCAGCCCCCTCAACGAGGGGGCCATTAAATTTTTCTTAATTTTCCTCTTTTTTTTCTTAAAATTTCTTTTTTACGGAAAAATTTCGTTGACAAACGGCCTCACTCACGTATAATAAAGTAAATGATATTTTAGATTTGGGGAGGTTTCGTATGTTCCGAGTTCCAACACACAACACCCGGCGGGGGTTTACACTGGTCGAGCTTCTGGTCGTCATCGCGATCATTGGGATGCTGGTCGGACTTTTGCTTCCGGCGGTCCAGCAGGCTCGTGAAGCGGCGCGCAATATGCAGTGTTCCAACAATCTGAAGCAGTACGGTCTGGGGGCGCAAAACCATCTTTCCACCATGAAGTGTTTCACAAGCGGCGGCTGGAACTACAAAAATCCCGGCGTTGCGGAAAACGGCCTGGGAATGAATCAGCCCGGCGGCTGGACGTACAGCATGCTCCCGTTCATGGAGCAAAACGCCCTCTTCCAGCTCGGCAGCGGAGACTCGGACAATGGCACTGCCCTCCAGACCCGTCTGGCGACCCCGCTGAGTTTCATGTACTGCCCGTCACGCCGCGCTCCCAAGGTTTACCCGCACAAGGGGAGCGCCCCGCTGACGAAAAAGGGGAGTTCCCTCTCCGTTACGGAAACCGTCAAGAGCGACTACGCCGCCTGCATGGGAACCGAGATCAAAAACACCAATAACGACCACTACTTCAGCCAGGGGGACGTCACGACCGTCACCAACACCGCGGTCCGTAACGAAAACTCCTCCACCTCGCAGTTCTTCTCCGGGCTCATTTTCGCTCTGAGTGCCGTAACGGACGGTGAGATCCGCGACGGCATGTCCAACACGTACCTCATCGGCGAAAAGTGCATGAACGCCAACTGCTACGAAGACGGCTCGGAAGGCTCCGACAATGAATCGGGCTACGCCGGCCACGGAAACGACAATTACCGCGGCGCGATTGCCGGCCAAAGCAACAATCTGATTTACCAGGACCGTGCGGGATACCAGCGCCACCTGGCCTTTGGAAGCGTCCACGCCGGCTCGACGAATATGGTTTTCGGCGATGCAAGCGTTCACAAAATTTCCTATTCGATCTCGTTTGAGGTCCATTACTGCCTTGCCAACCGGCGCGACGGCGGCATGTATAACGGGAGCAACGTCCAGGTCACCTTCGAGTGATCCACCTTTTTTAGCGAATTTTAACGAATTTCAAGTCAGCGGCTCCATAACCGCATCCTTTTTATAATCAACGAATCATGAAACGTCCAAGCTGCCTTTTGAGTTTCACTTTCCTGCTGGTTTTCGTGGGAATCGCCCTTTTCACGACTCACGCCGATGCGCGCGGCGTCCAGATCTATGACGGAACGAGCCAGCGTCCGGCATCCCCCGACGGAGGCAATTTCGTCAATGGTGATGATGTCGTCATCAAAAACGATACGAACTGCGCGTGGCTCTACCTCAGTACTGACACCGCCTCCCCGGCGTTCTGGAGCAACAACGTCTCCATCTTCGGTACTGGTTTCAATAGTGAACAAGGCGGCGCGCTGCGTGTCGGCCAGGGAGCCACGACCAACGCCAACCCGATGATTCTGACGGGTGACGTCACGTTCCTCGGCAACGCCACCATTGGCGTACAGACCAAAACTCCTAGCGCTCAAGGCATCATCACCGGCCAGTTGAAACTTGCCGCCGACGCCCCCGCCGACACGGAATTCCTCTACCGCGGCAGATACGCTGCGACCGCGTCCGGGAATGACGTCACTGGCATTTTGATTTTAACGGGCGACAGTACGTCCTTCACCGCCCCGATCCACGTCGGTTCCGGTACGCTCCAGCTCGGTTACATCAACACAGTAACGGCCAAGGGTTGGGAATGGGTCGATGACGGCGCCGGCGGCGAGACGTACCAGCAAAACAATTCCAAACAGTTCGTCTTTGACGGCTCCACCGGCTCGATCGCTTCACCGACCATTAATCTTACGTCCGTTTTCGACGTGAACAACGATCTGCCGACGCTCAAATTCCAGCGTTCCGGCGAAGTGACCGTCAACAACGCGATCACCGGAAACGGGAAAGTCGTGTTTGACGGCACCGCGACCTACAAACTCGGCGAGACCGGCTCGTTCGACGCTGGTCTGAATTCGGTGACAGTCAACAAGGGCGCGACGCTCGTGAATAACCGGCACTTCGCCACCACCAACACGTGGGACTTTGATCACGCAGTCTCCGGCGATGGTTTCTACCAGGTCGGGTACTCGGATCAGAACGATATTTTGTCGGCGAACACGCGAACGACCCTTTACAACAACGACGTAAACCCGCGCCCCATCAGCAACTTTACGGGCGTTTACGTTTTTTCTGACGGCTACCGTTACAATCTGACCTCAGACTGGAACACGGCCTCCAAAGGCTACTCCCTCGGCGCGACGGATTTCGGCCAGATCTGGGTCCAGGGCACCGCGAAATACACCGGCGACATGTACCTCAAGGGGACCGGCTGGTCCACGAGTGAATACCGTGGCGCGCTGCGTTTTGCCGGGAATTACGGCGACGCGAGCGGACTTCCTGCGGTCACCAACATGGCGGCGACCTATGGTAACATTTACCTGATGGGCGACACCCGGGTCACGCTCCACGCGGACAGAGCGACGGTCGCTCTGATCGCCTCCGACGTGAAAAACTACGGTGACGGCGATTACACGCTGGAAGTCGCGAACAGTTACAACGGAAGCACTCTTTACTTCACGGGTACGAGCGAAGTCAACCTGAACCTCGCGGACGCCACCACTTTCCATGTCGGTCACCAGGGAACTCTCAACGGCGTCGCCTACAATGGAACGCAGGGGTCGCTCGGCACCGGGTCCGTCACGGTCGGTTCTTCCGCCAAACTCCGCTTTATGCGGTCAGGTGACGTTACGCTGAACAACGAGATCACGAACAGCGGCCGAATCATTTTCGACGGCGGCGGAAATTACACCACGAACGCAGCTCTGTCGGGAGGTACGGTCGAGATCGCTGATGGGGCCAAACTCACGACGAAAAAGGCTTTCTCCGCGACCACTACCGGAGCCGGCACGATTCAAATTAATAACCCGAACACGGGTTCGGCCAACTTCCCGGGATTTAGCCAGAACAATTTTACCGGCACACTCCTCATCGGCTCCGAATACCGCTGGGATCCCGGAACGAATACGGCATACGACATCGGCGCTGCAGACAATGGTCAGCTCTGGCTGCTGAACCTGGCGGATTATAAACAGGCAAACGTTTACATTGCAGGGACAGGCTGGGGTGCCACTGAACGCTTCGGCGCGATCCGATTCGCAGGCGGAAATTCGAATGCGACCTCCATGGTAAACATCACTGGAACGACACACCTCCTTGATGACGCAAGCGTCGGTGCCCGTCATGGGGACACAGGCGTGTACGGAATGATTTCCGGTAATATTGACGGTGGCAATTACACGTTGACGATTGACTCAACCGGTAAAAATGCCAACTCGCCAACAGGAACGGTCATTCTGACCGGTACCAACACGTACGGCGAAACAAAAGTGAACGCCAAAGACACGCTGGTCATCGGCTGGATCGGGATCGTCAACGGCAAAGAGTACGACGGTTCCACCGGTACGCTTGGCACGGGCGACGTGACTGTGGCGCAGAACGCCAAACTGAAGTTCAACCGCTCGGGCGACGTGACGATCTCTAACGCGCTGGACGGGACCGGGTCGGTCATTTTCGACGGCACCGCCTCCTACACCGTGGACCCGAATAAACTCGGCTCGACGCTCGGTTCGATCCAGGTCGGCCAGAACAGCACGCTGGTCCTCGCAGGCGAGATCAGCGACGACGTTTCCAAACGGATCACGGTCGCGGACGCCTCGAACCCGATCCAGGTCTCCGGCTCGACGATCAACGTGACGCTCAGCGATGAAAGCACGACGGCACCGGGCCTGACGTTCGAGAACGACCTGAATTTCACAGGCAGCAACACGATCAACATGGCTTTCGCGGACGGTTTCACGCCCATGGAGGGTGAGACATACTTCCTGTTCTCCGGCACGGACAACACGATGAACAATCTGGACCTCAGCTCATTCCAGACGATCTCTCCGGAGCTTCCGGCCTCTATGTCGTGGTTTTACAGTATCGAGAGCTTGGGTAATGGAATGGTGCTCGCAGCAAGTTTGGGCGTTCCGGAACCTGCAACGTGGATCATGCTCGCGTTTGGTACGTTCTTCATGCTGCTTCGTGGGGTTCACGTCCGCCGCGCCCGCTGAAAAACGTTAATTAAAATTCAGCCCACTCATCACTGAAAAATGAAACGATCCCCCCTTTTATTTGTTTTTCTTCTTTTGCTTGTCCCATTCCTTCAGGCGCGTGAAGCGTCTGAGGTTTGGGACCTGGAAACGCTCAAAAAAGTCCCCGAGGCGCAGTGGAGCGAAAATCTTCCGTCTGATGAAACGATCGTCGTGCAGAAAGTCTGGTACACCGGCGAGCCGTACCAGGGCCACCCGACCCGCGTCTTTGCGTTCGTCGCACATCCCAATGGGGACGGTCCCTTCCCGGGGATCGTTCTGGTGCATGGCGGCGGCGGAACTGCGTTCCGGACCTGGGCAGAAAGCTGGGCGAAACGCGGCTACGCGGCCATTGCGATGGACCTGGCCGGAATGGAAGTGCAGGACGACGGCACCCGAAAACCGCTTGAAGACGGCGGCCCGGATCAGAGCTACGACACGAAATTCCGCTTCTTCGAAGAGAAAGACTACCGCGAAATGTGGACGTACCACGCCATCGCGGACATTTTGCGGGCGCACTCGCTGCTCGACTCGCTGCCTTACGTCGATCCGGACCGCACGGCCGCGACCGGGATCAGCTGGGGCGGCTACCTGACCTCCATGCTCGGCGGGATCGATGATCGTTTCCAGGTGATCGTCCCCGTGTACGGCTGCGGGAACCTCGAGAAAAACAGCGTGTGGACGCCGCGAATGGGAGCGATCCCCTGGCCGGGCGTTCAGCATTGGAACGACTTTTTCGACCCGCTTCGGTACTGCTGGAAGGCGAAATGCCGCGTCTTTTTCGTGGCCGGGACCGATGATTTCGCGTACCCGCTCGACATTCACTGGGACACGTACTCGCGGGTGAAGAACGCCGACGTTCGGCTTCAGGTCCACATGCCGCACGGCCACGCGCCGGCTGGCGATCCGCCGGAAGTTCTGGCATACATCAACTCGGTCCTGTGCGGCGGGCCGGAACTTCCATGCCTCGGCCAGCTCAAATGGGAGCGCACCGCGGACGGGACGATCCTGGTTTCCGCCCCGATCAAGACCAACGCCGAAGCCGCCAAAACCGCGAAACTGCACTACTCGACCGACCTGGGCGGGTACGTCAACGGGAAATGGGTGGTCCGCCAGTGGCAGGAACTCCCCGCGGCAGTCGATCCCGAAAAGAAACTCGTGACGGCCGTGATCCCGCAGGAGATCGCCTCGAAAAACCCGCTGCGCGTTTACCTGGACGTCCAGACCGCCGACGGCCTGATGGTTTCCTCCCACTATGAGATCTGCAAGCCGGTCCCGAAGCCGAATTTCGCCAAAATGCCGGAAAACGGGGTTTTGCTCCTCGGGCGTGACGCCGACGGGAACTTCGTGAACCGCTTCCGCGACATGAGCGGCGGTCCCGCGAACTGGGCGGTCGAGAACGACGAGCTGATCTCCACGGCAAAGAACGGGATCAACCACGTTCATTCCGACGTCGATTTCCGCGACGCGCAGATCCACGTGGAATTTCAGACGCCGAAGGGCCGTGACGGAAATTCGGGCCTTTACATTCACGGGCTTTACGAGATGCAGGTCATTAATTCCCAGGGCGCCCACGACGTGAACTGCCACGACGCCGGCGCATTTTACCTTTTCAACGCGCCGCAGACGCTGGCGGGCCTCGGTGGAGGTGAGTGGCAGTCGTACGACGTGACGTACCACGCGCCGCGCCGGGATGAGTCGGGCAAAATCGTTGAAAAGGGCCGCATGACCGCGTACCTGAACGGGATCCTCGTGCAGGACGAGTTTGAGTTTGAGGAGCCGCGCTCCCAGTGGACTCCTTTACGCCGCCAACCGACGGACGTCATTAAGCAGAAACTGGAGCGCCAGAAAAAAACCGGTTTCGCTCCGCTCTTCCTCCAGGACCACGGAAATCCGACCCGGTTCCGGAACATCTGGATCGTGCCGCTGGACGAATAAGGTCGTTTTCCTTAACCCATTTTGAAACGAATCAGGAGGGACCGCCGCAGGACCTTTTGATTCGTTTTTGACTGAAATGAGAATTTTCCCTTTGATTTTTTTGTTCCTCGCTTCCGTCTGTTTCGCGCAGAGTACGGCGGAGCTTCAGCCGCGTATGGTCAAGATCTATGGCGCCGGCGGCTTCGCCGAGATGGAGGAGTACCAGTCCGGCTTCCTGATCTCGGCGGACGGCCTGATCGCCACCGTTTTCAGCCCGGTTTTGAACACCGACACGATCGACTGCGTTCTTTCGGACGGTTCCCGCTACACGGCCGAGCTTCTGGGCGTCGAGCCGATCCTGGAGATCGCGCTTTTGAAGATCGAGCGTAACACGCCGTTCCCGTTTTTCGACCTGGCGGCGGCCGCGGCCCGAACCAAAGACCAGACGCTGGACGGGACGCCGATACTGGCACTGAGTAACCTTTTCAACGTCGCTATCGGGAACGAGCCGGTCTCGGTCCAGGCGGGGATCATTTCCGGCACGACCCGTCTGGATGCCTCGCGGCGCGCGTTTGCCGTGCGGTACCACGGCCCGGTTTACATTCTGGACGTGACGACGAACAATCCCGGCGCGGCGGGCGGCGCACTCGTCTCGGCCGACGGCAAAAACCTCCTCGGGATCCTCGGCAAAGAGCTGCAAAACTCCCGGACCGGCTGCTGGCTTAATTTCGCGCTACCCGCTTACGTTTTGCAGGAGGGGATCCAGAAGATCCAGTCCGGCGAGGCGCAGACCACCGCGGCGTTGGCCCTGGCGGACGCAAGCGACAGACCAAAGCCCGAAAAGTCGGTCACGCTGGAAATGCTCGGGCTGGTCATGGTCCCGGAACTGGTCGCACGGACGCCGGCGTTCATCGACTTCGTTCAGCCGGACTCCCGCTCCGCCCGCGCGGACCTGAAGGCGGACGACCTGATCCTCTACGTGAACGGCCGCCTGATCCAGTCCTTGAGCGACCTGGACTCCGAGCTGAATTTCATCGATTTCGAGGATCCGATCCGCGTGACCATCCTCCGGGGCGAAGAAATTTTGGAAAAAGAGGTAAAATGACCGGGGCCCCCCTTGAAGTTTTTCCAAAAATCGGGTAGTTTGAAGAAATCAACCCAAGGAGGAAAATTCCTCCTTCCTCATTCCTAATTCCCACTTTAAAAATCAGGAGTTTTTTATGAATCGTCGTACCGTCCTCAAATCGCTTGCCGTGTTGGCCGCGGCGGGCGCCCTGCCCATCCCGTCCGTTTTTGCCGAGGCGAAGAAATACGGTTTCAAGCAGTCCGCGTGCCTTTGGTGCTACAACGGCTGGATGAACAAGAACAACATTTCGCTCGACCAGTTCTGCGAAGCCGCCGCCAAAATCGGCATCCAATCCCTGGAACTCACCGGCGAGGGCCAGTGGGAAACGATGAAAAAGTACGGCCTCTGCTGCGCCATGATCAGCGCGCCAATGGGCATCACCCGCGGATTTAACCACACCCAGTACCACGAAGAACTGATCGTCAAGACGAAAGCCTGCGTCGATCAGGCCGTCAAATGGGGCTTCCCGAACGTGATCACCATGTCCGGTAACTGCGAGGGAATGGGCAAAGAAGAAGGCTTGGCCAACTGCATCAAGGGCCTGAAAGAAGTCGTTCCGTACGCCGAGAAAAACGGGATCGTGCTTTGCATGGAACTGCTGAACAGCCACGGGCATAAAGATTACATGTGCGACGAAACCAAGTGGGCCGTGGACCTGGTTCACGCGATCGACTCGCCGTGCTTCAAGATCCTTTACGACATTTACCACGCCCGCGAGATGGGCGAAGACCCGATCAAGGACATTCGCGAGCATCACGACTGCTGGGGCCACTACCACACCGGCGGCTGGCCGGGCCGCGCCGAGATCGATCTGGCAAGCCAGGAACTCGACTACGGGCAAATCATGCGTGAAATTGCCGAGACGAACTACAAGGGCTGGATCGGCCAGGAATTCGTTCCGCGCCGTGACGGTCTGAAGAGCCTTGCGGAAGCCTACGCAATTTGTGACGTCTGATTCACTATCCAGTTGGGACGATAAAACCAATCCCTACGGGGACGACCCTGGAAGCGTCGTCCCCGTAAAGGTATGATTTACGGGGTCATTGCTGATTCCGCTCGCCTATTAATAATCAACTCATTTCCCGGCGATGATCAGGTCCAGATCGGCGCTCTTCTTCGCAATCGGGTCGCTGCCGCCTTCGATCGTCATGAAGCCATTGTAACCGATGTCCTCGATCGCCTGACGAACGACCGGCCAGTTCACGCTGCCGGAGCGGATCTCGCAGAAACCGCCGAAACCGCCGCAGTCCGGGTCATCCAGATTGAGTTTGAAGTCTTTCACGTGGAACTTCGCGATCTTGTTCCCCAGCGCGTAGATGTACTCTTCTGGCATTGCATATTTGACGTGGTTGCCGATGTCAAAGTAGGCCATGACCCACGGATTGTCGAAGTACTTGACGAACGCGGCGTAGAGAGCCGGCGTGACCCACAGGTTGTTCCAGACGTTTTCCAGCGCAATTTTCACGCCCGTCTTTTCGGCGACGGGGATGAGCTTCTTCACGGCTTCGATGCTGGCTTTCGTCGCGACGTTCTGCGCCTCGATGTAAGCCGCGTACGGGGTGTTGTCGCCGTCCACCACCTTGGAGACCATCAGCGTGTCCGGGTCGAATTCGATTTTGAATTCACGCGGTTTCGGCATCACGCCGCCCGTACGGCACGGAACGGTGAGCAGAGCGGTGCCGCCGTAAGCCGCCGTCACTTCCAGCGCGTGGGTGAGGTTTTCAATGTCTTTGTCGAACGAGTCCGGATTGTTCACGTTGGCCCAGCCAAACAGGACGGAGTGGATCGGCATACCGATCGATTCGGCCATTTTGCGGGCTTCGGCGGCCTGTTCGACGGAGCATTTCCAGTCGCTGGCTTCGGCGCCATCGAAACCGTTACGTTTCCAGCCTTCGAGCGTGTCCTTCGTGGGGAAACCGCAGATGAGGGCCTTCTTGAGCTTGGTTTTCCACTGCTTTTCCTCCTCGGCGGAGGCAATGGGCAGGCGGCTGCACGACGCGGCAGCGGTCAGGATCATGGCATTCTTGAGAAAATCACGACGTTTCATGGTTGATCTCCTGTAAAAAAAAGGAAGGGTTGAATAAAAAATGTGTGTATTTTACGGGTTCAAAGCCCAAACTGTGCCTGGGGTTTCATCGGGCCTTTGACCTCGGAATAAAACTTTTTCGCGGCTTCCGGGTCGTTTTTCAGCTCGCACATTCGGCCGGCGTTGCAGCGGGCCGCGTCGTGGAGGGACGTGACGGGCGTGGAGAGTACGTGACGCTCGTACGTGTCGATCGCCGCGTCGGGTCGCTCCATCACGCACGAAATCAGGGCGAGCGAATTACTCGCCAAAGCCCGAATCACGCGGAAATGGTCCATCGTGGCGGGCCCGGCTTTCTGGAAGGCGGCTTCAAGCTCCATCTCGGACAGACGGGCCTGCTGGAAGGCGCCGGCCGCGCTCATCGGGCCCGTCAGTACGCCCTGGAGGTAAAGCATCTGGCCGCGCCACATTGGGTACTCGCCGTCAGGGAACTGCGTCAGGTACGGGGCTAATATCTGGGGGAAATCCTGCGTAAATGCTCGCCGAACCACCGTATCCACCGGGAAATTCCACGCACTGACCGAGGCGAACTGGCGCTTTTTCAGGATCTCGGCCTTCAATGCCGACGGGGCATTATGCGCCGTTTCGAGCGATTCGGCCGAAACCGTTCCGTCGGGCAGGACTTCCACCGGGTCGAGGCTCAAAATCACGCGGTTTTCGCCGTTTTTCAGGGCTTCCTGCAGGATCATCCCGCGCTGGGTCTGGTACCACGGG
>JAFTCU010000242.1 GCA_017454585.1 Thermoguttaceae bacterium | reverse complement strand
CTCATGGGGCAGTTCTTCATGGGGCTGGCCAACGGCATCCCGGCTGACACGCAAGCGGTCGGAACGCCCGAAATCGCGAAGCTGATCGAGGCCGGCTACCTCGGAATGTTCAAATTCTCCAAAGCGGAAGTCGGCGCCCGCACGATGATGGACGCTCTGAAACCCGCCGTGGACGCCCTGAACGCCGCTGCGGAAGCCGGGAAAGACCTGGAAACCGCCCTTTGCGACGCCCGGGACGCCGCCGCCGCGGGAGCCAAAGCCACCGAGCAGATGCTCGCCAAATTCGGCCGTGCCCGCAATCTGGGCGACCGTGTGCTGGGAAGCGCAGACCCCGGCGCGACGAGCTGGAGCTTCATTTTTGCAGGACTTTGTGAGTAATTTTGGAAGTACGGTGATACAGCGCACAGCGCATTCACCGCTTTCCTTTCCGGCAATCCAGCCTCGAAGAGGCATTTGCCGGTGAAACTCGCGGGACTTTGCGGATGACGCTTCCAGCGTCGTCTGAGAAATACATTATAATTTGACGACGCTGGAAGCGTCGTTCCCGTAAACCACGTGAAACCTCTTTTTAATCGCCACATTTTTCATTCGTTAAAGTGAAAGCGGCAAATGAAGCCTTCGGCTTCTGTATTGCCGCACTCCAATACATTTTTTCACCTACTAACCAAAAAGGAACTTTCCAATGGCTGATGCTCAAGGCAACAAAATCGCGAAAAACTTCTACGTGGACGTGAAACCGGAAAACAAAGGTTTCTACCTCAAGGGTCTCAACGGTTACGACTGGGGGATCCAGAACCGTATGACCCGCATGTTCAACAAAAAATCGGGCCACACGGTCATGCTCGCGTTTGACCACGGCTACATCATGGGTCCGACCGCCGGTCTGGAACGCATGGACATCACGGTCCGCCCGCTCGTCGAGTACGCCGACGTTCTGATGTGCACGCGCGGCGCGCTGCGTTCCTGCATTCCGTCCGACTCGAACAAACCGGTCGCTCTGCGCTGCACCACGGGCGCGACGCTCCTGAACGAGCTGAGCTACGAGTGCCTTGGCGTTGACATTGATGACGCGGTGCGTCTGAACGCCTCAGCCATGGCCATTCAGGTCTTCGCCGGCGCGCAGTACGAGCACAACTCCCTCGAAAACCTGGCCAAAGCGATCGACAAAGGGATCCGCTACGGCATCCCGACGCTCGGCGTGACCGCCGTGGGTAAAGACATGGCGCGCGATGCCCGCTACTTGGGCCTTGCGACTCGTGTTTGCGCGGAGATCGGCTGCCAGTTCGTCAAGACGTACTACTGCGAAAACTTCGAAGAAGTGGCCGCAGGCTGCCCGGTCCCGATCGTAATCGCCGGCGGCAAGAAAATTCCGGAATTGGACGCGCTGACCCTCGCCTACAATGCAATCAACGCTGGCGCCTCCGGTGTGGACATGGGCCGCAACATTTTCCAGGCCCAGTGCCCGTGTAGCATGCTCCAGGCCGTCCGTGAAGTCGTCCACAACGGCGCGACCCCGGCCCAGGCGTATGAGATGTACCAGGATTTGATGAAGAAATAAAATTGAAGAAATGGGAGGCGGTAATGAAGCGCGAAGCGCGGAATTACGCGCCGGGTTGAAATGGTTTAGCCCGTTCAAACGCGTAATTCCGGCCTCCGGCCTCCATTACCGCCTCCCAAATACGCCGGCCCTCCGGATCTGATCTCTCAAAAAGTCGGAATTTCTCTCGCGATTCTTGCCACTTCTTCATCCGTCACCGGTCTTTTGAGTACGATCACCTGATCCACCGCCACAGCGCACAGGGGATGGTCCGTCGCGCGGATCGAGATTTCTTTCGCCTCGCCCCCGAGCGCCGGCAGTTTGGTATTGGCCGCAAACGGCTGGCCGTCGAGCGAGATTTTCAGCTCGCCGGGTTTCCACGAAACGATGACCAAATGCCAGACGTCCGATTTCCACGTTTTGGTCGTTTTTCCGGAATTGACCAGCACGAGTGGGATCTCCGGATGCCCCTGCAGATACGCGTACATCGGCGCCTGGTTCAAAACGTCCATCTTCCCGATCAGAATCTCTTGCCGGGTCTCCGCCTGAAAACCGGCATAAATCGGGCGGAATGATTCCTCTTTCGTGTCGGGCGTTTCCGTCGGGCGCGTGAGTTTCATCCAGAAAATGATGCTTCCCGTCGTGGGCGAAATGTTTTCTGCGCCGTCGAAAACGATTTTCCCTTTCGTCAGGCACCGGCCGGAAAGACCGTCGCCAAACTGTGCGTCCTCGCTGACGCTCAGGGGTTTTTCCGACCCGGCGGCGATCAGGGCCTCCGGAGCGTCAAAGTCGGCGCAAAACGTCACGTCCTGCGCGAAATCCCGAAAGATCCCGTCGAAAGGATCCGCTCCGAACGCAAACGAAGCGGTGAGGATGATGAAGGAAAAAAGGAAATGTTTCATGGAAAAATTCTCGTTAATGCATTAAAACCAGTACGTAGTCTTGCTTTTTGCCTTCACTTCAGCAGTGAGGCCCAAATTAATCTGTGACGCAGTGCGCCACAAATTTGAAGCTGAAGAATTTATCACGAACTGCATGGTAATTTAACGCGGAGTTAAAAAAGTGCAAAAGCCAATTTTAGGACTAAACCTCTTTCCAAATCCACAATCAGGTGTCATTTTCCTTGCATCAAAATCAGCGTGTAGTCGTGTTTCTTCAGGTGGATTTTCACCTTCCCGTCCGCGGTGACTTCCAATTTCTCGCCAGTTTCCGCGTTTTCGGCCGTTTTCGGCTGGAAACCCGCGATGGAAACGGTTCCGTCCCCACCGCCGCCCCAGTCACAGACGAGCAGAAGCCGCTCGCCGCCTTTCGTCAGGAGGAGCGCCGAAGTGTCCAGCCCCTCAACGCGCACGGGAAAATCTTCATCCCAGTAGTTTTCGACCCTCACGGAGTCCAGCCCGTAGCCGAAATCGCGGAGGATCTTCGAGGTGCGCCAGTAGTCCGAGCCGCCGTTTCGCATCTCGTGCGTGAGGGCCACGCCCGTGCCGGTCCGGCTCGCCCATTCGCGTTCCTCTTCCGTTCCTCCCCGAACGAGCCAAAGGTTGAACGGGATGGTCCCCTGCTGGCGGCCGATGCTTTCCGCCCGGATGTAGTCGCGGCTGAAACGGTCTTGAAAGTCCTTGGTTCCCGGGTGGTCTTCCCACGTATAGTGGAACTGGCACATCGAGAGGATCGGGTTGATCGCCGTGTTTGTGTCGTGAATGATGTTCATCGGTTCGCGGCCCATTTCCAGAACGAGCGTGGCGGTCCGGCGTACGCACTCGCGCATGTTGAAAAGTCCCACCGACGGCTGAACCACCGGAGTCAGCCCGTCTTTGGCGAGGATCGGCGCGTCCGTTTCCGGGTCGGTCATGACGTACGCCGCCGTCTGGTACGTGTTGAAGTTCGAGACCAGGAAGAAATCGTCCCAATAAATCGAATCGACGCACGTTTCGAGCATCTTTTTGTAGTGCCAAACCGCATAGTCCCGGAAACTCGCGACCGTTTCCATTTCGTAATCGACGTGGCCGCCGTAGGGCCAGAGGCGGGTCATGTATGGCGGGACCGTCCATTCATTCAGGAACGTCTGCCCCTCCGGCAGATCAAGACGCAGCCCGCGGCCGTTCGTGTACGCGCTGATGGCGGAGTGCGGCCGAATGTGGAACCCGGCGTTCACGTGCGCGAGGTACATTTTGTACCGCTCCTCCTTCTGTATCGGGTCGGGGACGGAGTCGAGCATTTTCGTGTACCCCTTCATCCACTCCTTGATGAACGTCTCGTCGATCT
>JAFTCU010000241.1 GCA_017454585.1 Thermoguttaceae bacterium | reverse complement strand
AGCCGTGGAACCCACGCGTAATTCCGCGCTCCGCGCTCCATTACCGCCTCCCATCCACGCATAATTCCGGCCTCCGGCCTCCATTACCGCCTCCCGTTTTCAACTCCTCACTCCTAACTCACAATAATCTTCCCCCCAACTAAAATGAAACCTTTGCTTTCTTTTTTGTTCGTTTTGTTCCTGACCGGAACGGTCAGCGCGTACGTTTGCAATTCCGGCACCGAGGGCGGGCTGACCGTCACGATGCAGCAGCCGCCGGCGATCAGGGAACTGAATGTCCCGGTCAACGTGACGGTCACTCTGGAAAACCGGAACGACCGGGAGATCCGCGCGAAACTCGTGTTCAGCGCGCTCGACTCGGTCATTTTCCCGGAAAGTTCCGAGCCGGAAAAAAAGACGCTGACCACCGAAGAAACGATCCCCGCCAACGGCACGCTCACGAAAACGGTCCAGATCGCGGCGCTCCCCGGAACGTTCACGGCCCACTACCCCGTGACGCTCAACGTCTTTTTTAACGGCACGAAGATCAACGTGGTTTACCCGGTCCAGACGCTCGTCGGGGTCGAAAAAGTCCAGCCAAAAGTCGAGACGGAGTGGATCACGGTCCCGGTGGAACCCCTGGACGGGATCCCGCTCGAGCTGAAAATGCAAATCGTGAAGGGTGAAAAGCCGGCCGTTTCGTTCCGCAAAAAAGGGGACGCGCTTCAGATCCAGGTGGACGCGGATCCGGTCGCGCTTCAGGACGTGCAGCTCATCTCCCCGCAGGCGATCGAGGGCCTCTACATGAGTTACGGCTGGTACGTGAAAAAGCCGGGAAAGGTGAATATTTCGTCCAATGGCCACCAAAACTCCACGTCGTACGTCGCGTTTGACTTCGCCGACGGGAAATCGCTCCTCATGGCTTCCAGTGCGCCGTTCCTCTACGTTTTCCACGACCCGGACGAGAAGGTCTGCGGGATCTCCGGCATTTCGCCGACCACGTTCACGCTCGTTTCCGGAACGAAAGGGGGGTTCGACTGCGCGATCCGCTACCGGCCGCTGATGGAAAAGCCCGCCGCACCGGGAGCCGCGAAAAAAGCCGGAAAATTCTGCGTGGACTTCTGGAACGGGCGTTTCTCCCAGCACGAAAAATTCCTGCGCCAGTGCGCCGAAACGTACGGCCTGCGCGACGATCTGTTTTTCATCTCGCACAACTGGCAGAGGTTCCACTACGACCACCGCCTGCCGGACGTTTACCCGCCGAACCCGCTCTTCGGGACGACGCAGGAGATGAAAAACTGCCTCGCGCTCTGCCGCAAGTACGGCTGGGCGATGGGCGTGCACCTGAACGTGATCGATTACTACCCGGACGCCTCGACGTTTTCGTTCGAGAACGTGACGTTCAAGGCCAACGGTCAGCCGCTGCCCGCGTACCTGAACGTTCCGCTCGACGCGCAGAGCTACCGGCTCGCCGCCCACCGCGCCGCCGGCGTGATGAAGCAGACGCTCGACGAAATGAACGCCGATGGTTTGACGCTCGACGCGGTCTT
>JAFTCU010000240.1 GCA_017454585.1 Thermoguttaceae bacterium | reverse complement strand
GGACGCTGGAACGCGTTGAATTCCATCTCGCCAAGGATCATCCCCTGGTTCACGAGTTTGTGGAACGGCTCTTTCGTGGAGACAAAACCACGGTCAAAGAGCACTTTGTGCCAGAAACGCGCGTACAGAAGGTGAAGCACTGCATGCTCCGCGCCGCCGATGTAGAGGTCCACCGGCATCCAGGCCTTTTCGACTTCCGGATCGACGAAACGCTCGGAGTTTTTCGGGTCCAGGTAGCGCAAATAGTACCAGCACGAACCCGCCCACTGCGGCATCGAGTTGGTCTCGCGTTTGTATTTTTTCCCATCCAGTTCGACGTAAAGCCAGTCTTTCGGCGCGTGCTCCATCGGCGGCTCCGGATTTTCGAGCGGCGGGAAATCGAACTGCTCCATCTGCGGAAGGTTCAGCGGCAAATCTGCGTCGGTCAACGCACGCATACGGCCGGTTTTGTTCCCGCTTTCGTCCAGCTCGTGCAGGATCGGGAACGGCTCGCCCCAAATGTGCTGACGGCTAAAGAGCCAGTCGCGGAGTTTGTAGTTCACGGCCTTTTTGCCGATCCCCAGACCGACCAGCCACGAAACGATTTCCTTCTTGACCTCCTGCGTGGGCATGCCATTGAACTGACCGGAATTGACCGCCAGACCGCTGACTGTGAACGCCTCAACGCCGTCGCGCAGCTTCTGGACCATTTCTTCCGTCACGCCATTTTCGCCGACGATCGGGTCCACGACCTGAATGATCGGAATATTGTATTTCTTCGCGAAGTCAAAGTCGCGCGTATCGTGGGCCGGGACCGCCATGATCGCACCGGTCCCGTAGCCGGCCAGAACGTAGTCGGCGACCCAGATCGGCGTCATTTCGCCATTGACCGGATTGATCGCGTAAGAGCCGGTGAACACGCCGGTCTTTTCCTTCGCCAGCTCGGTGCGGTCGAGATCGCTCTTTCCGGCGGCTTCCGCGCAGTAAGTCTTCACGGCCGCTTCGTTTTCGGGAGTGGTCAGACGCGGAACGAGTGCGTGTTCCGGCGAGACCACCATGTACGTCGCGCCGAAGAGCGTATCGGGGCGCGTCGTGTAAATGCGCAAGACGTCATTTCCCGGCTTGCGCGGGTAACCGGTCTTCTCGCGAGTCTTGAGCCACGCTTCGTACTCGGCCTGATTCGGTTTTCCATCCGGGGTCTTTTCGGAACCGATGAAGAAATCCAGCTCGCCGCCGGTACTGCGCCCGATCCAGTTGCGCTGGAGGAGTTTCACACTTTCCGGCCAATCCAACTCGTCGAGTTCGTCCGCCAGGCGGTCCGCGTAAGCGGTGATGCGAAGCATCCACTGCCGCATCGGAATACGCACGACCGGATGACCGCCGCGCTCGCTTTTTCCGTCGATGATCTCCTCATTCGCCAGCACCGTTCCGAGTACCGGGCACCAGTTCACGGGCGCTTCCTGCTGGTACGCCAGCCGATGATCGTCCACGTACTGACGCACGGCGTCTTCGCCTTCCGCCTTCACGTCATCGGGAATCGGAAGCTCGGAGATCGGCCGGCCTTTTTTCTGGTCGGGATCGTACCACGTATCGAACAGAATGAGGAAGATTTTCTGCGTCCAACGGAAGTAATCCACGTCGGTCGTGGCCAGCTCGCGGTCCCAGTCGTAGGAGAAACCGAGCATTTTGAGCTGCCGGCGGAAATTCGCGACGTTCTTTTCCGTGGTGATCCGGGGATGAATGCCGGTTTTCTTGGCGAACTGTTCCGCGGGAAGGCCGAACGCGTCCCAGCCCATCGGGTGCATGACGCTCACGCCGTTCATGCGGTTGTAGCGCGATACGATGTCCGTCGCGGTGTAACCTTCCGGGTGCCCCACATGAAGCCCGTTCGCGCTCGGGTACGGGAACATGTCGAGGACGTACATTTTCTTCTCCCCCGGCAAACGCGGAGCGGCAAACGTTTTATTCTCTTCCCAGTATTTCTGCCATTTCGGCTCAATGATGGCCGGATTATAGCGCGGCATAATTCATCTCCCACAGAAAAACAGTCCGTTTTCGAAAAAAGTATAAACAGGGCACTTATTATACCCGATTTTCAAAAAAAGAACAGAGGGGGCAAGAAAATACTTGAAAGACAGAAAAAGATAGCTTAGTCGGCAGGGACGACACTGGAAGCGTCGTCCCTATAGTGTACTGGCTGTTATTTGTTCTTCGAAAGTTCCTCAATCGCCCGAGCGATGACCATTCGGTGTCGGTAAATGGCCCGCGGCGAGAAGTTGAACGTCGTCCAGTTCGACGTAATGTCCTCCGGAACGGTCAGCAGCGCCTCGTATTTGGCCCGCTGTTCCGGCGTGAGGTCTTTGGCTTCGGCCAGCTTCGTCTTGAGGATCTGCAGCATCTCGAAGTC
>JAFTCU010000239.1 GCA_017454585.1 Thermoguttaceae bacterium | reverse complement strand
TTTTCTCGTCTTTGATGTTGCACGTGATGGAGAATTCGTCCGTGTGATTCCCCACGACGATGAAATCGCCGGTGCCGCCTTCGATGATGTTGCACTCGATCGAGTACATCCAGGTCTTGCCCCAGGCGCCATCTTCGCCCTGGGAGTGCACGAGGATCCCACAATCGCGCGTGTTGTTTTCACGCGGGGGCATTGCCGCGCCGGTGAAGCGGTACTCGACGATGAGGCGGTAGTTCTCGAACTCCTCGTTCGTCGTGATGCAGCCCATCTTCTCGCCGGAGATGCAGATCTTGCCGTCTTTGACCGTGAAAACGCCGGTCGGGTCGTTATTTTTGCCCTGGCCCTGGACGAATGTGTACCAGTTGGTCAGGTCCTTGCCGTTGAACAGTTCGCGGGCCGAAACGAAGTTAAGAGCAAGAAACAAAACGCTCAGTGTGGTGATGAATGTTTTCATGGGTCTGAATTTGAAAAAAAGGTTAAGGGAAGGGGGGAATTACTGAAAAAACGTTGATTCATTTTTCACGGATCGGGACGTAAATGAGGTTCACGAACGCTTCCTGAACGCGGATCTTTTGCTCCGGCGAGGTCAGGAAAACGCGGTGTTTGCCGTTCTCGCACGGAGTGAACGTCGTGATGCCGTCTTCCTGAACCGTGACTTTGCCCGGCTCGGAAAGCGTGTAGTAGTCACGCCCTTTTTCGGGACGCAAAACGAAAAGGACGCTTGTCAGGTCCCAGCACGGCCGCGCGTGTGTCAGCGGCTGACGGTTTGCCACGCACCACGCGGTGTACGAGTCCCGCAGGAGGTTCGGCGACGGCTGAAGCAGGTCATTGTCCACGCCGCAGACGGAAACATGGATCGTGTCGCCCGTCTCGTAGCCGCTGAAAACCACTTCGCCCGGCCAGTCGGCGCAGACTTTTTTGGCGGATGGAAGGTCCATGATCACATTGTATTCCCGGTGTTTGGCGTATTTCGGATCTGCGAACCCGAACGCGCCCCCCATGACGGAAAGAAGCCGGACCTTTTTCGCGGCCAGTTCCCGACCCGAAAGCGGGGAAATGTCATCCGGGCCGGACTCGAGCAGGGCCGCCGCGTTCGTCGCTTCGCCGACCTGGATCCAGACGATGGAGTGATCTTTCGCCTCGGCCAGAAGTTTCCGATGAAGGCGCAGAGGATTCTCGCACGTGTACGGTGTGACCGGGTAACACGGCGAGCCGTCGGGGTTTTTCAGCGCGAGCGTCTGGTCGGAGTACGAACCTTTGGTCGAGTTGAGCGGGCAGTTCGGGTCCCAGGCGATCGCAACGTCCGGGTGACCAAAGACCAGATTGTGCGCACGGACGTAATCCGCCGAATTCCCGCGGCTCCGGGAAATGCTGACGGCCAGAAGTTTGCATTTCCCGCGGTCGGCCATGATGTGCAGGATGCCAAGCGCTAACGCGTCGTCAATGTCCCCGCCGATGTCCGTGTCGAAAATCACCGGGACCGGTTCCGTAGGGTCGTCGCGCACATCGAGCAGGTCTTCCGCCTGAACGGGCACCAAAATGTAAAGGGAAACCAGAGACGCGAAAAGCGTCAAAACGAAAAAGGAAAGGAATCGAAACATTGGATCAGGGATTGGATTGATGAAATGAGGTTGATGAACTCCGGGGATGAACTGCGCGGACCAACTTGCGAATGGGGCCATTTTGATAAAACCGGGAAAGCATTTTCCCCAATTTAAGGTGAAATCCCCCCCATTTTTGTAAAGTTTTATGCAAACTCAAAACGAACTCCGCCTCAGGATCTCATTTAAACACGGATTTTCACGGATTAAAAGGATTTACGCAGATTTTTAAAGGGAAAAAGGAAAAGTCTTTCCGGAAAAAATCCTTTGAATCCTTTTAATCCTTTGAATCCGTGTTTAAATCATGGGTTGAAGCGGGACTGGTGTGAAGTTTAGCCAAAACCTTTTTTTGCAGTTTTGTCCCATTAAGCTGGCCTTGAGGAATTAAAGGTGGAACCAGCCCCCCTTGGGCTTCAAAATTTTCTCCAGCCGTTCGATGGGAAGGCCCACGACGTTGGATTCCGTGCCGGAGAGAATGTGGAGCCAGTCGTTTCCGTCCTGGTAGCCGAACGCGCCGGCCTTGCCCTGCCACTGGTTCGAGTCGAGGTACGCCTGGAGGTTTTCGTCCGAAAGTGCGTCCATCACGAGCCTCGTGACGACCGGTTCCACGAGCGTCTCGTCCGGAAGCGCCGGGTTGAGGAGGCAAAGCCCCGAAATGACCTCGTGCTCGCTGCCGGAAAGGAGGCGCAGCATGCGCTCGGCGTCCGCCCGGTCGGCGGGTTTTCCGAGGATCTCACCGGCGCAAACCGCCACCGTGTCGCAGCCGATCACGACCAGATCCTCCTCCGGGAAGCGCCGGGCCACGTTTTGGGCCTTGAGCAACGCCTCGCGGCTGACGAACTCCGCCGGGGACGTGAATTTTGCGGGGTCGTATGGCGTTTCGACGTTTCCATCGGCCGGAAGCACCTGAAAGCAAAATCCCGCTTGAGTCATTAGCTCCCGCCGCCGCGGCGAGTTGCTCGCGAGGATGATTTTTCTGTTCTGGAATGGATTCATGGGTTTTGAAAAGGCTCACCCCTCCACTTCTTCACGCGTCGGCATGGATTGCTGGGCGCCGAGTTTCGTGACGCTCAGGCCGGCGGCGCGGCTTGCGAAACGGGCGGCCTCGACGAGCGTTTTTCCCTCGGCCAGAGCGCAGGCCAGCGCACCGCTGAAGCAATCTCCCGCCGCGGTGGAATCGACCGCCTCGACCTGGATCGCCGGGACGTGGACCGGTTCGGCCGAGCCGTCGCTGACCAGAACGCCCTCTTTTCCGAGCGTGATGATCACCTGCTTCACGCCGCGCTTGTGCAGATTTTCGACCGCTTTGGC
>JAFTCU010000238.1 GCA_017454585.1 Thermoguttaceae bacterium | reverse complement strand
GATCGTGTGGATGCCGCCGGCCTGGTGGACGTCTTCGATGTGGTAGTGGATGGACGGTGAAACCTTGCAGACGTTCGGGGTGCTGCGGGACAGTTTGTCGATGCGGTTAATGTCGTAATCGACACCCGCTTCGTTCGCGATCGCCAGAATGTGCAGGACCGTATTGGTGCTTCCGCCCATTGCCATGTCGAGGACCATCGCATTATCGATCGACTCGGCCGTGATGATGTCGCGGGGCAGGCCCTTGAACGCGGCGCCTTTTTCTTCCTGTTCTTTTACCATCGCAATGACCCGCTCGGCGGCTTTCTGGTAGAGGCGTTTGCGGTCAGCGCTCGTCGCTAGGATCGTTCCGTTCATCGGAAGGGCCATTCCCAGCGCTTCGCACAGGCAGTTCATCGAGTTGGCGGTGAACATTCCGGAGCAGGAGCCGCAGGTCGGGCAGGCGCGCTGCTCAATGTCGAGCAGTTCCTCGTCCGAGATGCGCTTCTGCTGCTTGGCGGCGGCGCCGACGAAAATGTCGATCAGGTCGATCGCTTTTCCGTCGCGTTTACCGGCTTCCATCGGACCGCCGGAGACGAAAATCGTCGGAATGTTGCAGCGGACGGAAGCCATGAGCATACCCGGCACGATTTTGTCACAGTTCGGAATGCAGATCATTCCATCGAAGCAATGCGCGTTGACCATCGTTTCCACGCAGTCGGCGATCAGTTCACGGCTTGCGAGCGAGTATTTCATCCCGACGTGGCCCATGGCGATCCCGTCATCGACAGCGATCGTGTTGAACACGAAAGGAACGCCGCCGGCCTGACGAACACATTCCTTGGCGACCTCGGCAACTTTGTTCAAATGAACGTGACCCGGCACAATGTCGGTATAACTACAGCAAATCGCGATGAACGGCTTGCCGAAATCCTCTTCTTTGACGCCGGTGGCACGAAGCAAGCCACGGTGGGCGGCGCGAGCGTCGCCTTTCTTGATCATATCTGAACGCATTTTAAGTTCCTTGATGAATGACTTGTGAAAAAAATGGAATTAATTTAACTGCAGTATAAAGCTTCAGATAAAAAGTATTGTAACATTTAAGAAGTTTTTGTCGAGGGGGACCAAAGAAAATGTGCGTTTAATAAGGGAAAAACTTCAAAAAAAGAAAAAAAATTACAAAATTTAAAAAAGTTGCTCGCTTCAAACCTTGCGCAAAATACGTGTTTTGGTTATAATATATGGAAAATATACAAACAGGAGTGCGTAAAATGTCAAACGAAAATGTTCACGAAGAATTTGAAACAGTCGTTCTGGGAAAAGGAACCGAGTCTAAATCCGGCAGCGGGGTGAGTATGCCCGAGGAGGTTCTTTCCGTTGGAGACATTTTATGCGATACGTATATTCTGCGGGCCAGACTGGGTCGAGGCGGAATGGGCGAAGTCTGGAAAGCCGACGAAGTCTATGAAGGCGAGATCCTGCGTACCGTCGTGATCAAGACGCTGGCTCCGAACGTTCCGAACGTTCAGGAGGAAATGGCCCGGATCCAGTCCATGTTCCACAAGATCCACAGCCTGCAGCATCAGCACATCTGCCCGATGTACGCGATGAAAAATGACCCGAAAGCCGGGACGATCGTCGTAATGAAATACATCGATGGAATGATGCTTCAGGAGTATTACGCTCAATACCTTCGGGCGAACAACGAATTCCCCGTTTCGGAAGTCGTTCGCCTCCTTCTGCCGATCGCTCAGGCGCTGGATTACTCTCATTCCAAATCGGTGCTTCATCGGGACGTAAAGCCCCAGAACATTCTGGTGAGTAACGATGAAAGTGACGGCGTACAGCTCATCGACTTTGGTCTGGTGATGGAAATGCGTTCCTCAATGGCCAGTCCAGGCATCGCCCAGCAGTTCGACACATCGGGAACTTTGCCCTATATGTCGCCCGAACAGTGGAGTGGTGAGTTTCAGGACGCAAGGTCCGATCAATTCTCGCTGGCGGTCGTAGTTTACGAACTTTTGGCGGGGCACTTGCCTTTTACCGGGACGAATATGCAAGTCCTTGGATTCCAGATTTTGAACAAAAGCCCCGAACCGATTGTTGGAGTGCCAGATTACGTAAATTTCGCACTTCAGCGGGCACTTTCCAAAAATCGAAAGCTGCGGTTTGACAATTGCGAAAGTTTCATTCGCGCTCTGGAAGACCAAAAGCTGACGCAGGATGTACTGTCTAAAGCGGAAATCAAAGCCGAAGAAGAACAGAAAAACAAGCCGGTACAAAACATGAACCTGCTTCCGTGGATTATCGGCGGCTGTCTGGCGATTTTCCTTATTCTGCTTGTCGGAATCCTTCTCGTGCTAAACCGGGAAGAAAAACAGATCGCACAGCTTCAACAGCTTCAACCTGTCCCTTCTCTGCAGCCAATCGAGGAAACTCCGCATCTCTCTCCGTGGTCAAACTATTACCAGCAGGAAGAGAGGGGGATCTCCCGTTCCCAAAACGAAAATGCCGGATCTGATAAAGAAAAAACTTCTGAAACCAAGAAATCGGATCCGAAAGACGAAACCGTTGGGGAGGCTCTGACAAAACCTAAAGTGAAGGAAGAGCCCAAAACGGAACCTGCGCCCAAGGAAAATCCGGAACCAGAAGCCGTGCCGGAAGTGAAACCGGAAGTAAAACCTGAAGCGGATTCGGAACTGGTCGGTCCTGAAGAAAAGGATGAACCGGCCCCCGCTGAAGAACCTGAAGAAGACCCCATCGAGAAAATGACCCCTGAAGAGATACTGGAAAAGGCTCATGAAGCGGTCAAAGACAAAAACCCGGAGGAAGCGTTTCAATTTTTCAAAAATCTGAATCTGGAAGATTTGAGTGACGAAGATTTGGACTTGTACGGGGATATTTGCTCTGATTTGGGTCTGGATGTCACCGCGACGAAAGTGCGTACGGTTCAAATGTCACGCAATCCATCCCTGGACACTGTTAAGGAATGTATTCGTGACGCGATGGAAGCGCAAAATTTCAAAAGCGCTGTAGAGTGGTGCAATTTTGTTCTGAAGGACGATCCGAATAATGTAGAAATGCTGCGTCAAAAGTTACTCGCCCTTGCCAATTTGGCCGGAATTGTTGGTGATGCGGGACCTGCCCGCAGCGCACTCGAAATCGCCAATCAGCTGGTGGAGATGAAGCCGGAAGATCCTGATTCGTATGCGGAAAGAGGTTTTGTGTATATGAAAAATCCGACGGTATTTGAAAAGGCGTATGACTTTTCCAAGAAAGATTACGAAAAAGCGCTTTCGATCGATCCTGACAATATTTCAGCCCTTCTGTACCAGGGAATTCAGAGCCGCGACGTGTTCTCGAAAAAACAGGCAGCTTATCAGAATTTCCAGAAAGTACTTGAATTGGATCCGAACAATCCTGACGCTCAGCTTCAACTCGGAATCCTTCTGAAAGAAGACAAACCAAAGGAGGCAATTGAGTATCTGACAACCTACCTGAAACTTCAGCCTGAACGTTGGGACGTGTACGAACAGCGTGGAAATACTTACTTTGATATGGGTGAAAATGAAAAAGCGCTGGCCGATTACAATCATTGTATTGAAATCTCCCCGCAGAATTTCGCTGTCCGTTTCAGCAGGGCGCAAGCGGAAGCACGCCTGAAATTCTGGCGTGACGCAAAAACCGATCTGGATTATCTGATCGAGAATGACTCAGAACTCAAAAATCAGGTAGAATATTACAAAATACTCGCGGAGGTCTTCGAGGGAGCGGGCAAGAAACGTCAGGCACAGGAGGCCCGGGATCAGGCCGATAAGATTCACGCCAAGATGCTTTACAATTAAACCTGCGGGGACGACGCTTCCAGCGGCGTTTCAAACCTAAACACTGCGGGGACGACGCTTCCAGCGGCGTCTTTGTTTTCCTGACGACATAAGAGGCATCGCCCCCCTAAAATCTACTCGAACAACGCGGAGCCAATACGGACCATCGTCGCGCCTTCTGCGATTGCAATCGGAAAATCGTGGCTCATTCCCATGGAAAGCTCGCCACCGGGGAGGAACTCGTCCCGGATCTCACGCAGGAACGCAAACTGGCGGTGCGCGGCGGCTTCATCCGCGTCGAGCGAGGTCATGCCCATGAAACCCGCAAGTTCCAAATGGGTAAACGCCTGGATCGCCGGGTACGCCTCCAGAAATTCATCGCGGGAAAAGCCGTGCTTGTTCGCTTCGCCGCCAATATTGATCTCGATCAGGACGCGCCGGCGGAGGTTCAGCTCCTCACTGATGCGGTCCAGCGCCTGCAAAAGAGCCAGACTTTCGCCCGAGTGGATCACGTCGGCCATCTGGAGGATCTTGCGCGCTTTGTTCTTCTGCAGCGGGCCGATAAAATGCCACCGAAAAGCCGTGGCGGGCGTTTGCTGAAGGTCTTTGAGCGCTTCAAACTTGGGCTGGAAAACCGGGAGCCGATTCTCCGCGAAGTCGCGGCAGCCGCTCTCGTAAAGGTCTTCCACCTCCCGCGTGCCGGTAAAATACTTCGTGACGGCGATCAACTTCACGTCTTCGGGCTTGCGGCCGCTTGCCAAAGCGACGGAGGAAATTTGATCCAGGATTTTTGAGTAGTTAGGGTTTTGCATGATGAATGAAAAACGAGGAAAAATCAGCGCAATCTCCGGAATCTCCACGCCAGACCAGCCCCGCCGAGAAGCAGAAGGAGCCACGACGCCGGCTCGGGGATCGCGTTGAAATTCGTTCCAAGCAGGATGGAGGAACCCTCGGCCGTCAGGTTCAAGTAAAGCAAATTCTGATCGAAAGCGAGCAGCTCGCTCAGCTGGTTGAACACGCCAGAGGCCTGCTCGTCAGAGCTGAAACTCATGAGCGTTTTTCCATTCAGCGCGTACCAGTTCACGTCGCCATTGGCGTTAATGCTAGCGGTCGCGTTTTGGCCGAACAAAACATTCCCGTCGATCGACAGTTGGATCGGCACATCGCTGGCCGCGAGGTCCGCCAGTGCCAGCTCATAGTTCCCGTTCAGGACCAGATTATTGCTGATGGAGGAGCCGTTCACGGCGGCCAGCGTGGCTCCTTCCGCGACGGTCACATCGGAACCGGTCATCAACGCACCGTCCAGAATAATGCGTCCGGCAGAAACGTTCGTTCCTTTCTGAAAATCAAATGTCGTGCCGCTGGCACTCGTCAGGCGAAGGGTCCCGGCCCCGGTTTTCATCAGGCCGGCGTTGGTTGAACCATCCTCAAGTTTAAGGATGCCGGTCCAGTGCATGTCCGTATCCGCCTGGCCATCTTCAACGTTCAGCGTCAAAATGCGGGAACCATCCCGGACGGCGAGCCAACCATTGATCACCGAGGTTTTCGTTACGTCCTCGGTTCCGTATTTTGCGCGGGAATTGATCGTCGTAATGCCGTCCATGAACAAAATTCTCCCGTCATTTCTGGTAATATTAATGGCTCCGCCGTACAAATTGTAGTTGATGTAGCGTGAGGTCTGGTTTCCTGCGGCAGTCACTTCCAAAGTGCCTAGAACATCGAGGTCCAGCCCATGATTCTCCCAGGATCCGCCGCCTCCAACGTTTCCCAGCGCGTCGTTTGCTTTGAGGCTCAGTTTGCCATTTTCGCCGACGGTGATCGTACCGGTCAAAAAGCGACGGCCGTTTCCGGAAGAGTGCGATTTGTCAAGAGCGACCGTCCCGTTCCGGATCTCCAGCGAACTGGAGCTCCAGTCGTCATCGCTGCTGACCGTCCACGTTCCAGTGCCGGTTTTCACAAAATTCACGTTTCCCGTGACGGTTCCTGAAAAACGGTCGCTCCCGGAATTATCGACCGTCAGGACGGAAGTGCCATCTGAGGTATTCGTCACGGCCCCGGAACCCGTCAGAAGACCGACCGTCGTGGAGAAACCGTTCAGGTCAAACGTTCCGTTCGTTTGCAGGGTCGTTGCGTTCGTCAGCGCATTATTCTTCCCGAGCTGTAGCGTCACTCCGTCGAGCGTCACCCTTGGAACATTACTTGCGACGTTTCCCGTCAGTTTCGTGATTCCTCCGCCGGTCAGGGTCAGGTACTGCCTTGCGTTGTAACTCTCAAACGTTCCGGAAAAAAGGAGATCCACCGCGGCTTCGCCGTTCGCGACGTTGATCAAATGTTCTTCCGCGCCGCCTGACTGCGTACGAAGCTGGAGCGTTGTGGAAATCTCCGTCGTTTTGGAAGAAGCCAGAACATTAATCGTGGTCGGATATTCATTCGGCGAAAAGACGTGCAGGCGCCCGTTTTTCATCGTGGCCCCGGTCAGGTTAATCGTCATGTCCCGGCCCGTCTGGTTGGTGACTCCCACACTGGTTGCGGCCGCGTCCAAGTCGAGCGCACTTCCTTCCCCAATGTTCAGCGTTATCGCGTCACCTCTCGCACCCAGCGTGTCGCCGATCCCAAGCTTCAGCGTACTACTTTCCGTCACGTTAATAATCGGCGTAAGACGACCGATCTCCTTGGCAAGAACCGCCGTTCCTCCGCCGTTGAACGTCATGTTGTTGACGCTGCTTCCTTCCTTGCGCATTCCGGACAAAGTAAGCGTCGCGCCGGATGAGACCGTGATTTTCGGAGTCGTCGCATCCGAGCGGAAATACAGACTGGACTCAAACGTCGAATTCCCGCTGGTCGCCTGCAAAACCGAGGCGTTGCTCCGGTACTGCCACTCGTGGCCGGTGACAGTCCCGCCGGTCAGATTGAGCGTCACGCGGCGCATGGTTTTGTTGTTTCCGCTGCTCAAACGCAGGGTTCCGCCGATGTTCAGCGTACGCCAGGTACCCGTATCAGAGGACGAGTTTCCGAATGGGTCGGCGCCGTTCAGATAAAGCTCCGCGCCGGAATTCACCGTGATGTCTCCATCGAAAATGTAATCGCTGGCGTTCGGATTATTGGCGTTCCAGTTCAGGATCCCGCTCGAAACCGTGATGGTATTCGTGGCGATTTTCGTGCCATTCAGGTTAAAATTAACCGTTCCCCCACTGACGGTCACGGAATCGTACCCGTTAAGAGCCTCGTTCAGTGTCGCGGTCGTATAGTCACCAGACGTAAGCTCCAACGGAGCGGCCTGCATCGTTTTCAAAGTGCAGAGCACTGCCAAAAGGAGGAGAAACGCGGTGGAAAGGTTTTTAAGGTGGTTTTTATTCATGTTTCTCAGTGGGTATATAGGGAAATTTTCATTTATACTTTACTAACATTAATTATATTCAGAATGATTGGTTTTGCAAGTGGAAGATAAAAAAAAACTGAAAAATCAGAAAAATTCCCCCAAGCCTTGCACTTTCCTCAAGCCCTGGATGGCTTGAACTTTGGAAAGTGCAGGATTTTGGAGGGGATTTTCCTGACGTGAAAAGTTTTCAAAGATTTTAAGATTTTAAAAACCCATCTTCACAAACCAGTCCCAGGTCCGGTCCTTCCAGGTGTCCGCGTGGCCTTGACCGGGCGTGACGTTCAGAAGACCGTGCACTTTCAGCGCGTAAATGTGCACCTCGGCCGGAATGTTCATCCGGCGCAGCTGGTGGTAAATTTCGATGGAACCCATGGGCGAGTACACGTCCGCGTCGCCGTGAATGAAGCACATCGGCGGAGTTTTCGCCTCGAATTTCAGGTCGCTCGTGAGTTTTGAATCGTTCCCCTTCCCAGTATTCGCCCCGTCTTTCCCGTCTTCAAGCACGTAAGCCGGGTAAACCGGGATCGCGAAATTCAGGTGGCACGGCACGGAGTCCAGATCGTCCACCGGCTCGTAGGCTTTCGTCTGACTGTTCACGGCAAGGTAAACCGTCAAATGCCCGCCGGCGGAAAAACCGGTCGCGCCGATGCGCTCGGGATCGATCTCCAGCTCGGCCGCGTGTTTGCGGATCCAGCAGATCGCGCGCTGACCGTCCTGCCAGGCGGCCTGGTGTTTTTCCAGACCCGGCCGGCGCGGAACACGGTATTTCACCACCACGGCCGTGACGCCGTGAGCGTTCCAGTATTTCGCAATTTCGGAACCTTCGTAATCCCCCATCAGCGCGCCGTACCCACCGCCGGGAAAGATGATCAGACAGGCGGAGGAGGTCCGGTTTTCCGGACGGTAAACCGTCAACGTCGGGACCGTCACGTGAGTGAAGTGCGTCGGATTGTTAGCGGCAGCACGATCTTCATCTGCCACAGTCTCCCCCGGAGCAAGGCCAGGCCAAAGCCGGACTTCCTGCGGCGCCGCAAAAGCTAAACCAGCAAAAAGGATACAAAAAAAGGTGAGGGCGATTTTTTTCATGGAAAAATCCTTCATGATTTGGAGAGACAGCCATTACTCTAACGTTTTTTCTTCCGCCGTGCCTTTTCCGCCTGAGTCCTCTGACGTTCGATTTCCGCGTCACGGGCTTCCGCGGCCTTCTGAATCTCCTCGACTTTCTTTGCCAAACGTGCAAAAAGCCCTTCCTTTTTAGGAGCCGCAGATTTGTAAGGATTCGACGCGGTGCCGTTCTGGACCCGCATGTCAATGATCCCGTCAGGTGAAAGCTGGAAGTTCTCCGCACTTGGCATAAACTGGCGCTCCAGGAGGCCCCACAGACTCGAAATAATGAAGTAAATGCACAGTCCGCACGGAACTTTGAAGAATAGGAACCCCATGAAAATCATCATGAATTTCATCATATTCTGCTGCATTCGCGCCTGTTCGTCCAACGCCGGCGGCATCATGATCTTCTGCTGAATGATGAAAATCGCGATCGTCAGGATCGGGAGCAGGTTCAAATACGGTCCAAGGCCAAAAATCCCGACACCGCTGGAAACCCACGTCGGAACGTAATCCTTCCAACAGAAGAACATATCGGGTGCGACCAGGTTCGAGCAGAAACGGATCGACTCGGTGAAAAGCGGCATCTGACGCAGTTCCACATCGACCAGAAGCGCCCGGTATAGCGCGATGAAAATCGGGAGCTGGATCAGCATCACCCAACACCCCGACATCGGGTTGTATTTATACTTCCTGAAAAGCTCCATCTGGGCCTTCTGACGCTCCATCGGGTCCTGATATTTCTCGTTCAGACGGGTTATTTCCGGCTGAATCTTCTGCATGATGATAGAGCCCATGATCTGTTTCCTGGAAAGCGGGAACATCAGCAGACGCACCAGTGCTGTCAGGAGCAGGATCGCGATCCCGTAGTTCCCGAAAATCGCGTAGAAGAAATGCAGGATCCCGACCAGGATCTTCGCAATGAACGAGAACCAGCCGTAATACACTACATTATCAAGTGAGTATCGGGAAAGGAGTTTCGGACGCTTTGGACCGATGAAAACCGTAAACTTCTGCGTCGCTTCTTCACCCGGCTTGAGAGTTTTGGCACTTGAAATCACGCGGCAAGATGTATTCGTTCGCATTTCCAGCCCCTTCGTGACGTTTCCGACGCGCAGAGCGGCAAACCGTTCCACCGCCAGCGAGGAAGCGTCCTTTTCCGGGATCAGGATCGACGAGAAATATTGCGCATCTACCCCGATGTACTTCAGCGGCTTCTGCGAGCAAAGGATCTGCTTGCCCCATTTCCCGGCCGCGATGTTCGTGCAGGTGTAATAGTTCGGGGTCGAGTTCCCCTCAAAACCGATCAGCACATCCCGGATCCCGGTCATACCCCATCCTCGACCGGCTTTGGAGCAGAACCAGTTCCCTTCCGTCAACAAACCGGTCGGCCCGTCCTGCTGGATCGCCAGGGTACGATCTTGCGTCCCGACGTTTTTCACCGTTATGTTCAACGTAAGGTGGTACGTTGGCGAGGATTCGTCCCGACGCTGCGTTTCTTCGACCTGAACCAGCGTGTATGTTTTACGGACTTCCATCCCGTAAACCGGCATTTCGTAAAGGAACGTAACCGAATCTTCACCACGGGCCTCAACCTTCCACGACGCTTTGTGCATTTCAAAGCCGAGAATTTCCTGATTCACGAATTGGTCTAGGAGCGTGTAATCGTCATTCGCGATCTGCTTCTTGACCTCCATATCCAACTTGGAAAGCGACTGCTCGCCGAAGGAATAGAAAGTCGTGAGGAACGATGCGTTATTCTTTCGATTCGTCGGAAGGCCTTTGAGTGCATCCGCGAGGCTTTGCGTATTGGCCGATTCCACTTCAGGACGGATGACGCTGACCGGCTCACGGATGAGGGTCGCCTCAAGTTTGATTTCCTGCCCTGCACGGTTTACATCCAGAGAAATTTTCGTTCCCGGTCGGAATTTTCTGACCGTTTCAGTCAGAACGACCGCATTGGCGACTTCCTGACCGTTCACCTTCAAAATCCGGTCACCCGGAAGTATCCCCGCTGCTTTGGCGGGCGTTCCAGCTCCAACGACCTGAACCAGCGCGCCGCCGACGGCATCGGTGTCTTCATCGCAGTTCATCTCGCCCAGATAGCCGCCTTTAAAGTCTTTCTCATCGCTCATACTTGCGAGCCGGGCCTCGTTCATTTCGACACGGGCCACCGCAGCGCCTTCCGAAGTCAGCGTGACCAGCATCCGATACGGGCTTGCCGGATCGACAGAGCCAAGCGTCAGGTACTCGACCGGATTCATATTCGGTTTCGCCATTGCATCGGCTGGATCGGCCTTTTCGGCAGGAACCGCATTCTCCGCAGGCGCAGTTTCCGGATTGGAAACTTCTGTCGGAAGTGTTTCCAACATCTCCGCCGGAGTTTCGGTCTTCGTGGAATCAACAGCCTTTTCAGATTTTTCCGACGGTTCCATTTTCTCAGGAGCCGTGACAGATTCGAGGGCCTGAGTTAACGAAGAGTTTTCGTTCTGCCCCTGATCTTCCGGCGCACAGGCACGCATGACCAGGAGGTTGAAAAGGAGAAGGATCGCCAACAGGAAAAAGAATTGCGAACAGCCCCCTTGAGGCGGTTGATTCTGAGGCGCTTTGTTATTCGAGGAGGAAGGACGATATTTCTGCTGTGGTGGTTGAATAAACTGTGGCATTTTGATTAATTATGGAAAATGAAAAGTGAGTATTTCACCAAATGAATGAAGGTCCAAAATGATTGGTTTACCGTCCCAAAAGGAGGCGCTCACCAAGAAAGTTATCCAATTCGGGAGTTTGCATGATCTTATCCACCGCTTCCTGAACCGGATACTCCAAACGATGGTAAACCAGATGAATCCCATTATCGGAATCTTCCGCCGTCACGTAACATGAATCCTTAATGGAATCACGCGGCTGACCAACCGAACCCACATTCACGAGATATTTGTGTTCCGGCAAAAAATCAAACTCAAAATTCATCTCTTCCGGCATAAGAAATTGCCCGTCCTGGGTGAAGATTCCCGGAACGTGCGTGTGGCCCTGAAATGAAATGTGTGTCACGAGGTTAAAAAGAATTTCCATCTTCTTGGGATTGTAAATATCTTCCGGGAAGATGTACTCGTTTAGCGGATTTTTCGGTGAGCCGTGCACAAATAGAGCCTTCCAGTTCTCGTCAAAGTATCTGCGTGGGTTCATATTCAGGAACTCCCACCGCTCGTCACGGCGTTCTGACGGTTTTGAAAGCTGTTCCCGGGTCCAAAAAATGGCTTTCATGGCATTGCCGTTGAACCCGTCCGGATCAAACAACGCTCCTTGTTCATGATTCCCAATAAGGCAAACTTTGCATTTCTCCATAACGATGTCAAGACACTCCAGCGGGTTGGCGCCGTACCCAATGACATCACCCAAACATATAATTTCATCAACATTCTGTTTTTCAATATCATCCATCACAACCGTCAGCGCCTCCAGATTGGCGTGGATGTCGCTAATAATCGCCCGTTTCACGTTATACCCCTTTCTTTTGGGAGTTCGGCACAAACCCGATTAAATCAAATTACAAAATACCTTTTCTATTATCCCATAAATTCGATTTTCGTCGAGGCCCCCCTTGCAAAAATTTTAAAATTTGTCAAGCTATTAAGAAAGATTCAGCCGAAATTGCGTTTTAATCGTATTTTTTCGGTTAAAAATCATTTTTTTACTGCTTGAGTACAGTCGTTTTGACCTTAAAAAGCCCTTTTCCCTGAAAAAATTTTTTCATTTTTTCAAAAAATTTTTAAAAATTTTCGTCCCTTCTCTGACGAACCTGACCCCGAATCATGAAAATTTTAGCGTTTGAAACAATCGAAATGTCCGCGAGCGCCGCTCTGCTGGACGACGAAAACGTTCTGGCCTCCACGACTCTTCCCCCCCAGCAGCGCAGTGCGCAGTACCTCGCTCCGGCCGTCCGTGATCTTCTGGCTCAAACGGGCTGGAAACCCACGGATGTTCAGTTGATCGTCGTGTCACAAGGGCCCGGCTCTTTTACGGGGCTGCGGGTCGGGATCACTTTCGCCAAAATTTTCGCCTGGGCGGTCGGCGCTGACGTTATCGCGCTGAACACGCTGGACATTCTTGCCGAGGCGGTTCCCCAGGAATTTGCGCGGGTTTCAATCGGCCTGGATGCCCAGCGGGGCGAGGTCGTAGTCCGGACTTATGAGCGCGGCATGGATGGCCTTATGGCTCCTCTGGACGAAACACGCATGATTGATCTGGAAGACTGGGTCAAAAATGTTCCGGACGGAACCTTTCTCTCCGGGCCCGTACTTGCGCAAAAGGCCCGTTTTTTGCCAGAAAATCTTCCAACCGTTCCGGCGGAATTCTGGACGCCGAGTGTTGCGCAGATGGGAAAAATGGGGTTTCGGCTTTATCAGGCAGGCCGCCGCGATGATATTTGGAACCTTCTGCCGATTTATTCCCGTCCTGCGGCTGCGGAGGAACGGCGTATGATGATGAAAAAGTAAGACCAAAGAATTATTACGGACTCAAGAAGATGAAAACAGTTACCAAAAAAGAACTTGTTCTGACCATTTCCGACAAAATGCAGTGCAGCCAACAGTTTACCGGCACCATGGTGCAGTGTACCCTCGATACGATTCTCGAGGCGCTGGCAGAACACGGGCGCATCGAGTTGAGAAATTTTGGGATTTTCGAAGTCAAAGAGCGTAAACCACACCTGGCGACCAACCCTAAAACTGGTGAACGGGTACAGGTCGAACGCCATTACGCGATCACATTTACACCGGGAAAACTGGCCACCGAACACATAAACGACAAGTTCCAAAGTCGGGAATTAAGAAATTTGGACTAGGGCCTGAGTTTTCTATAATCCTGTAGAATCTCCAAATTTAACTTTGTTGGGACCGGTATCATATTCGAAACCATTGATCGTTGCGCTCGGCTGCGAATCCAGACTCAAAGCCGGCGGCGGGGCAACGGTGTAACTGTCGTCCAACCCGGCCGCCGCGCCAGCGCTCTCTCCTGCTTCCAGAATCATCGCGTTACGCAGAGTGGCCACACCGCCAACGATTCCCAGAACGAGAAGTGAAAATAAAAAAATCCATTCCAGCGTCAGGCTTCCTGTCTCGTCCCGAAAAATATTACGCATGATTCTGATTCCTTTAAAAAAGTCAAAAGTACCTTTTTCTTTATCGGGCACGTCTCAAGATGAAAATTACCAACTTGCGAAGAAATCAGTTTGAGCAAAATAAAAAAGATAGTTAAGATTTGCAGGGATAACTCTTTACGCGAACGACCCCTTACGGGGACAGCGCTTCCAGTGTCGTCTGAATTAATTGCTGTTTTCCAACGACGCTGGAAACGTCATCTCCGCATCATTTCACTCCATCGCCCTGGCGATCCCCGCCGCGCCGATGAAGCCCGCGTCACCGCCGAGGGCCGCAAAATCGACGATCGTCGTGGCCGAGCACGTCGGCAGGGCTCGGACTTTGATCTCGTCGCGGATCGCCTTGATGAACGTGCGTCCCAGTTCCGACTCATTCCCGCCAAAGGTCATGGCTCCGCCGAGATAAATCGCGTCCGGGTCGATCGTATGCATGAGGGTCACGATCCCGATGGCGAGGTACTTTGCCGTGTCGAGGATGATCTGCATGGCGACTTCATCACCGTTCTGGGCTTCTTCCGCGACGACTTTGGCGCCAATCGTGTCGAGGTCCGCCCGACGGGCCGCCAGGGAGGTTTTCACGCCGGAGTCGATGATCTCTTTCGTGCGGGAAATTACCGCCGTGGCGCTCCCGTACGCTTCGTAGTGCCCGGGCCGGCCGCAGCCGCAAATCCGGGCGTTCGGAGTCGTGTCGATCAGCGCGTGGCCGTACTCGCCCCCCTGCGAGTGTTCGCCGTCATAAACCATTTTGTTGATGATGATCCCGCAGCCGATGCCGGTGCCGAGCGTCAGGAGGACCATGCTCGTGATCGGTTTGTCGAGCGTCACGACGCCCTGCTGGTTGACCGTGTGCTTCTTCGCGTCTTTGCCCTTTCCGACCCAGTATTCCGCGAAAGCGGCGGCCGACGCGTCGTTGGCGAATTCGAGGTAAATGCCGCACGCTTCGCTCATCATGTCGGCGATTGGGCAGTACTTCCATTTCTCCCCCAGATTGGCCGTCTCGCGCAGCGTCCGCCCCGGAATATCCATCGGGCCGGCAGAGGCGAGCCCCGCCTTCGCAATGTCGGCGCGTGTAAGGTTGGCCTGAGCCAAAACTTCATCAACGCCTCCCGCAATGCGCTGACAGGCGGCTTCCGGGCCCTCCTGAATGTGTGTCGGGACCGAGCCTTTCGCGACGATGTTCCCATTTTCGTCAAGGATCCCGATTTTCGTATTGGTTCCGCCAAGATCGATACCAAGGTAATATTTCATGGGTCAAACTCCAGTGAACGTTTGGTTAATATTTAACAAATGAAAACTATCTTCGTATTTTAATACAACTTCCAGAGAAAACAAGAGGCCCGACGCGAAAAAAGGGAAAATATTTGAAAAAAGTTGAAAAATTTTCCTCCCCCCCACGTGACAAAAAATTTAAAATGGCTATAATGGTATAGAATTTATCATCTCGCTCGCCAATTAATTATTTGCAAATGAAACACGGTGCCGTCATTTTCGCTTTTTTCTTCTGCCTCGCGTCCACGCTGAGCGCACAGGAATTTCAATTCCGTCCGGGGCAGTCTCTGGCTCAGGTCCGTGATGAGATACGTGCTTGGCACTCTCAGAATCCCGGTCAGACCGCCGTGGTCAAAATCGCTCCTGGCGAGTACTTTTTCGCGGAGCCGGTCGAGTTTACTCCCGACGATTCCAACACGGTTTATGAGGCAGCAGACCCAACTCAGCCGCCTGTTTTCACCCGCGGGATCGAGATCACCGGCTGGAAAGCCGCTCCGAACGGCTGGTTCGTGACGAAGATCCAGGACGTCGCGGACGGGAAATTCTGGTTTGAGTCGCTTTTCGTCGGGGGCCAGCGCGCCCAGCTCGCCCGTACACCGAACGCGGACGTTCCCGGCGGCGACCGCTATCTGTACATTCAGGAAGTCAGCGAGGAAAACCCCAAAACGCAGTTTTCTCCCCGCGAACCGGACCGTGCGATCTTCGCCGAGATCGCCAAAATGCCGAATCCGCGGGACGTGAAGATCCTTCTGTACCACTCGTGGGAAACGTCGTTTCACCGGGTCGAAAGCGTGGACACGGCCAAAAACCTTGTGACGCTTACCGGTCCCGCGTGCTGGGACATTTGCTGGTGGGGCAAGAATCAGCGTTACCACGTCGAGGGGATCGAGTCCGCGCTGGACGAGCCGGGCGAATTCCTTTTGAAGCGTGACGGGACGTGCATCTACATTCCCCGCGAAGGCGAAACACCGGAAAACGTCCGTTTCCTCGCCCCAATGGGGCCGAAGCCGTTCGAGGAGTCCGGTTTCCTGAAATTCAACGGCACGCAGGACTCCCGCGTCAAAAACATCAAGTTCCGGAACATCACGTTCACGTGTGACGTCTGGAACCTTCCGGAAAAAGGCCTATCGGTCGGTCAGTCGGCCATCAGCTCACCCGCGTCCATTCTGGCGAACTACGCCGACGGGCTGGAATTCACGGGCTGCAAAGTGACACACATCGGCGGGTACGCCTTCCACTTCCACGTGGGCTGCACGAACTGCCGCGTGGAGAAAACGCTGATGGAAGACCTCGGCGCGGGCGGTGTGCGCATCGGCCCCGGCCACGGAACGGATCTGGCCCCGGAAAACCTTTCCTCCGGGAACCTCGTCCAGAACTGCATCGTTCGGCATTACGGCCAGATCGACCTCGGCGGGATCGGCGTCTGGATCGGCCACGCGCCCAAAAATTCCGTCCTGCATAACGACATTTCGGACGGGTACTACACGGGCGTTTCGCTCGGCTGGATCTGGGGCTACTCCAAGTCAGTCGCCGTTGAAAATCACATCGAATTCAACCACATTCACCACATCGGTCAGGGCGTCCTTTCCGATATGGGCGGGGTTTATTCCCTTGGTATCTCACCGGGGACGACCGTTTCGAATAACGTGATCCACGACGTGTACTCGTACAATCGGTACGGCCGCGGTGGCATGGGCCTTTATACGGACGAGGGGTCCTCCGACATCCTGATGGAGAACAATCTGGTGTACCAGACGCACACCGGGAACTTCCACCAGCATTACGGCGAGAACAATTTGCTGCGGAACAACATTTTCGCCTTCAGCCTCGAGAATCAGCTGCAGCGCTCCCGCCCGGAAGAGCACACGTCGTTCACGCTGGAGCAGAACATCATCGTGTACGACTCCTCCGCCGGCCAGACGCTCCTGCACGGGCAGTGGAAAAACCCGTACTCCAATGAGGACCGGAACATTTACTGGAACTACGGCGGTGACCACGCGATCGACTTCCAGGAGCTTTCCTTCGAGGAGTGGCAGAAGCTCGGGAAGGACCAGCACAGCGTGATCGCTGACCCGTGTTTCCAGGACGCGAAAAACTTCGATTTCCGCTTTACGGACGCATCGAAGCCGGTTTTGGAGAAAATCGGTTTCAAGCCGTTTGACTTCACGCAGGCTGGCGTTTTGAAGGACGATCCCGCGTGGGTGAAAGAGGCGCAGAACTGGGTTTGGCCGGAGGTGGTCTTCGCTCCGGACGCGCCGGCGCTCCCGCCGTTTGCGCTCATGGACGATTTCGAGACGCCGCGCAGAAACCTGGTTCGTCAGGCCTCACCGCACGGAAATCCCGGCTCGCTCAAAATCCTGGAGGAAAACGGGAATCACTTCCTCAGGATCTATGACACACCGGACCAGCAGTACGAGTTCGATCCGTTCTGGCAGTACAATACAAACTACACGGACCCCGGAATGGTTTACGTTTCGTTCGACGTGCGCGTCGCGGAAGGGGCCGACCTGATGGCGGAAGTCCGTGACAAAGGCGCGCAGTACCGAATTGCCGCTACGCTTCGGGTCCGGCCTGATGGGGTTTACTTCCACGACGAGACCTTCCAGGTTCCGGCGACGGACTGGGTCCACGTCGAGCTTTTGGTCCCGAACTTCCCGGCCGACGGCGAGCCGTACACGGTAAAAATCACGCCGAAGGGGGGCGAAACGCGGACGTTCGTCCGGCCGATCCGCAATCCGGCGTGGAAGGAATTTGACTGCCTGGTCTTCGCGGCCCTGGGTCATAACACGACGACGATCGACCTCGATAACGTGCGGATCGAGCTGAAAAAACAGGCGGCGCAGTAAACAATACAAGGATTCATTTGATTTAAACCTTTTTTCCTACTTTTCAACCTAAAGGGAGGTTTCCATGATCGTTACCACTACCGAACTGTTCAAACAGGCTTACGGCAAATACGCCATCGGTGCTTACAACATCAACAATATGGAACAGGCCGTTGGTCTTTTCCGCGGCAACCTGGGCAAATCCGGCAAGAACTCGGACCCGGTTGACAACACGAAGGCCGCTCCGTTCATCATCCAGATTTCCCGCGGCGCCCGTGACTATTCCGACACGCGCATTCTGGAAGGCATCATCCGCGCTTGCGACGAAGTGT
>JAFTCU010000237.1 GCA_017454585.1 Thermoguttaceae bacterium | reverse complement strand
GTGGGCCGGGTCGAAAAGTCCCTCGGCGGTCAGGCGCTGCTTCAGGGCGAGAAATTCCTGTTCCAGCGCGCCGAGGCCTTTGAGCTCGAGGGCCGAAACGATGAACTGGTAGTTCCCGCGTGGGGGGTAAACCTCGATTTTCCCTTCGCAAACGACTTCCAGACCGTCACGCAGATCGACACCCTTCGGCCGGGTGCGGCTCCACAAAACGGCAGAGAGCTGGGCCGTTTCGTCCTTCAGAAGAAAGTAGCAGTGGCCCGCGCTGGACTGCTTCAGGTCGGAGATCTCCCCGGAAACACGGACTTGGGAAAAAACTGTCCCGAGAAGGTTCTGGATCCCGATCGTGATCTGGGTAACGGTAAAAGTTGGGGTTTCGGACATTTGTGAGGACGGCACTTTATGGGAATAACACTTTACGGGGACGACTCTTCCAGCGTCGTCATGAAAATAAAGACATTTTTAAAAGACGACGTTGGAAGTGTCGTCCCCTTCTCCTTTTACTCAAGAGGATTTTCAGGTCTTTTACATATTCCTGGACCTCTTGAAAAAATTTTGACTACGGGGTAACGACCTCGCCGTCGGTCATGATCTGTCCGCAGAGCCAACGGATCCCTTCGTAGAATTCCGGCTTGACGGACGGGTCTTTCTGCTTCTCCGGGACGCCCGAGTCCAGCTCAATCACGACCGTGTGGACCTTTTCCGGATCGACGTCCGTCGCAACCGGGAAGGCGTAGAGGCGCGACCACCACGGCGTATGCACCCGCGGGAACGGGCCGGTCTTCACGCCGTCCACCGTCACATAAATCTGGCCGCCGTTCGTTGCCGGAATGTCATAGATCTTCGCGTGCGTCCCACGGAATTTGAACTCCAGCCGGCTCCCGGGCGTGCTGGTTTCCCAGACCTGATCGAGCCAGCGCGTGTAGTAGCCGTAACGCTCGTTGGGATCAAGGACCCTCCACTCGCCGCTGAGCATTTCTCGCCTGATCGGAAAAAGTTTCGCGTCTTCCAGATTCCCGGCGATGAACGTTTTCTCGAGCTTTGCCGAGTGGTCCATCGGTTGGGAATCTTTCATCGCTTGAAAAGCCCGCTCGACGTCCGCGGTATAAAGGGCCGAGCCGCTCGCGATCGGGTGCGTGCCGTCCCGGGAGAAAAGTACGACCCCTTCCGGAGCCGAGTCGGCTTTAAAGATCAGCTTCCCTTCGTCGAGCATTTTCACCACGCGAGGGCCGAAATTAATGGATGGGATCCCGTAGAAATCGGCGATCTGCTCCATCGCGTTCGCGGTCGGCGGGTACTCGCCTTTGCGGCAGCCGTCCACCATTCCGGACACGATCGTGTAGCAGAACACGATGTCGGTCTGCGGGTTGGCGCGCCACGTTTTGCGGATGATCCCCTCGAACTGCTTCCAGATGTTTTCGGGGGTACACCCACCGTCGTTCACCGCGAACTCCACAAAAAGAAGGTCCGGTTTGTACTTCAGCACGTCGCGGTCCATGCGGTACACGCCGATCTCGCTCCCCGTGGCGCCGATGGCCGCGTGGATCTCGTGGATCTTCGCACTCGGCCAGACCTTTTGAAGCATCGCCGTGGTTTGAGGCCGCCAGCCGTCGTGAGTTTCCGTGATGGAACCGCCGAAGTAAGCGACGTTCACGTCCTCCCCCGCGTTGAGTTTGGTCAGAACGTTTCCTATCCCGTCACGCGGAACGAACTCCGAGGCCGGGCGCGGCTTGAAAACCGGCGTTTGACCCAGGGGTTTGAAGAGTTTCCCGATCTCCAGCCCCTGGCGCTGGGCGTCCCTGATGAACATTTCTGCGACCGCCAGCGCGCCTTTGCGCTGGAAGTGCGAATTGTCACGGTTCCCGTTCGGGTAGTTCGGCGATTCGCCCGGTTCCAGATTCGTGTAGAACCCGGCGGATTTTTCCGGCCCGGCCGCCTCGACCCACGCGCGGGTCAGGACGTACAGATCGACGAGCGGCGTCTGCGTCTCGCGGGCCACTTCGCGCAGGCATTCCGGGTACTCCTTCAGCGAAAAAGTGAGTTTCCCCTCCGAGTCGAAGATCCGGCGGGTCACGGACGTCGCCAGGACCGGCTTGCCGCCTTTCTCACGGACTTCCTGAACGAAGCGCGTCAAATTCGCTTTGAAGTCGGTGTGCGCCGGAGCGTAAACTGCCGGACTGTACTCTTTCTGGTCGTTATGGCCGAACTGGATCACGACGAAATCGCCCGGTTTCAGGTCGTTCAGAAGACGGTCCCAGCGGCCTTCCGCGCGGAAACTTTTCGTACTGCGTCCGCCGACGGCCCGGTCTTCGACCGTCACATCATCGACCGTAAACTCGCCCAGAACCTGCGCCCAGCCGGTCATGGGGGCCCGCCTCGCATCGTACGGTGCCGCCGTGGAATCCCCCGCGACGAAAATCGTTTGGGCGCTGGCGAGGGCGGCCAGAAAGATGAACAATAGAATGGAAAGGATGGGGTGTTTCATCGGTTTTTCACTTTCTTTAAAAGGATATTACGTTAAAACGTTCTGTTTTCTGAATCCGGATTATTGCTCCCACGCGGCAAGGTACTCGCGAAACACGTCGTTCGTCTCCCCCTTTTCTTCAAGCCACCGACGCGTGGCCTCCACGAGTTTCTTCTCCCCGGCTGGAGACAAATGGCCGGTCATGACCCGAGTGCGGAGGAAGACGAAGTACGTGCTCAAAACGTCACCGACGCAGGCGTTTTCGATCTCCTGGAACTCTCCCGCCTCGTGCATTTTCCAGATTGTTTGGTCGGGGATTTTCTTCCAGCCCGAGTGACCAAGCAAACTCACAGCCAGATCCAGGCCCCCGACGAATCGGGTCGTTCCAAAACTCGTGAAAACGTCCAACAGATCAATGTGCGCCGACTGATTGAACCGGTTGCGCGGCCATTCGTAATTCTTCGCGACGGGAGAAAACCAGCCCGGAAGCGAGATCCCATACCGGAACGCCGAAAGCTCCAGAAGGGGAAGCGCCGATTCCCGCCCGTTGAACGTGACGAAAACCGGCCGGTCGTAACGCTCCCAGCCCAGCCAGAAACGTTCGACGATTTCCTCGGGTTTCATCCGTACCTCGCTGAGCGCCGCGATATCGAGCAGTTCGTACGTTTCCGAAACCTTGGCCAGAACGACCGCCGAGGGGATCTGGAGCGTGTAGGGTACAAAATCCAGGTCGGCTTTCTTCCTGGTCCTGGCTTTTGAACGTGACGAAGTTTTGGCAGGTGACGCAGCAGAACTTTCCTCTCCGAAAAACTGAATACGCTCGGCAAGCGGCACATCAACGAAAGACTTTACGTCGAAAATGAGGTAGTGTACAGACTGCATGGTTTTGGGGGTGGGGAGTGAAAAGAATCCGGGCAGACGGTGGTTTGCCGTCCTCCCGGATCCATTTTGCCTTGTTCTCGAGAGTTCCGAGCAGCGGGCCCAAAGCCCACCGCTCGCCAGAGGATCAAACCTTTACTTTTTCAGGTTTCCTTCCGTCAGCCACGCGGACACGGCCTCGATCTCGGCTTCCGTCATGACGTTATTCTCGGAGCCTTCCGGTTCCGCGTGGAAGACCGTCATGGTGTTCCCCTTAAAGAAGGCGCCCGCGTCACGAATCACGCGCTTCGTCCATTCTTTGGAACCATAAGCCGTCAGGTCCGGGCTCTGATGGCCTTTCTGACCCACCGGGTAGGCGTAGAAACCGTGGCACTTCAGGCACCGGGCCGAGTAGATCGCGAAGACCGCCGGATCCAGGCCGTCGATCTGGTACTCGGTGATCTCTTTGACCGGCGCGCCTTTGTCGTCTTTCCACGGACGGCGCAGCTTCTTCACAGTCACGCCGTTTTCACGCGGGGCCGCCAGAGACGCTTCCTCGGTCAGCAGGTCGATGACCTTCGCGATCTCCTCACGAGGATTGACCTGCGGCGCGGCATCTTCATCTTCCGAGTCTTCCGAATCCTCGGAATCTTCATCGGCCTGCGGATTTTCGAAGGCCGCGATCTCGTTCGCTAACGAAGCGGCAAACAGGGCCATGTTCTCGTCCTTGAACGGGGAGTTTTCGTAGCCGTAGTAATCCTTGGAGACGATCCGGTCTTTATCGAACCAGCCGGCGATCCAGTCGCGCGTGCCGTAGCCCCAAAGGTTCGGAGCACAGGGGGAATCCATGCGGAAGATCTCGTCGCCCGTGACGCTTTCGTCAGCCGGTGCGAACGGGTGGCAGGACGCGCAGTGCTTTTTGAAAACTTCCGGACCACTCGGAGCCGCGGCTTTCTCGGTCGAATCGGCTGAGGCGGAGGTTTCGGAAATCATGGAAAGCGCGCCAGTCTTGCGGATCCCGCCGAAGTCCTCGATCGCGTTGAAAACGCTGACCGCCTTCGCGGTTTCCGCCTTGCGGGCCGTCTGGTACGCATCGTTTTTCGCATCGCGCTGGTAGGAAGCCATCGTGAGGTAAATCATCACAAGAGCCACGACAAGGAAGTAAGTCGTATTAACAAAAGCCCCGCCCTTGACCCTCGCGATGAACGGCATGAGAAAGAAAATTCCCACGATAATCGTCGGAATGCAGAAAATCAGGATGAATTCCGGGCACTTGCTCGAGAAAAGAAGCGCATACTCGTACAGGCCGCGGAACGTCCATTCCGGACGCGCGGTTTCAGAACTGGCCATCGGGCTGGTATCGGCCGGAGGACCAAGCTCCACGCCGAGGTAAAGCCCAGGCTTCATCACAACCGGAAGGACCTCCGGAACTTCGGCCTTTTCTTCCGCCTTGGGGGCTTCTTCAGCTTTGGCTTCTTCAGCCTTCGGAGCCTCTTCCGTCACGGCGACTTCCTGACCAGCGGCCGGGGCAGGAGCCACTTCCTCAGCCGCGGGGGCCGGTTCAGCGGCCGGAGCCGGAGCGGCTTCCTCAGCGGCAGGAGCGGGTTCTGCGGCAGGAGCCGGAGTGGCTTCTTCAGCGGTAGGAGCGGGTTCTGCGGCAGGAGCCGGAGCGGGTTCTGCGGCAGGAGCCGGAGCGGGTTCAGCCGGGGCCGGAACTTCTTCAACGACCAAATCCTGAGCGGGTTCAGCGGCCGGAGCCGGAGAGGCTTCTTCAGTCGCAGGAGCCGGGGCGGGTTCTTCAACTGCCGGAGCGACTTCTTCGGTCGCCGGAGCCGGGGCGGGTTCAGCGGCGGCAGGGGTTTCGATCGTGGCGTTCTGGAGTGCCCATGCGGCTTTCGCGGCTTTGTACTCCGAATTGTTCTGGAAAACGAGGCCCAGCACGACGCACATCGCGATGAGGCAGCCGAGCGAGTTCACCGCGGCCTGGCAGACCCACCAGCGGGCGATCCCGGTCGAACGGCAGCCGCCGCAGGAGCCGGCTTTCTGGCACGGGACGGTCACTTCACCCGAGGCGAGTTTCGCATCCAGGTCGATTTTCTCGGCGCGGGCGTCACAAATGGCGTGAAGAACGAGCAGGACGATGATACCCGCCGCAAACACGCCAACGTGCAGAGCGAAGAAGTGCGTGAGCGTCAGACTGTTGATCGTCGTGCCGCCGCAGGCCAGTTCGTAAAGCATCTGACCGATGAACGGGATCTGCGTCAGGTACTTCACGCGGACCATCGTCGCGCCGTAAGCGTTCTGGGTCCAGGGAAGCAGGTCACCGGTCAGGCAGGCGCCCAGACCGAAGAAGAAAAGGAACAGCGAAAGCCAGAAAGTGACTTCGCGCGGCTTGCGGTACATTCCGAAAAGGATGATCCGGATGATGTACAGGATCGCGACGCCGACAAAAACCTGTGCGGAGAAATGATGGATCCCGCGAAGGAGCCAGCCACCCCACAAATTGTACTGAATGTTGAAAACGCTCTCGTAAGCTGTCTGCGAACTGGGCGAGTAGTGCATCCAGAGGATGAACCCGGTGATACACTGCACGACACAGAGGAAAAACAGGATGGCCGGCCACATTTTGAGGTCCATCAGCGCCTTGACCCAGCGCCGATTGCCGACGACTTTCAGGAAGGAAATCACTCCCGTACGGGAATTGAGCCAGTTAAGGAATTTTGTAATCATAATATTTTATTTCGGGTTAAGGTTTTTCTTTTGAGTAGTCCATTTAGTCAGACTTTGATTTTCTCGGCGCTGTCGCTCTTGAAGCAGCAGAACTGGACCATGATGGTTCCATCTTCCGCGACGCGGGCTTCCAGCTCGTCCATATCACGTTTGCAGGGATTTTTCGCCCCGCCGTTTTCCAGACGTTTTCCGTCCAGGTCAAACCACGCGGAGTGGCTTGGGCAGAAGAACTTTTTCTCGTCTTTCTTCAGGCCAACGGTGCTCCCCATGTGCGGGCACATCGTGTGAAGAACCTTAATTCCATCACCAACGCGGCGGGCGTAGATCGCTCCGACCACGTTCACCTCTTTGGTCCAGCCGTCCACCAGTTCGTCACGAATCGAAACCAGCAGCGGGGTTCCGTCTTCCGGCAGTTCGGCAAAAGTTCCGACCGGGTACTCTTTCACGTCGCCGCCCTCGGCCTGCGCACCAGAACCGGTAAAATGTTTTTTCACGGGAGTGAGTACCGTTGAAGCGGCCGCAAGAACTGCGGGAGCAATCGCAGCCGAGGCCAAAACCACCGCACCGGCCTGAGCCATGAAGCAGCGGCGGCCCGTCGGAAGGTCCGCGGTACTACGGACCTGCGCACACGCGGAGGCCGTATTTTTATTTTCGTCTGTCATAATCGTTTCCTTGGTTGTAGGTGAGATAAAAAAACGGTTTCTATTAATTATAATTCGGAAAAATAAAAAAAAAAGCCCCCCCTATTGTAAATTTTGACAAATGACGTATAATCAAAGGGAAAAGTCTCCAAACCTTCCTGAATCCCTGACTCCAGCTTGAAAGGGTCCTGGCATGAACCACCATATTTCGTTTGGTCTCGCTCTTTTAGCCGCTTTTTTCTGCGGGACAGCCGCGCTCGCCGAGGAAAAGCCGATCCTGGAATGGACGTTTGAAACCGCCCCCGAGGGCGAGGGGATCACGTCCGTTCCGGGAATCATCGGGAACGCGGTCGATGTGACCGGGAAACCGAAAATTTCCGTCTCCGAAGACCGTTTGCCGACGGGGCTTAAGGCCGTGACCGTCCGCGCCTGGATCAAGCCCCGGACCATCGACGGCGGCATTCACGAGATCCTGCGCAAAGAGGACGGAGAAGAGCGCCTCTGGCTGAGTATCACGGGAAACGGCTCGTCCATCTGTTTTGGTATTAACGCGAACGGTCAGTACCGCGGGACCTACGGATCAGTTGACCCCGCCGTACTGAAGGACGGCCAGTGGCACCTCGTCACGGGGACGTACGACGGCCAAAAAACGGCGATTTATTTCGACTTGGAACTCATCGGCGGCCAGGACCTTCCCGGCCCGTGGGTTTACGGGACGAAAAAGGCCCCGATCTTCGTGGCTTCCGTCTGGGGTTCCGGCGAATTTTTCGATGGCGCACTCGACGAAATTCAGGTCTGGGACCGCGCTTTGAGTGAACGTGAGACCCGCAAGTACTTCCTCCAGAGTGCCCGGGAACGCGGAATGGCGTGGCTCAAAAAGCAGATCGACGACGCCCGGGAAAAAACTTTGGAATTCCTCCCCGAAACGCCCGAGCAGTGGGCAAAATGTACGCCGGAAGAAACTCAAAAATGGAAGGAACTCCAAGCGCTCAATGAGTCTTTTTCCGCTGGGAGTCAAGACTTGGACGGGAAATCAATTGATGAACTGTTCGACCTTCTGGCCCGTCTGGAATCGAATTTTGAACCGCGCCCGCAGGGATTCGAGCAGGTTTCGCCGTACATCCGGCCGGTGACTCCCGAAGTGAAGGACCTCACGGCGGACGAGGCCCAGAAGAAACTCGAGGAAGAGTGGCTTTTCCAGTGCGGCGGGAACGTCACGCCGGAAGTGATCCGGAACGAAATCCGGTACGCGAAAGAGCTCGCCGCGCGAATTCAGGGGGTCGATTTCCAGGCCCAGCTCAAGGAGTTAGACGAGCTGGCCAAGGCGGAACCCACTGCGGAAACGTACTTCAAAGTCCGTCAAATCAAGCGCGGGATCATGTTCGCCAACCCGGCGATCGACTTCGACTCGGTGGTTTACGTGGACGTTCCGTACCCGTCCGGCTCGGAGTGGCAGCACGAAAATCACCACCGCGTCGGCACGCAGGCGGTCCCAGGTGGCCGGCTCATGGTCCTGAAAGGGCTTTCACCCGCCGGAAAGCAGACGATGCTCGCGCCGCAAAAGCCGCTTCCGAGCCACGGCTCGTTCTGGCGCCCGGACGTTTCGTTCGACGGGAAGCGGATTTTGTTCTGCTTCAAGCCGTACAACGAAAAGTCGTTCCACCTGTACGAGATCAACGCGGACGGAACGGGAGTGCGTCAGCTCACCGACGGGGCGTTCGACGATCTGGACCCGATTTACCTGCCGGACGGCGAAAACATCGCGTTCCTCACGGGGAGGGCGCACACTTACGTCCGGTGCGTGGTCTCCGCGAATTCGTTCGTCCTGGCCCGCATGAAACTGCACGAGGGACCGGGCGACGGGGTCTTCATCCTCTCGCGGAACATGGAATGTGAGTACACGCCGAGCCTCCTGAAAGACGGCCGGATCCTTTACACACGGTGGGAGTACACGGATAAACCGCTCTGGCGGTGCCAGAGTCTCTGGACGATGAACCCGGACGGCACGCAGGTGCAGACGTTCTGGGGAAACCAGAGCGTCTGGCCGGACCTTTTGAAAGAGGCGAGACCGATCCCCGGCTCCGAGCGCGTCATGTTTGCCGGCTGCGGCCATCACAACTGGTTCGAGGGGGCCATCGGAATCATCGACCCGGCCAAGGGACTGAACTACCCCGACGGTCTAACGAAAGTCACGCCGGACGTTCCGTGGCCCGAGGTGGGCGACGGGCCCAGCGAGAAACCCGAGTCGGAATCCTACCATACGGCGGGCGATTACCGCGGCTACACCAGCCCGTACCCGATCTCGGACCGGGATTTCCTCGTTTGCGCGGTGCGAAACGGCAAGACGGTCCTCCTCCTGATGGACCTGGACGGAAACCGGGAACTGATCTACGAAGGGGCGCACCACATTTTCCACGCCCAGCCGCTGCGCCCGCGGCCGGTCCCGCAGGCCCGCCTGGATCTGGTCAAGTGGCCGACGTTTGAAAACCGCGACAAACCGGAGCCCGGGATCATTTATAGCAACTCGGTGTACGACAACGCGTCGCCGGAACTCCGCGGGAAGGCCAAATTCCTGCGGATCTGGAACCTGGAGCCGAAGACCTACACGATGTGGGACCACCGTCCGTACGCGAGCGAAGGCCCGGCGACGAGCCTCGTACAGACCGACGGCGTGAAGCGGATCCTTGGGACCGTCCCGATCGAGGACGATGGCTCCGTCTGTTTTGAGGCTCCGTCGGGCGTGGCGCTTCACTTCCAGCTCCTCGACGAAAACCACCGCGCGCTCCACACGATGCGTTCCTTTACGGGGGTCATGCCGGGTGAGGTACGCGGGTGCATCGGCTGCCACGAGTCCCAAATCGTTACGCCGGGCATGGCACCGGTCGGAAAAGCGATGAAGCGCGCGCCGTCGAAGATCACGCCCGTTCCGTGGAAAGACATTTCGGTCAGTTACGACCGCTACGTCGAGCCGACGCTCAAGAAATACTGCGCCAAATGCCACGAAAACCCCGAGTCGAAAGCGTTCCAGACGTTCAACATGACCCGCCGGCCGGGGTTCAACATTTTCGACGAGCCGTACGTGACGCTGGTCGGGAAACCGACGTGGGGCAAACCGTACGAAGCGCCCAAAAATCCCGCTCCGGGCTTTGGCTGGGCCGACACGATCATGGTGGAAGCGTTTGGAATTTTCGATCCTGTGGCCTACCAGACGCCGAAACCCATGACGAAACTTTCGTACCGCAGCCGGCTGATCGAGCGGATGGCCTCTGGAACCCACCAGGGCGTGAAGGTCGAAGGAGACGATCTACTCCGCGTGATTTTGTGGGTGGACGCGATGTGCCCGTACTACGGGAGCGAAGAACTGCGCGCGATGGGCGACCCGGAATTTTACGGCCGCGACTGGCTGCCGGTCTGCCCGAAGATCCAGTCCGCGCCGCTGATCCCCCGCCCAGGCCCGCTCAATACGCTGCACCCGGAAAAAGACCCGGCCTACGACGCCCCGACGATGGACCAGGTGAATCAACTGCCGTTTTAATTCGGAATGCGTAATGCGTAATTCGTAATTGACGCTTCGCGTAATACAAGTTTCAGAAAAACTTCATCCCATAAAAAGCCGAAGGCTTTTCTAATTACGCATTACGCATTCCTAATTCCTGATTGAACCCGCTTCTTCCATCGTTTCCCGAATTTCCTCCCGGGCGCTGAAGTAGAAAATCACGCCCAGAAGAGCGATCAGGATACAGATGAAGCGGTACGCCAGCATCACGGCCAGGCCCATTCCGGTGCGGCCGATCGAGTCACGGTACAACTCGTCGAAAACCACCTCCACGGGCCCCACGGGCAGCGGCACGGCCGACATCGACATGCTGGTCGGTGAAATGAACAGATGCTGAGCGAAGTTCGGCGGATCCTGCGCCCGCCACAAACCATCGGCCAGAAAATAAAGTGACGTCGCAAAGAGCGTGTGCACCAGCAGGCTGATCATCAGCACCCAGAAGAGTTTTACCGGGAACCTGCGGTAGAGGCGCACACTCCCCGCGATTCTGCGGAAGATTTCCTCGGCTTTCGACTTGGGTGGACGTGGCTCTTTCTTTGACTCAGGCGGCAAAAGAAGCGCCAGAAATCCTGCGGTCCCGACCACCCACGCGATCAGAACGGCCCAAGAAGCTGAAATCATCACCTGAGACGCATCCGGGGCCCAGAGCGTCCCGTTAACCAGCAAAACCAGCGACGCAAGCATAAAAAGCGCATAAAGGCCAATCATCCGGTCGATGAACATCGACCCGAGGATCACCGGGCCGGCATGAGGATGTTCCTCTTTCACAGAACGGGTCAAAAGCCAGGCCTTGAGCAGATCTCCCCCCACGATCCCCATCGGCGCGAGGTTGAACAGGTAGCCGATGTAACCGATCCGGAGCGTCTTCCAGAAACCGACGTTCATCCCCTGGATCCGCACGAGCCAGAACCAGCGGACGATCGTCACGAGAACCGCCAGAAACGTAAACAAAAAACCGAGAGCCAAAGACGGCCAAATCTTCTCACCGTGCACAAGGGCATTCATCGTCGTTTCGTCCTGCATGGCCCGATAGACGAGAAAAGCCAGAATTCCGAGTGAGACCCCAATTTTAATAAGAAAAACGAGAAATGATTTGAGCTTTTCCACGGTTTTGATTCAATTCAAGGAACGAGAATAAAAAAAGAAAACTTTTTGAAAATGCCCGAGCGGGTCCCTTCTCAAAAAGTTTTCCACCTCTCAATTTGACAGTTTTCCAAGCCGGCTATTTTCTCTCAGCCGGTTCGTAGTGCGGACGAAGAACGCCTTTCCCATTCGGCGCGTAAGGATTGAAATAGGAACCAGCCTGTTCCTCTTCTTCAGCTTTTTCGTCCTTTTTTTCTTTATCGGTTTTTTCGGCAGCATTCGGGTCAACGTGAACCGTTGGGCCCCTTCCCGAGAAGCCATAGGACGCACCGGGGCGATTCGCGTTCATGCCGGTATTCATCTGGCCATAAGACGCGCCAACCGTCTGCGCCCCCACATTCGCATTAAACTGGGCCTCTTGCTGAATTCGGGTCTGATTCTGATTTTCCTGAAGCGTCTGAATCTGCTGCTGAGTCTGCTGGCGTTCCTTTTCCGCATCGAGAGCGGGTTTCACGTACATGTTGTAATTATCGATCCCCGGCACTCTGTCACGCCGATAAAAATTCATGTACGGACTAATATACGGTTTTTCCTGCACGTTCGCAAATGGTTTCGTCACCTGGCCGGAAGGCGTGTACTGACCGTACTGAACCGGGCCGTTAAAAGTTCTCGTTTGATTTTGATTCTGCTGATATGGATTTAGCAGCGGCATCGGCTGACCATTCGCACCCGGGACGACCCGCGCACCCTGCGGAAACTGCGTGTTTACCGTGTTTGGTGTGGTACTCTGCATAACGCCAGCAGATCCAGCCCCCGACGACATCGGAAGATTGGAAGGGGTGGCGGACGGCGTCATCGGCGCACCGTTGTATTGGGCCGAGGCGGTCATTGCAAAACACAAAACGAAAACGCCGAAAAAAGCGGCAGCCAAGTAAAACTTCTTATTCATGGTTCATCCTGTGGGAAAAAACAGGTGATTCTGGAAATCTCTTATATTATTTTACACGAAATCGGTCGTTTCTGGAAGGGGAATTTCTGATTTTTCCCGAATATTTTATCTTTTTCACAAAAAATTTTTGCCGGGGAACTGGCTTTTTATGAGTTTTGGAGTATGATGATGTTAAAGTTAAAATTTACATAATCCTGTTCCTTCATAAAAACCTCTCCCATGATAAATATTTTATACACGGACGGCCCGGTTTTAATCGTCAACAAACCCGCGGGACTGCTGGTCCAGTCACCACCTGGAATTGATTCGCTCGTAGATCGGATCAAAGACTACGTCCGGCAAAAGGACGGTAAACCGGCTGACGCCAATGTGTACCTCGGTGTCCCGCACCGTCTCGACCGGCCCGCGACGGGGTGTATGATCTTTGCGAGGAACGTCCGGGCCGCCAAGCGCCTTTCCGACCAATTCCAGATGCGTACCGTTCAGAAAAAATATTGGATTTTGGTCTCGGGCCTGGTTCAAGAGGATCGGGGGGATTGGGAAGATTTCATCCGGAAAGTGCCGGGGGAGCCGCGCTCAGAGATCGTGACGTCACGCCACCCGGAAGGGCGGTGGGCATTGCTACACTACACCGTGAAGAAACGTATGCCGGAAAGAAACTGCACGTGGCTGGAAATCGAACTGGAAACCGGCCGCACGCACCAGATCCGTGTCCAGGCGTCGTCGCACGGTTTCCCGGTCCTCGGTGACACACAGTACGGCTCGGCCGTCCCGTTCGGTGAACAATTCGAGGACGAACGCCTCCGTTCCATCGCGCTTCACAGCCGCTCGATCAACATCAAGCACCCGATGCGGGAAGAACGCATATTCGTCGAGGCCCCGCTTCCTGAACCGTGGAACGAGTACGTTTCCAATTCTGAATTCTGAATTCTGAATTATGAATGAGGGCCCTCCTCTTTGAGGCTGGGCCTTCAGTCTAGCAGTTTCCGAAGCGTCTCAAGCATCACTTTTTCCGCGAACGGGTCGAGCCGAAGCTCCGGCCAGTTCAGCGTCTTGACGTCCGAAAAGATGAACGGAAGAAGCAGATACTCCGGGACCCACGCCGCCTGCTCGTTGAGGGCCGAAATGCAGAACGTTTCCCGCCCGTTATTCAGCCACGCGAGCGGTTTCACGCCGTCCACCTCCGCGATCCCAAAGAGGCAGACCGGCTTGCAGAATCCGTCAAAATTCGGGTTCCGGACCAGTTTGAACGGTTCCGTCCCGAGCGATTTCATCTCCGGCGCGAACCGGACACTCATTTTCTCCCAGACGGCTTCGTTCTGGATCGCCCACTTCGAGGAGGTGGGGACCTCATCGTCCGCGTACTGGACCAGCGCTTTGCCGAAGCCGGTCAAGTTTTTCGGGTCGCGTCCCCCCACCCAGAGGAGTTTCCCGCCGCGGGTGGTGTAGTCCCGAATCGCCTCGGCAATCCCGTCCGACATTTGGCAGTTTCCGGCGTAGATCACCAAAACCGGCATTTCTTCCGGGGCCGGAAGCAGCTGAGTTTCCATCTTCCAGAACGAAATGCCGCGGGCCGCGATGCCGTGGTCCCTCAGCGTGCGGCCGGTGCTCGCGACGAGCATTTTCCCGACGTACGAGAGCGCCTTCACGTGGAATGACCCGTACGGCTCGCAGACCAGCCCGACGTACGGTTTCGCGGTTTCTTCCCCCTCGGCCGGGAACAGACCGGCGTAAACCGCCTGCGTTTCCGGTTTTCCCTCACGCCGCCGAATCTCTTCACGCCGGAAAATGTCCCCGAGCATTTCCCGGGTAAAGACCGGCTCCTCCTGCGCCTGCGCGAAATGCCACGCGCTGAACGCCATGCTCAGGATGGACTCCAGCTGCTCGACGTCGATCCGCGCCATGACACCCTCCGACGTTTCGCGGTCCCCAAAAGCGATCTGGATCTCGATTTCTGCCGAGACTTCCGCCTGAGTGTAGCAGTCCATGACCACCGCGTAAACCGACTCGGGAAAACTCTCGGCCAAAAGTTCCGGCTGGAAACGGCTCAGTCGCTCGTGGATCTGGCGGCTCACGTTTTCGTTCTTCAGGCTCAGCTCGCAGGAGTTCCGGATCCCGTAATCAACCCCGGCCAGATGAGAGTACGTCGTGAACTGGAGGATCGGCGTGTGATTCACCGCGCCCTGATCCGACATGGAATGGCTCAGCACCGAGAGGTAAAACGCCCCGTTCTTGCGGTTTCCCTCCCGGAACGCTTTGGTCAGGAGGACGTAACACGCCGCCCGCCCGGTGTGACGGTGAAGCCAGTCGCTGCACGAGTAACCGAAATCCTTCAGGATCTGCTCATCCTCCGGCCCGACGATCTCGCCCGTCTGTTGGAGCGTTTTGTTCGGAAGGTCCGGGTAGTGGCAGAACTTCACGAGATCCGGAAGCGCGGCCCCACCATCCGCCTCAAAAAACGCCTTCATCTCCGCCGGCATAAACTCCTCGAGGAGCTGCGCGACGGCATCGTGCCCCGTCCCCCAGGCAAAGGTCAGGGAAGGGAGAAGAAAAAGGGCCAAAAGAGAAAACGTGATTTTCTTTTTCATAAGTATTCAGTATTCAGTAGTCAGTGGTCAGCGTTCTGCCTTCGGCAGAATATGGGGAGCAGGCGAGAAATTGAAATTCCATTTTTCGGCGCAGCCGAAACGCTGACTACTGACCACTGACTACTGACTACTGACTACTTAAAAAGGGTCCAGCCTACTTCCCGTAGCGCTCCTCTTCGATCTGTTCGAGGGTCTTTCCGGCCGTGTTCGGCGCAAAAATCGTTCCGACAAGCATGCTGAAAAGCGCGAAACCGACCATAATCGCCGCTGCAGTCGCAAAATTCTCGCCGTTTTTGCCCATAATCACCGGCACGCAAGCGGTCCAGGCTCCGACCGTAATACGGGCCATGAAGAAAGTGAAGCCCTGCGCCGACGCACGATAATGCGATGGGAACAGCTCGTTGCACCAAAGCTGGTAAAACGCCTGCTGGCCCGAGCCGTTATTGATTCCCATGAGGATGGAGATCAACACGAAAATGAGCGGCACCGTGCCGAGTACCGGAACGGTAAACTGGTATTTCGAGTAAACATCGTCCGGCAGGAGGAAAAGCCCCCACGCAATCACGAAGAAGAGCGCGATCACGCAGTAAATCAGCCGGCGACTGATCCGGTCACCCAGAGCCATGAAGATCGTCAGTGTAGAAATGGCCGACGCGACGAAAAGGATCACCGTCAGCGCGCAGCTCAGCGAATTGGAGATCCCACCGACGTTCTGGTAAATGTAAGGAAGAAGCATTCCCATCGTTCCAGCCGCCAGGTTCCAGACGACATACACGCCGCAGAGGAAAAGGACCGTTTTCAGGTTGGTCGGCGAGAGAAGGTTGATCATTCCGAGCCGTTTCACCTTCCCGGAGGCGATCAGGGCCGCTTCCTGCTCCTTCGCCTTTTTCCAGTTATCGGATTCCGGCATTCCAAGACGCAAAAGCCAAACGACGAACGCGACGACGATCAGGTGCCCGAACACGATGCGGTTTCCAAGCAGCGCGTTTTCCTCGCCGAGGAAGAAACTCAATGCCGACTGCATGAGCAGAACGACCGCTGGCCCCACGGCCCAAAAGACCTGCGCCGAGCCGCAGTGCCTCGCGCGGTTTTCCGCCGGAGCCTGTTCCGCAATGAGCGTCCAGGAGGCCACGACGTCCGCGCCGACCGCCAGACCGATGGTCAGGTAGCCGAAAAGGAAGAGAATGTAGCCGAGCGACATGGTAAAGGAGCCGAAATCAAAAACCGTCTGGGGCGTGCTGACGCCGAAAACGATGAAGAGCATCCCGAACATATAGACCAGAAGGTCGTACGTATAAACGAATTTGCGCCCGAATTTGTCGCACAGAACGCCGCCGATCAATGCGCCTATGGCCGCCCCGATGGCGTTTGAGCTGCACATGGTCAACAGGCCGGTCTGCCAGCTTTCGAGCTGCAAATACTTTTCCCAAAGGGCCAGTCCCGCCGCACCGGCGACAATCGAGCCGGCATCGATGTAACTGGTCATCGACGCGATGATGGTTTGTTTCCAGGGGGAAACGGGTTTGGTTTCCGTCATGATTGTTTTTTCCTTTAATAATCCGATATATATGAACCGCGTTACGGTTATGGATGACCGGGAACGGCCACCCAAACATTTTTAACGACGCTGGAAGCGTCGTCCCCGTAAAATCTTACCCGCGTTTCAAAAGCACGTCCTTTTCGTACCGCTTCACGCGATTCAGCCACGCTTCGCGGACCGGGACTTTGTTGATCTCGCAGAAGTGGTCCCAAACGGCGCCGAGCGGGTAGGTCTTGATCTCTTCGTTCAGGGCCATCATTTCGTAGAACTTCCCTTCCTGCTGGAGGCGGGCGAGTTTCTTGTGCGGCGTCAGAAGAGCGGCCAGCAGCGCGCGCTGCATGTTGCGCATTCCGATGACCCAGGCGGCGATCCGGTTCACGCTCGCGTCGAAGAAGTCGAGGCCGATGAGCACGCGGTCCAGAGCGTCGCAGCGGACGATCTCGTTCGCAATGTCGCGCAGGTCATCGTTCAGAAGGACCACGTGGTCGGAGTCCCAACGCATCGGGCGCGTCACGTGCAGGGCCAGTTTGTCCGCGAACAGAAGCAGCGACGGGATCTTATCCGCGACGTTCTCCGTC
>JAFTCU010000236.1 GCA_017454585.1 Thermoguttaceae bacterium | reverse complement strand
TCGGGCGTCATGGCGCGCGTGTTGATCTGGTACATGACGGCGTTCTGGATCCACTCGGCCGACTGACGGGCCGTCTTCTCGTGAAGCGGTTCCTCGGCGAAAAGCGTGGCCGCCCCGAGCAAAAGGGCCAGGAAGGAAAAACGGGTGAGGAAGGTTGAAATTTTCATGGTTTCATTATGGGGGGTTAAAGGAAAACGGGGAAAAAAGGCACGATTTTTCAATTATACCGGACTTTTCATAAAATGCAACCTCCCCCTTGCTTTTTCCGGAAAAATGTGCTAAACTATACAAGTACCGAGGTTAGAAAACGGGATAGGCCAAAAAATGAAAGAAAACTGCAAAGGGATCGTATTCGACTATAACGGAACGCTTTTCTGGGACACGCCGCTCCACATCGAGGCGTGGTTCAAGTACTGCGCCGAGCGTGGGATCCCGCTGACTCTCGAAGATTTCTACAAGAAAGTCCACGGCAAGACGAACGAGGCGATCCTGAATATTCTCTTCGAGGGGAAACTCACCCCGGAAGAATCCGCTTTCGAGGCTGAAGAAAAAGAACGCATTTACCGCGAGATCTGCGTCGAGAAAAACCTCCAGCTTGCGGCGGGCGTGGAGGAGCTTCTGGACCACTTGAAGACGGTCGGCCTTCCGTTCACGATCGCCACCGCGTCGTATCTCTCCAACGTGCAGTTTTTCTACGAGTTTTCGCGCCTGGACCGCTGGTTCCGCTTCGAGGACCTGGTCTTTCTCGATGGTACCATTGCCGGAAAACCCGACCCGGCGATGTACCTCAAGGCGATGCGGAACATAGGCTGCGAACCGAAAGACGTTCTGATTTTTGAAGACTCTCCGCCCGGGATCCAGGCCGCTCGTGCCGCAAACCCGGGAAAGATCATCCTCGTGGACTCGGACGGGCGCGATTATTCGGCCTACCCGTACGAAGTCATTCGCGACTTTTACGAAGTGATCGACCGGTTTTGAATCGCTTGCGCAGCATTATTTCAGGTACGTTTCTCTCGGCTGACGCAGAAGATGATCGTGCGGTGAGGCGTGGATGAAATGGCAGTCACGGCAGTTTTCGCGCCAGTTCTCTTCGAGCTTCGTTGTTTCATGCTGCTCGTCCAGCTTCTCGGAAATGTGGCACTTGTAGCAGGCGTCCGCGGGGGTCATAAGTTCACCGACGTGAATGAGTCCATCCCCTTCATTCTTCACGGTCTCGTGGCACCTTCCGCACGGGTTCGGCCCTGGCTTCATATTGTGCAGGCGGTACACGTTCCAGCTCGGGTCACCCGCGTGGTCTTTATCGTTGCGGCCAAGCACGAAATGCAGCTCTTTCTCACCAATCTGAAGGCTTTGCTGACCGATTTCCATCCCGAGGATCCCTACGTGTACATCCCCGCCGAAATGTTTATCCCACTTGAGCGGTTTGCCATTGAACAGAACGGTGTCGGCCGGCAGATCACCCTTGAGGATCAGCCAAATGCGACTCTGAACGACTACAGAATTATCGTGGGGAGCAACGAGTTTCAGATTTTCACCGATCTGAACAGGCTCTGCCCGGAATGTCTCCTGAGCAAAGACAGACGCCATGGAAAAAAGGGCAAAACAGATAAAAAGGCTGGGTTTCATTTGGGCTCCTTCAAATATGCAGGTCAATCATCCTAATTATAACCGATTTGAAACAAATCGCAAGAGGGGGGGAGAAATTTGGGAGTTGGTTTGCATTGGGAAGACCTTAGACGTTAAAAGCCGATTGGCTTTTTCAACTCCTCGGCTCTTGTGCGCGGGAGTGGCGCGAAAATGAAACAAAGGTTGGTTTCCTGCTGGAAATTTTACATTTTTTTCCAAAAAAACGCTTCCCCTCCCTTTTCTTTTTTTTCATTTTTCGCTATACTTAGCTGATGAAGAAAAGATTTCCATTCAAGAGCAGACAGTTTGGTCCGGGGACATACCGTAAAAGGCTCGTTCCGTGGCGTGGGCGATTTCGGAGCGTGACGCCGAAAAAGCGCAAGCCGGAGGTGAAGGTTTTGCCGTTTCAGGAGGTCCCGCTTTCAGGCGAGCTTCCGGAACGGACGGACTTTATGCGTTCGCTTGAGGCGCTGCTTTTCCTGACTCGTGAACCGCTTAGCGCCCAGCGTTTGGCGCAGTTCCTGAACACGGGTGAAACCTCGCAGGTGGTTGACGGTATTCGGAAGCTGAACCAGATTTATGACGGCACACGTACGGCGTTTCGTATTCTGGAATTCGCCCGTGGCTTTCAGCTTCGGACGCGGCCACAGTTCACGCCCTGGCTTCGTCAGCTTTGCCGTCAGGTGGGTGTGGCGAATCAGGAAAGTCCTGAGATCCGTCTTTCTCCGCCGGCGATGGAGACGCTTGCGATCATCGCGTACCGGGAGGCATACTCTACCCCCGTGACCCGTGCGGAAATCGAGGCGGTGCGAGGTGTTCAGTCGTGCATGGAGATCTTGCGCCAACTACTCGGCAAGGATTTGATCCGCATCGCGGGACGCAGTCCTGAACTGGGTCGGCCTCGCCTTTACCGAACGACGAAGAAGTTCCTCGAAGTTTTCGGCCTGAAAAGCCTGCTTCAGCTTCCGAAAGTGGATATTTAACGGTTTATTTTCTCAAAAATCTCCATAAAATCACGAAAAAAAAGAAATACATCGAAAGATTTTTTGGATGAGAGCCGAAAAACCGTTTAGTATTTTGAAATTTGCTTCATTTTTTGTTTTTTTTCCAGAATTTCTCAAGAATTTTCATGAGGAGAAATACACATGCGTAAGTCTTTTGCTGAAAATGGCTTCAATTTTGAACTGGTTTCTGATTCCGAGCGTGAATCTTTTACCCTTCCGCCGTGCCAGATGATGGCTTACAGTGACTACGACGAAAACCAGGACGACGAAATGGACGATGACTGGGACGAAGATGATGAGGATGACTGGGACGAAGACGAGGATGAAGATGATGAAGACGACTGGGACGAGGAAGACGAAGACGAATGGGACGACGACGAAGACGAATGGGATGATGAAGACGAAGACGAGGACTGGGACGACGAAGACGACGATTGGGACGACGAAGACGACGATTGGGACGACGAAGAGGATGAAGAGGAAGATGAATAGTCTTTCCCTCTGATTTTATGCTTTTATTCAAGCGGAAATTTTTGGACGCGATCCGCAGCGGTGAGAAGACCCAAACCCTGCGGAATTGGAAAACCGCGCGTGTTCGTGCGGGCCAGAAAGACACAATTCCTGGCGTCGGTCCGATATGGATCGATTCTGTTGAGAAAGTTTCGCTTGATGATTTGACGGATGCCGACGCGATCCCCGACGGTTTTTCGTCGCTTGACGCTCTGAAAAAAGAACTCCACGATATTTATGGGGATGGAGCCCTTAATTTCTACAGAATTCGTTTTCATCTTCTGAAAGAAAATGAGGAGGAAAAGCCGGCGCCAACCCGGAAGTCCAGACCTGTTCCAAAGAAAATTGTCGTTCCGCGATCCAGTGAAACTCCCGCCGTTGTAAATTTTGCGTTGGAGATGAAGCGGGAATTTAGCAAAAGGCTGGAGCAATACAAACACCGGCTGGAGTGTGAGGATCACAGGAAATTACACTCATCTGAAGAAGCCCCCCGGCAGATGACCGAGGCTGACATCGTGGAGAAAATGGTTCAACGCTGCCGGGTGAACAGGAACGTTTGTGACTGGAACCATGAACCGGGCAAGTCGCAGGACTTTTTTGCTCTTTTCCTTCAGGCTCCGCGGGATGAACGTGGTATTCCGACCCTGGACGGTTACCGGCTGAGGAGTCTCATGAGGGATTTGTGTACCGGGGAACAGTGGGAAGAAATCAACTGGATCGCCACCGAGATATGCTCGGCCTGGACGGAGTGGCAGTACGCCGTGGAACACTGGGTCGGCCAGCAAACCTCTACGAGGAAAGAGTGAATTTTCCCTGAAAACCCGGCCAATTCTTAAAATGGTGTGAGTCGATGATTCTTCTTCGTGCGTTTTTCTCGATTTGAAAGGATGTGGACACGGACAGTGGACAGAAAAACCATATATTTTTGTCCGTTGTCCATGTCCACGGTGAGTTAGTTTTGCGGAGATTCTGCATCTTTCGGAGATTTTTTCCAGATCCGCCGCTTTTCCCCCTTGACGTTTTTGGCCTCCGGTGGTAAAATGAGAAAAACGTCGTTTTTTTGAAATTCCATTTCGGTCCCAAATGAGGTTTGAAATGTTCAAGCTAATTACCGCGCCGGTTCGTTTTCCAGACGATTCGATGAGCATCACGGAGTTTTTCGGGCGGATCAGCTCCGGCGACACGCGCATCAGCATCGGGCGGCTGACGAGCAGGGCGGGCTGGAGTGAACCGGCCCAGCGTCCTGAATTTGACGAGTTCACTCTCGTTCTGAAGGGTGCGCTCTACATCACCGCCGAGGACGGTTCCGTTACGGTCGTGCGTGAGAATCAGGCCATTCTGACCCCCGCGGGTGAACTGGTGCAGTACTCCTCGCCGGAGGAACCCGGGGCCGATTACATTTCCGTCTGCCTGCCGGCCTTCGCGATGGAACTCGCCCACAGGAACGAAACACTTTGACCCTTCACAACACCGGGATTCACTACAATATTGGGGGAAATCATGAAACGAAATGCTTTTACACTCGTGGAACTTCTGGTCGTCATCGCGATCATTGGAATGCTGGTGGGGCTGCTCCTTCCGGCTGTCCAGCAGGCACGTGAGGCGGCGCGTCAGATGCAGTGCGGCAACAATTTGAAGCAGCTCGGTCTGGCCTGCCTCAATCACGAATCGACGACGAAAAAGTACCCCTCCGCCGGCTGGTGGTGGTACTTCACCGGCGACCCGGACCAGGGTTTCGGCAAGAACCAGGGCGGCGGCTGGATCTACTCGATCCTCCCCTTCATTGAGCAGAACGCCATGTACCAGATGGGCGCCGACGGCGATAAATTCAGCTCGGGTGAGCCGCAGATGAGTAACGCGAAAACCCGCTGCGAGACGCCTATCGGCACGATCCTCTGCCCGAGCCGCCGCACGGTGAAACAGTACCCGACTTCCGGCGCGGTTTACCCGGTGAACGCCTCACGCCACACGCAGGGAAGCAAGACCGACTACGTGGGCAACGAGGGAAACACGACCGGCACCCAGAACCAGCCTCAAACGGTGGCCGCCGCAAAACAGCTCTGCGATACCAACTCCTGGGCCGACACGACCAGCAAATCCAAGGGGGTCATTTTCGCCCGCAGCGAGATCACCGTTGGTGAAGTCCGCGACGGAACGACCAATACGTACCTGCTCGGAGAAAAGTACCTCGCTCCGGAAAAATACGAGGCCGGCAACACGGACGGCCAGGATAATGAATCGGCTCTGATCGGGACGGACCACGATATTCTCCGCGCAGTGCAGTCTCAGCCCTGCCAGGATCGTACCGGGTTCGACATTGGAAGCGGCCGTTTCGGAAGCGCCCACGCAGGAACCTTCGGCATGACGATGTGCGACGGCTCCGCCCAACGTATCAGTTATAGTATCGACCTCGCCGTCCACCAGTATCTCGGCTACCGCGCCGACGGCCAGGCGGTTCAGATCCCGCAATAATTACGGGGACGAGGCTTTTGCCTTCCTTTATTTCTGCAATGGGGGATTGTTTTCTCTCAATTTTGGTCGGTTTTCAACATCTCGATCTTCTGTTCCAATATTGAGTACTCAGTTCAGGGATGAATTTTTAGAGTTTGACTAAAATTTTAACTTTTTTAAAAAATTTCGCCAAAAAAATGTTGTAAATTCTGAAACCTGATGTATAATTTATCTAATAAACAGTTTTTGAAGATTTAGATAGTTTTTCAGCTAAGGAAGATAAACGCCTTAGTATTAAGAAAGGAGTCCATATAATGCGTATGTGTGAGACATG
>JAFTCU010000235.1 GCA_017454585.1 Thermoguttaceae bacterium | reverse complement strand
CCGTCTCGCCGACCCAGATCGACTTGGAGCCGTCGGGGTTTTCGAGCGTTTTCCAGTCCACGGCCATGAAACTCGACGGGCGGTGGTGGTGCGGAATGTTCCACTCCACGCCGCCGGACATCCAGGCGCCGAGCATTCCGATCAGGGCCGGCTTAACAACGTGCTGGCGGTAGAAAAACTCGTACTGGTTCGTTTTGTCGGTGGCCTGAAGGATTCGGCCTCCCAGTTCGGGCATGACGCAGATCTTCACGAATTCGTTTTCAAGGAACAGACCTTTGTACGTCACGTCCTTTTTGTCGTCGGTCAAACGATCCAGCATGGCGTACGGGTACGTGTGCCCCTGCGCCCCCTGATAAACGCGGCCAGTAAAATAAATCGCGTTCAGATCCGCCGGGCCGATCTGGTAGGTCGGTAAAACGACCGGTTCTTCCCTGACCGTCACGGGCGCGGGATCTGCCAGAGCGAGGCCAGCCAATAAAGGAAGGAGCAAAGCTCCAAGATAAAAATGTTTCATTTGAGTTAAATTAGTAAAAAGAATGGTTGGACTTTAATCACGATTTTCCCGGAGGATTCTGGGAAAAACCTCAATAGCGCTTTCCAGTATAGCTGATTTTCTTTTCCTTTTAAAGGGGGGGAGCCTTTACTTTTTGAGGAAAATCTGGTAGAATGAAAATGATGTGCCTGGAGACGAGTTTCGCTTTGTGGGAACCTTTAGAGTTTTAATATGTACTTGATTAAAATCGATTTTTCGCTTTCAGAAATCGCGTCGTATATGTCGTCGCACGTCCTTTCGGATGTTTATGAGAATATGCGTCTGGAGAAAATCGGCCTTAATCCTGAATATATTAATGGTACTGGAAACCAGCCGCTTGTTTTAACGTACTCTCTCCCGGGCCGGGTGGAAGATTACGAAATGTTGCCCGAGGAACACGCTTTCCGGCTGATTTCGAGTCGTTACCCGTGTTTTGAGCCTGAGAAAGCCCGATTCTGCCCAGGCGTTCCATGCTGGACGTGGACCACAGAGGAAATGACAATTAATTTTGAGCCGAAGGAAATAGAGTGCGAACCGACTGGTGAGATTTTAGGTATGCAGGACGCTTACGTCTCGGTTTCCCGCGGGGAAGTTTTTATTTCGTTCGAAATGGTGCAGGAGTTCCTGACTCTTCAACTTGCTGGACTGGGACTGAATCTGAAAGATATGCAGCCGCTCAAGTGGGACTCTGGCCGAAACGCGCTTATTTGTCAGGCAGATTCGTTTTCGATTACGTGGATCATTTCAGAGCCGAACGCATTTGACCCGCTGCTGCATTTTCTGAATCTGAAGAAAATCGTTGAAAGCCTTCGCGGCGAATACCGCTTCAGTATTGAGGAGGCCTCACCGACACCTGAACCGTTGAGAGCGATGAAGATCCCACTCCGAAAAAAGGGTGAAACCAAATACTGGTGAAGTTTATTGATTCCTTTTTGACCTTAAAATGAATGGTACATTATACATTCTTAAACTGATGATCCCCGTTGGGATAGTGATTTCCACGGCGGTTTACCTGATTTGGGGTGGAGGACTGTACTTCCAGATTCAAGCCCTTATTTTCATTGGCTGCCTCGTAGGTGCGATCGTGGCTGAAGAGGTCCAGGTCCTTGCTGGGAAGTGGAAATCGAGCCTCATGGCGGTCGGTTTTCTTGTTGGAGCGGCCTCAAGAATCATTTTTCCCCTTATTTTTCTGTTTTTTTCGTTAAAATTTTATCATTACCCCATAGACAAAAATTTACAATATGTTATAATTATCTCATATTTCGCATATTATCCACTTATGCTTTTCGCCTGTACATCGGCAGCAATCGCGCGAGCAAAAGCCTCACAGCCGGTCAAAGACTCTCAGGAAGAGAGTCCCCAAGCCAAGAATTCCACGGCATGTCAGGTTTCCGATAGTACCGAAAAAGCTTTTGATGAGAAAAAAAGGTAAATCATGGATACTGCAAAACTTTTCGAACACGTGAATGACAGTCACGTATTCGAGTTCCCGTTTGGCTGTGAAATCGAACTGCCCGTTATTTGCGGGCTGCAACTGACGAAATTCATGGTGATTGAGGTGCTGGTCGCGTTGTTCATGCTCCTCTTCTTCATACCTCTCGCCCGTAAAATCAAAACAGGCCAGCCGGTTCGCGGTCGTTTCAGCAATCTGCTGGAAGTTTTTCTTCTTTTCCTTCGTGACGACGTTGTTCGGCCGTCCATTGGTCACGGGGCGGATAAATTCCTCCCGCTTGCCTGGACGACTTTTTTCTTCATTCTGGGAATGAATCTTTTCGGAATGCTTCCGGGTTTCGGCTCACCAACTGCGAGTTACTCCGTGACTTGCCCGATGGCTGTGATCGCTCTGCTTTCATTGATTTTTGCCGGATCGGTTGCTCAAGGCCCGATCGGATTCTGGGTTCATCAGGTTCCCACGATGGATCTTCCGTTTGGAATGGGTTACATTTTGAAACCGATGCTTTTCGTTATTGAAGTTTTCGGTTTGATGGTCAAGCACTTCGTGTTGATGATTCGTCTTTTCGCGAATATGTTTGCCGGGCACCTCGTTTTGGCTGTCTTCACGACGTTCATCACGGTGGTCACCAGTGGCTGGCTGCTGTGGTTTTGCGTTTCTGTGCCGTCCATGGCATTGGCCATCGCGATCAGCCTTTTGGAAATCTTCGTCGCTTTCCTTCAGGCGTACATTTTCACGTTCCTCATGTCGTTGTTCATCGGTATGGGCCGCCACGCGCACTAATGCGGGGACGACGCTCCAGCGTCGTTAATAAATCAGAAGATGACGCTTCCAGCGTTGTTAATAAAATAAAGGACTAAAGACGGTGTTTCACGCATCGTCCCTGAACTGATAATCAATTAATCATCACTTACTCAAACTAGGGAGACCTAAAAATGAAAAAAGCTGTTTTCGCCATGCTGTTCGCTATGGTTCTGTCCGTCGTTTCTGTCGCGTTCGCTCAGGACGCCGCTCCGGCTGCTGATCAGACTGCCGCTCCGGCTGCCGCCGCCACTGACGCCGCTCCTGCCGCTGAAGCGGAAGCCGAAGCTCCGGCCAATAACAGTTACAAAATCCTGGTTCCGATCGGATGCGCTTTCATTATCGCCGGCGCCGGTTTCGGTATTGGCCGCATCGGTGGCAATGCCGTGGACGCGATGGCTCGTCAGCCGGAAGCCGCTTCCGCTATCCAGACCGCGATGATTCTGGCCGCCGCCTTGATCGAAGGCGCTACGCTGTTCGCGCTGGTTATCTGCCTGATTATGTGATTTGATTTTCGTTCTCGAAGATTGAACGTAATATTTAACCACATTGGATAGAAAACACAGGAAGTTGCTATGAAGAAACATTTGTTTGCCCTTTCAGCTGCCCTATACAGCGTCATGAGCATGACGTCGTGTGTTTTCGCCGAAGGAAGCGAAGAGGGAGCGTCCCTCCCTCCGTTTTGCGCGGACCTCGCACTCTGGACCGCGGTCACGTTTCTGTTGGTTCTGATCGTCCTTTGGAAGTTTGCCTGGGGCCCGATTATGGAAGGCCTCGACAAGCGCGAGCAGTACGTCCTGGACCAGCGCAGTGACGCGGAAAAAGCCAATGCTGACGCTAAAGCTCTTCTGGATGATTACAAGAAGCAGTTGGCGAACGCCAAAGCGGACATCCAGCAGATGAAAGCGGAAGCGCAAGCGAACGCGGAAAAATCTGCTGCCATCCTTATGAATAAAGCGATGGCGTCTGTGGAAGCCGAGAAAAAGGCCGCCACGCAGGAAATTAATAACGCGAAAGTCCAGGCACAGAAAGAACTGGCTGAGCAGAGCGCCGCTCTGGCGGTAGAACTGGCCGGGAAAATCCTGAAACAGGAGCTTAACCCGCAGTCTCATCAGAAGCTCATCAATCAGGCTGTCGCCAAATTCGGTAAATAATTCAGTGTGACGAAACGCCCTGTACGGGGACGACGCTTCCAGCGTCGTCAGTACAAAGTTTCGTCATTCTGAACGAAAATCACACGCAAGTGTTTGAACTTTTTCATAAATCACCCACATCGAGGTTTCCATGTCAACCGACGTCAATGCGTTAGATTCCAGGTACGCCGCGGAAGCATCCCCGGATGTTACGATGGAAAAAATCAGCAGTGTGTACGCCGACGCACTCTTTGGAGTCATCGATAATGATTTGCAAAAAGTCAGGGAAATTCTCGGCGAGTACGCGGAATTTATTACGGACGTTCTGGACTCTTATCCGGATTACGACCGTATTTTGAAAAGCCGTTTGGTGGCGTCGGATGAAAAAATCGCGATCATCGAACGGGACTTCAAAAATGTTTTAAGTCCTGTACTGTTAGACTTTTTCCGTG
>JAFTCU010000234.1 GCA_017454585.1 Thermoguttaceae bacterium | reverse complement strand
GACGACGACACGAACAACACTGGCAGCGGCAAAACTGCAGGTTACAACATCGTTGACGGCGACGGCAAATCGTCCACGGTCAGAGAAGCGATTGTCTATGGATACCAGATTCTTGGAGATCCGAACTTCAAAGACCTTGCTGATGACCAGTACGGTCCCATGGGAATCGTAACCATGACCACGCAGCACAACACCTGGAATACGAGTCTGCTCGATACCAAGTTTCAGGTTGGTCAACGTTACAACTTCGGATTTATGAACGGCCATAATGGGTGGGAATGTCAGGTCTTTACGATCGGCGGCAACAACAGCTACTCCGGTACGAATGTCCAGGTTGGTTTCAACGATACGATGACAGCCCACGACGGTTATGGCAACAATTACCTCAAAGGGATCATCCTCAACACCTCCACCAAAGACACCTGGCACGACTGCCACACGGAAACCCGGTATGCTTACCAGGTAGGTGGTGATGATGACGACGACAGTCAAGTCGTACAAACCCAGGACCTTTATGTTGACCGTATGCTGGTCCAGTTCAACGATGCTGAAATGTGGGATGACATCGACACCTGGGGAGTTGAACTCAACTATCTCCACCGTGCTCACGCAACTCGTATCGGAATGTTTGAACTCGGCCTTGGTGTCCGCTATATGAAGTGGAATGAAGAGTTCGGATTCTGGGGCGGAAGCCACGGCGCAAACGGAAACGGCGAGATTTATACCCCGAATTTCCTTGACGATACAAGCATCAAAACCGAAGCAGACAACAACCTGGTTGGTCCTCAAATTGGCCTGAGATGGTCTCGCAACACCGGACGCTTCGGAATGGAAATCCTCGCCAAATTCACTGCGGCCTACAACGCCCAGAAAATCACCAACAACGCCTGCCTTGGCTCGAATGGTTACGTCAACGGAATGTGGGGCCCGAACAGCATGTACGAATCCACCAACAACAGCACCAGCGGCTCCGACAACGACCTCAACATCAAATCCGTTTACTACTACGCTCCGAACATCGGCGCAAGCGGAATCAGCGGATACAGCCGTCAGTCCTATGACACCTTCACTCCGGTTGCTGAATTGGGCGTCAAATTCAAGTTCGACCTGACGAACAAAATCAACCTCCACGTCGGCTGGTCTGGAATTTACGCCGGAAACATCGCTCGCCCGAGTGGAATGACGGACTACTCCCTCGACAATACGACGGGTGGCTCAGTCCTCGGAATCAAACAGGATGGTGATCACGAAAAGAACGTCTTCATGCACGGCTTCGTCTTCGGACTCACCCTGAATCGTTAAGAGACTCAATGTGCGGGGGCGTCCCAACCCCCCTGGTTCCCCGGGCTGAGTTCCACAGCCCGGGTTTTTGACCGTATAAAAATTTCGGGAAAAAACAGGAACCACTGAATCTGGGACAAACCAGACATTGAGCCTCTTTTGATAATAACACTGGAAAAAGGCTTCATTATGAAAATGAAAGAATGGGACGTCTGTCCCGAATGCGGCGCAAGACGAATCGTAGTCTGCCGATACTGCAACACCATAGGCGATAATTTTCCCTTGGCGGATCTTGATTTGATCCTGCCGGCAGAACACGCGGAAAATGTCGCGGAAAACTACAATACCGAAGAAGATACGTACGACGATGGGGAAGAAGTCTCTATCGCCGCGAAGTCGTTTCTTGCGACCTCTCTTGGTTCAGCGTTCGGCGGAGGCGGGGCCTCGATCCAGACGGTTCCCTCGGAAGAATCCGAAGAAACAGATCATGAACACAAACATAAATGCGGCGGTCAATGCCATTGCTCCCATGAAATGGTGAAACTCACCAAGCCGATCGATGACGCGCCCGAAATTGACGAAGACACGGAAGAGTATCCTCTCGCGGTCCAATGTCCCTGCTGCGAGGAAGTTCTCTATCCACAATTCCTGAATGTCTGCCATAAGTGCGGTTATGAGTTCGAAGATGGCATCGATGAAGAAACCATTCCCAACGCGCACTTCTACGTTCCTGGAGAGTATGGCTCCAAAGAAGATGAAGACGAAGAAGACGAAGATCAACCCGGTGCGGCTGGCTGCTGCGTGCTGCTTCTCGCGGTAACAGTTATGAGTTTAGCCTGGAAATTCTTCTGTTAAAAGTCGGTCATACACAGGAGCGCCGCCCCAACCGGCGGCAATCCGAAAAATCGGTCAAAATTGCTCTTGCTTTTTATCTGAAAATCGGTTATTTTATTCTGTATAGAATCACAAATTCTCATTTTGAAACAAGGAAGTCGATCGTGACCCTTAATTTTACGCATAAAATCGTCGCGGCCCTCACCTGCGTCCTGTTTTTCAGCGGCTGCAGTTCCTTCACTGCGAATAACTACAATGCCGAAGGAGTGCGGATGCTTGCGGCCAATCGACCGGAAGACGCCTTGGACTGTTTCGAACGAGCCAAGCAGGCCGACCCGCAGAACCCCGACACATACTACAATTCCGGTGTCGTGTATCATCAGCGAGCGATTGAGACCGGCAATGAGCAGGATTTTCAGATGGCCAAATACTGCTACGAACTGTGCCTCGAACGCCAGCCGTACCACGTGGAGTGTAACCGCTCTCTTGCGACCCTGTACTGTGACATCGGCCAGGACGAAAACGCGTTCAAGCTCGTGGAAGAGTGGGTGGATCGTCAGCCCTCCTCGCCCGAACCGAGGATCGAGCTGGCCCGCCTGTACGACGAACACAAACAACTCGACCGTGCCCGCGACTGCCTGAACGATGCGGTGGCGATCGACAGTCACAACACTCGCGCCTATACCGCCTTGGGAAGCGTCCGGGAAAGAATGGGGGACAATGAATCGGCTCTGGCGGCGTATGAACACGCGCTGGCGTTGAATCCGTACCAGCCGGAAATCCAGAACAAAGTCACGTCCCTGCGTTACGCGGTACCCGAACAGGGCGCCAGACCCATCACCCCGCAGGAAAATGGCATCGACCCGAACGGCAAAGAAATGATGGCCACCAAGCCGGATGATGGCACGACGACGAAATAAGTTAGGAGTTAGGAGTTAGGAGTTGGAAAGCCTTCGGCTTTTTATAGGACGAAGTCTTTCTGAAACCAACGTTACGCGCCAGCGCAATTCCTAACTCCTAACTGTTCGAAAGAACCTCCAGTGCGCGGCGGCCCGCTTCGTCTGGATCGTCCAGATACGGGTAAAGCTCCACGGTGACCCAGCCGGTGTAGCCCGTCGCCTTGATCGCGGAGAGGATCGGGCCGAACTCGATAGCGCCTTCGCCGGGGATCAGATGGTGGTGAACTCGCTCGGCCGAAATGTCTTCAATGTGGTAGTGACGGGTCTGTGGTGCCAGACGCGGGATCCACGTCACCGGGTCGTCTCCCACGCAGAAAGCGTGCCCAATATCGAAATTCAGCCCGATGGCCGGCGAGTCGATCCGGCTCATAAATTCTTCGTACTGCTCGAATTTCTCGATGAGCAAAAGCGGTTCCGGCTCGATCAAGAGACCGACGCCGACCTTCTCCGCCCGCTCGACGCACGGCATAAACTCGTCGTAAAAAAGCCTTGCGCCCTGTTCCCAGGTCATTCCCTCGGGAAGCGGCCCGCCGGGTTCCGTCTGGATGTTCTTCGCGCCCAGCTCAGCCGCCAGATCAAGACACCGCAGCGTGTGCTCCCGCCGCAGCGCCCGGTACGGAGCGTACGGCTCGATCCAGGACGGGTACCAGAACGCCTGCCTCACATCGGCGACCGCGTTCATCATGAAAGCGTTGATGTTCGAGATTTCGAGGTGGTTCTCCGCCAGACATTCACGAATGTGGGCCTTCTGCTCCGGCAAAAGACTCACCGGCCAGGCGTGCGGAACGTCCGCGAGCAGTTCGAGGCCCGTGAACCCGATCCGCGCAATGCGCCGGCACGTCTCGGCAATGGAAAACTGACGGTAAGCGTTGGTACTGTATGCGAATTTCATGGGAAACAAGGGGCGATGCTTTCAGGGATGGTAAGGTATCAATTTCACCTCGTGTTTTACGGGGTAGAACGTTTATGCAGGCCGGATTGTTAGTCCGTTGAGGAGATGACAGAGAAGATCCTCTGCCGGCTAAAATCCTTGTCTGATGATGATTATTATAGCGCAAAATTTCAGGTTGTCAAGCCGTATGGCTCGCAGGATTTTGAGGTTTGGCATTCAATGCGCAGAATTCCGGAAAAAGACCCGCAGACGTGCAGACATGTGCGGGCCTTGAACCGTCTTAAGTGAAAGATCGGTTGTCAAGAAATATCAATTTGACATCATCTCCCATCCTGTACATTATCAGCGCAGTCGAGAATCGGCCAGACCAGCTCACCACGGTCCTGGGCCTCGGCGTCCCGAAACGCTCCGTAGCGCGGCGCGTTAGCGTCCATCCAGAGGATGAATTTGTGGCGCAGTTCCGGCGTCACGTGCTCGCGGTGGTTTGCGTCGTTCAAAATCTTCGTAAGCTCTGAAATCGACGAGCCGAAACGCCCCGGAATGGAGCGTGAACCCCCGTGGTTGGGTTGGGTCACGGCGCCTCGCATCCCGCCAGCGAACGAATAGACGTACGGCCGAAGCGCTGCGTAATTCAAGGTCTGCGGCCCTTTTTTCTCTTGCACGTGGCACGGGAGGCAGGACTGATCAATCTCGCCCTGAAGAAATCTCACGAACGCGATCGGTTCCACCGGCCCGCACTCGGGCTGGAGCGTGGACGGCTCACGCAGAAACGCGCTCGGGACGCTCGTCTCGGTGCGCACCGACTCGGTCGTCGGCTCGTGGCAGCCGGTGCAGACCAGTTTCTCGCCGGGATGGACGAATGTGACCGCCCGCATCGTGGCGACTGCCTGGAAATTCGCGTCGAGCGTCTGGAAGAGGAGCTGCTTCCCGGGCGGCGCCTCGAAGAAAACGCTTCCATCCGCTTCCACCGGCACGACCCCCAGCGGGATGCGCGGCGTCGTTTCGACGAAGTACCCGATCATCGGAACATTCATCCACGGGTTCGGTTTTGGAACGACCTGAAGCACGCGCAAATACTTGATCGGGCGGTCTTTCGGAAGCGGCAGATCGCAAATATTCACGTTGGAAACGCCGATAAAAGCGCGCTGGTCCTCGGACTGGTGGTCCTCGCCCTGGGCCGTCTGCTGCGGGATCACCGGCGGCGTGAAGCGTGCCCGGACCGGCATCGGCTCGGAAAGACGAAGGCGCGGGTCGTAATTGATCGGGAGCAGTTCACGTTCGCAAACCAGTTCCTCGTTCCCGAAAATGTCGAGCACTATCAGATCCTCCCACGACGCGCAGAGGAACGTCTGCTCGTCCAGAGGCCACGGTGCGCCGTAGCGGTACTGGCTCCGGCCCGCGCATTCCGACTCGGGGAACGGCGTGTACGGCGTCACGCGACGGACCTGGCTCATCTGATTGTCGTTCGGGACGCGAAGGTCCAGCAGGCAGATGGAGCCAAACGTTTCGCCGTGGTGCGGGGCGGCGGTGAAAATGTACCTGGACGAGCCGGGAATCGCACGGATCTGCATTTCAGTCATCGGAAGGCCCGATTTGGAGTCCGCGCATTTGCCCATGCGGTGGTCGTCGTGGAGGTCGTAAATTCCGGTCCGAACCACGTCGGAAAGGCCCTGGACCAGCTCGGATTCCGGGACCGGCTCCTGGAACGTTTGCCACGGGAACGGGTAATTGCCGTGAGGGGCGCGCGGGTTCCGGCCGTCTGGGGCGCACGTCCAGAAGTTCGAGCCGAGGCAGTTTTCGCGGTCCGTGTAGTCCCACCGTGTATAGACGAGCATCCCCGAATTATCGACGGACGGCTGCCACTCGGACGTTTCAAAAAAGCTGATCGGGTAAATGTCCGACCCGTCCGGCTTGCAGCTGTGCAGGACGCTCGTCGTGACTTGGAGCCTCGCGTCTTCCCCGAAGCAGCGGATGAACCCGCCTCGACGTTCCGAGCAAAAGACCAGCCGACCGGATGGAAGGACGCAAACGTCGAAATCGTTGTACGGACTGTCGGTCAGCATCCGGATCCCCTTTTCCGGCGCGTCGATCTCCAGGCTGAAAAGGTTCCAGGACGTTTGCGGCGACCAGAACCAGCGGTGGTTTTGGCTCTCGCAGTATGAAAAGTAGAGGGTTTTTCCGTCGAAGCTCAAGTCCGGCGTGTAGAACGCTCCAATGTTGAGTTCCTGCCCGGTCAGACGGCGATTCGTGACTTTGCGCCCGGCGGTGAGGTTCTGAATCGTCGGGTTCGGGCCGCGCCAGCCGGAAATCGTGAACAGACCGCCGCCGTGAATCGTGTTGAAGCCGTAAACCTGCGTCGCGAAGTGGCCGCCCATCAGGTCCGAGTTACGTTCGTTCGTCAGCCGTGAGCCGGAATAGGAAGCGCGTGCCAAAAACGCGATCCGGTCGATCTCCGTCAGCTTCGGGTTCGAAAACATCAGGTTCCGCCGGACGGCCGCCGCCGCGAGAAAAATCGGGTCGAGGCTTTCGCCCGATACGATGCACTTTTCCAGCTCGGTTTTAAGCATTTGGAAGTCATTTCGGGCCGCATCGTCGCCAAGACCGGACTCGAGCAGGGCGCCGATCCGCCGAACGAGGACCTGCGCGGGGTGAGTCTCCTCCGGGAAAACGAGCGCGTGACGGTTGGCCGTCTGTTCGGCCGCACCCCGAACCGGGCATTCGTGACCAACGCGAGTCTGAAGATCGGCGTACTGCTCCCCCCAGAAGGCCAAAACACCGGGGCGGAACTGCTCCGCTTTCACGCTTTGAAGCTGGAAACGGTCGATGGCCGCGCGGAGTTCTTCGGCCGTAAAAACGCGGGTCGGGACGTTTTTCGCGGGTTTTCCGGTCGGCTCCGGCAGACCGTTCGGGAAGGCGGTCGGGAAAAGCCGGTCCAGCGCGGCAAGACTTCCACCCGATTTGTAAATCTCGGGGTTTTGGGCCGCCAGTTCCGGCGAAAGCGTCATCTTCACGGGTTGGGAGTGTACCTCCAAACGCTCGCGAAGCTGCTCGAACGTGCACGTCTCGCCGGTTCCTGCGGGGTGAATTTCCACGGTCGAATCGGCTTCGGAAGGCGCAAGCCCTTCAAAATCGCACTGGAGCAGGGGGGTTCCGCCTTTTTTAACGCACAAAGCGTCGAGGGCCGCGTGGTACATCGGGATCGACTCCTCCACGATGTTTCCGATGTAAAACCGGCTTTCCGGTGTCACGGCCTCGGAACAAAAGGGCCGCGCGACCTTTTCCTGCGCCTCCTGACGGCCATCGACGTAAAGCGTCATAAGGCCCGGGGACCAGACCATCCGCACGAAATGCCACTTCCCGTCGGCCAGATTGGACGTTCCACGCACGTGATCGGGCTGGTTTCCCGGGAGGTAAACCGCCAGTCTGGCGCGTGGTTCCGCCTGACCGCGGACCGGCTCGGAGAAAATCTCCCAGTGGTTTGGCGAGGATTTCAGCTCGTGAGCGACGAAAATCGCGTAGTGCGCCGGGTCGGAAACCCGTGTCCAGAACGTCACCTCAAGCGGGGGCTGGGCGAGCGTTTCGTCCGGAGTGAGACGAATGTGCGCGCCGTTCGGCTCCCACGCCTGACCCAGTTCGGGCTTTGCGGACTCCACCGCGCGGTCCTGTGCCGTGTTCAGGTCCACGGCCGAGTCGTGCGACTGGATCCGATGAACCGTCGGGGGAAGCTGTCCCGAAACGGACGGCACGAACGAAATAATAAACGAAAGAAAAAACAGAAAGAGAGTGGGTAATTTCATTTTTCCAGGCGGGCGGGAAAGGACGCTTTGCGAATGGCAACCACGAAAAAACTCATTCCAAACAAAAGTCACCACATCATAAATCATATTATAACAGAAGAAGAATAGGTTGTCAAGGAGTTTTACGGAGGTTTACTTGCGAACCTCAGATTTTTGGACGAAGCAAACAATCAAGACAGAGATCAACAAAATCAGATAACGACGCTGGAAGCATCGTTCCTATGTGTTGCCGTTTCTTGCAAGTTTCCAAAATTTTCTGAAAAAATCTCCCGGCCCCTTGATTTTCCTTGGGGGATGTGCTAGAATATGGGCATTAACCTTCCTTTCACTACACCTTTCCGGAGAGTCAATCATGAAAAAGATCCTGCCCATTCTGGAATTTCTCCCGCTCCTCGTTTTTCTGTGCGGTTTCGCGCAGGCGGCCAGCGCTCTGAAATCCCGTTCACGCTCATTCCTGAAAACGCCGACGAGATCTCGCCGGGCGTCCTGTACACGCCGACGACGGATTTCACGGCCCCGGTGATTCGGCCCGCCGGTGAGATCCCCGAGAAAAACGTCCTGATGGCGTTTGAGAAAACCATCACACTCGATTCCGTCCCTGAAAAGGCGCTCGCCCGCATCGCCACAGATTCCCGCTACTGGCTGATGGTCAACTGGAAACCGGTCGTTTGGGAAGGCGGTCTGAAACGCGGCCCCAACCGGAACGCGATGTACTACGACGAAATCGACCTGAAACCTTTCCTGAAGGCTGGCGAAAACAAAATCACCGCCATCGTCTGGTTCTGGGGAAAGAGCGGTTTCTCCCACATCAATTCCGGTCAGCCCGGCTTCCTGTTCGACGCGACGACGAACGGTGAAAATGGCCTTTTCCTGAAGTCGGACGCGACCTGGAAAGCGTGGGTCATTAAGGCTTACATCCGGGAAATGGCCGATCCTCAGCCGAACTACCGGCTCCCGGAATCGAACATGCGATTCGACACTCGGCTCTGGAACAACAAAGAGGAAAAACCCGCGGCGGTCGAAGTGGCTGGTCCCGCTGAAAACGTCTGGGGGCCGCTTTACAAGCGTCCGTTCCCGGGCTGGAAATTCGACGCCAAACCACGCAAATATGAAAGTCTGGAAACCATCGAAAACGCCGATGGGACCAAAACAGTCATCGGCCGCCTGCCTTACAACATGCACGAAAGTCCGTTCTTCCATGTAAATGCCAAAGCCGGCGACGAGATCCGTGTTCAAACGGACAGTTACCACGTGGGCGATCCGAAAACCGGCGAGCCGAGCCTTCGGTTTGAGTTCGTCTGCAAGGACGGCGTGCAAATGTTCCAATTCCCGGAATGGTTTAGCGGAAATCAGGTCGAGTACACGATGCCGGCCTCGGTCGAAGTTCTGGATCTTGGCTTCGTCGAAAGCGGTTTCCCGACGGAATTCACCGGAACGTTCGAGTGCGACGACGATTACTACGTCCAGCTTTACAAAAAGTCCGCGCGGACGCTGTACGTCACCATGCGCGACACGTACATGGACTGCCCGGACCGTGAACGCGCCCAGTGGTGGGGTGACGCGGTGAATGAAATGGGCGAGGCGTTTTATGCGCTGGACCGGAACGCCGACCTTCTGGCGAAAAAAGGGATTTACGAGCTGATGCGTTTCCAGCGGCCTGACGGCGTGATCTTCGCCCCGATCCCCGGGAACTGGGTCAACGAACTCCCCGCCCAGATGCTCGCGACGCAGAGTACTTACGGCCTGGGGACTTACGGGCTTTATTCCGGCGACTGGGCGACCGTTCTGGACGTTTACCCCCGCACACTGCGCTACCTGGCGGTCTGGGATTGGGACGACGACGGCCTGATCATCGTCCGCAAGGGCGGCTGGAGCTGGGCCGACTGGGGGGTCAATATTGACCTGCGCCTGATCCTCAACGCGTGGTACTCGCTCATGCTCGATCAGACGATCCAGACCGGCGAAATGATCCGCGACCTAAAAAACGGCAAAGGTGACGCGGCGCTTCAGGAACTCGTGAAGAAAAATCCTTCGCTGGCCGATCTGGACGTGGACGCGGTCCTGAAAGTCCTGTACGCCCAGCGCGAGTCGCTGAAGAAAAACTTCAACCGCGTCTTCTGGACCGGAACGTGCTACAGAAGCCCGGAATACAAGGGCGCAACCGACGACCGCTCCAACGCGATGGCGATTCTGGCCGGCTTCGCGGAACCCGAAAAATACGAAGCGCTGCGTGAAGTCTTCAAGAAAGAGGAGCACGCCAGCCCGTACATGGAAAAGTACGTTCTGGAAGCGCTCTTCCGCATGGGTTACGATGTGGACGCGCTGGAACGCATGAAGGCCCGCTTTGCCGAAATGGTGAATCATAAATTCTACACGACCCTGTGGGAAGGCTGGGGCCACCACGGAATCGAGCGAGGAACGTTCAACCATGCGTGGTCGGGCGGCGGACTCACGTGCCTTGTCCAGTTCGCGGCAGGCATTGAGCCGACGTCGGACGCTTTCCGCACGTTCAAGGTTTGCCCGCAGATGGGGAACCTGAAGCACATCGCGACCTCGTTCGTCACGTACTACGGCACGATCGCCGCCGATCTGACCCAGACCGAGCCGGGCAAGATCACGCTGAAACTCACGGTTCCTGCCGGGACTACCGCCGAAGTCGCGGGGAAGACCTACGGCGAGGGGACCCACGAGATCTTCATCAAGTAAAACTCCACTGAATCATTAGAGGAAACCGGGTCGGGGAAGGTTTTTCAGAAAATGCCTTCCCTGGTCCGTTCCTTAAAATCTTGTGAAGCTCTAATATCTTCCTGTTTCCTGAAAATTGCTCTTGCGCGAAATTTCCCGTTCTGCTAAAATTTCTCCAGTGTTTTTGTTTCAGCTTTGAACGTTTGTACAGACTTGAAATTATGCGTGGTTTAAATTTTAAGAGTTTCGTTTTTCGATCGGTGATTTGGGGAATTTCGTTGTCCGTCTGCATTTCCCTGGTTTCCGCCCAGTACAGAAGTTTTTCAGCTAATTACGCACAGGATTTAGACGAAGATGACATGGAAATGACCGTCGGTGAAATGATCGCGGGTCAGGAAATCGCCGAGAAAACCACCCAACAGGGGCGCGCTGTTCCGGTCACCATGACGAATTACAGGCAAACCCCCAGTTCCGGTGTTTCGCAGGCTGCGTATGAAACGAACCCGCAGAATTTGGCGAATCCCAACGTTTATAATGTTCAGCAGACTTCGGTCGCGGAACCTGCGGTGACACCTGCTCAGGTCTCTTCCAAGGTTCCTCCTCAGAGCAGCACTGCGTTTTCTTCGGAGCCGCGCCAGCTTCCCGAGGATTTTCCCACGGGTACGATGGCCCCGTCGAATCCTCAAAGCCTCATTTCGTTTTCAGAAGTCGTTACGCTTCCCGAAGGTCCTTTCCAGCAGGTGACGATCATTGACCCAACCCAGAAAACTCTATGCGTGTATCACATTAACATGGGCACGGGCCAAATCGAACTAAAAAGTGCGCGAAAAATAGAGTGGGATCTGCAGATGATTTTCCTCAACTCAAAAAAACCGCTCCCGCAAGACGTACAGGCAATTCTCCAACAGACACAAAAAAGAAGATGAGAAGGAGTCAGTAGTCAGCGTTCTGCTTTCGGCAGAATATCGGGAAGATCAATCCCATATTTCGGTGCAACCGAAACTCTGACTACTGACTACTGAAAACTTTCCTACCGCACGAGCGCCTTGAACTTCACAGCGCCTTTTTCTCCAACGTACAGCGGTTGAGTCACTTCCCAGCGGAGGGTCTGGGAACCGTTTCCGTTGATCTCGTATGTAAAGTTGGAATCTACGCTGCTTTCGGCCGAATCTTCCACGATTTCCAGTCTCGCCGGCAAATTATCGACCAGCGTGATGTTTCCGATCGGCGAGTTTCCCGTGTTTTCAAAGTAAATGATGAAATCAACGGTTTCACCCGGTTTGGCCGAGTTCGTGGAGGCCACTTTGTAAATCTTGACGTCCTGCTTCTTTTCGCCTTCCTGCACCGTATAGAGCGACGGAGCCGAGAGCGTCTGAATTGAGGCGCTGGCACTTTGCTGGTCGATGAAGACCCGCATATTTTCGGTCTGGGTCCAGGTTTTAAATTCAATCAAGCCGTCAGCCGTAATCGCACGGGTTTTGCCATTGATGGCGTTCGGGCCGTTAATCTCCCTGTTTTCCTGCGGGATGACGGCTTCCTGCGTCTTCATCTGAGGCGCTATATTTCCATCCAGAATTCCCGTACCTGCGTTTGCCTGAGCTTCAAGCATCACCGTGCGGCTTGTTCCGGTTCCAGCCTGCTGATTCTGGCGTGTCGTACTGGTCTCCAACGAACGATTGGCAGTGCTGACCTGAGTCGGTGTGTAAAGGTCACCGGTCGTTGTAACCTGCTCGTCCACGTTCAGGTCAATAACCTGGCGGACCGCCCGAAAACGAGGGGCGTAAATATAAACCGGGTCGGGACTCTGAATGGTAGTGCGTCCCTGCATTCCGTCATAATAAATGAACGTTCCGGTTTCATTCTGATGATCGGCCTCCCAGTTTCCTTTCACTTCCACGCCGCTGACCATTCCTTTTTGGATTTCACTCACGTCTTTTTTACGGGCGGACTTTGTCGAGTCGATGATGTACTCATCAGCCGGCTGGGCGTTGCTCGGACGTTCAGGGAAATTCCCGATCGTAGCTTCTTCTGGAAGTTCCGCAGGAATCTCAAGGAGGGACTGGGGTGCAGGATTGGCTGCAACCGGTTCCTCTGCGGCTGTGAGTTTGATCACGGCTTCTTTTTTCTCAACGACTTCCCAATTCGCCGATTGAACATCCTTATTCAGGCATTCCTCCACACTCGTAGCCTGGCGAATGTCACTAAAAGAAATGGACTTCAGGCCCTTTTCTTTTTCCGGTGCACTGGCGGTTTGCTTTTCCATCGAATTCTTTGACGATTGAGCCCAAAAACCCGATTTATGTTCGGATCTGGGAGAATCAAATCCCAAAGCCCGTTTTAACGGTTGACGCTTCTGAATCGCTTTCATGATCTGCTGCGGATCTTCCGATGCCTTTGTTTCGGGAAGCGCTTCCGGGAGCACGTCTGGCAGTTCTTCCTCTAATCCGGGCAGTTCCTGATTCCCAGGCTGCACAGAATCATCGGGGAGGTCAAGCTCAATGGGTTCCGCGGGGGCCGCAGGTTCCGCCGGGCCAAGAGGATCTAACGACTCAATGGCTTCAGCTGGCGCTTCGGGTTCAGCCGGAAGAAGTTCCTCAGGAGCCGGGGCTTCCTCGATATTATTCCGCGGAACTTCCATGACTTTCGTATTCCCAGGAACATCGGAACGTTCCTGCATCAGTTGCCCATTTCCGGAGTTTCCTTCAAACGGCATCTGTTCCAGTTCCAGACCAGGTTTTATTTCGGATTTCTTTTGGGGTTTCACTTCGGTCTTCACTTCTGGCTCAGCTTCGGGTTTCACTTCCGCCTTCGGTTTCACTCTCGGAGGAGCCTGCCAATCACCAGAAAGGTCATAAGGCCTGTCGTTCGTCGCAGGAGCTGGCGAAATTTGACCGTTCCGTCTGCCCGGAGTCTGGGGAACTACCGGCGCTGGTGTAAAATCCATCTGTGCAGGAGTCAGATTCGGCGCAGCGGCGGGAGCGCAACCCCCTGCCTGACTAAACCGGCAGGAAGTCCCATAAGTACCGGGTTTCATCGTGACCGGGCGTGGACCGAGGGCCGAATAGCCGCTTTGAACCCGATATGATCCGCCAGTGGAATAACACTCACACGAATCCATTTTCACCGGTCTTTCATAAACCACATTGGGAGTCATTTCACATGAACACGGATTCATCCTGCAAGGCCCATGACACGCACTGAGAGTCAAGGCAAAAAAGCCCGCCAAGGCGATCGGGAGATGCCTGGAAATACGATGCGTCGTATGATTCGTTTTCTGAGTGGGTTGAAACATCGAAATAATTGAAAACTGATTCATGATTGAATCCTTTTTGCTGATGGAGTATAAACTCAATGTACTTGCATACGGATTCCTGATTTTGGAACATTTTGTGTATCGGGATAATTTGCGCAAACCTTGAGGATTTTATCGAATATTCCGAAAATTTTGATTGTTTGGATTATTCGGGCTGTATAAAATTCACAAAAAAAGAACAAAGAGTTTACGAAAAGCCCGGCTCCCCCTCTTGACAGAAAGCGAAAACGTGGTATATTAACGCGCAGTTACAGGGGCATCGTGTAACGGCAGCACAAATGATTCTGGTTCATTTAGTCGGGGTTCGAATCCCTGTGCCCCTGCTCATCTTGAGAACAAAAAAGGCTTCGGTCGAAAGACTGGAGCCTTTTTT
>JAFTCU010000233.1 GCA_017454585.1 Thermoguttaceae bacterium | reverse complement strand
GCATGATTTTAACGCTTCGCAGCGACAAATCATAAAAATTACCAAAGTGTAACGTTCTATGCTCGTCTTCGCGCTCTCTTAAAAAACTATAGTCTTTTAAGATGTCACTTATCCAAATTGTTTCGCTTCTTGTCAAAGATTGACTCGGTGAATCAATTCACTCAAGTGGATGTGTATTCTAGCACATTTTAAAATTCTTGCAAGGGGGAGATACGGAAATTTTTTCACTATTTTTTTCCTCGGCCTCTTGAAATAAAACGAATCCCTCTTTATAATAGTAATGATGTTGAAAACGACCCAAGCATTATTTCAAGTGGAATCTATGGAAACCGACAGAAAAATCCTTTTATTATTGGCACTTATGATACCTCTGACTATACGATTTCTGGTCTGGCATGAGATCTCGAGGTTTCCCAGAAAAGAATATCCAACGCAAGCGGTTTTTGCCGGAAATTTTATGGATGGAAGCCCCTGCAGACCCGAGGATTTTGACGGAAAAGTCGTTCTTTTATACTTTTATGCTGTCTGGGCTGGTTCCGTACAGGACGAAATCCAGCAAACGCTTCTTGATCTTTATCAGCAATATCACGGTCAAGGGCTGGAAATCATCGGCGTTTCGTGTTGGTCTGACACTCAAGATGTCAAAAAATATGCCGCTCAAAACAATCAGCCCTGGAAAGTAATGAGTTCCGAGGAGGTCATTTCAAAGAGGGATACGGTCTCCGATTATTACATGTATGGTTACGTGCCGTATATCATCGTGGTTGGACGGAACGGAAAAATCGTATCGAGAGATGTACGGGGAACGGCTCTCGTGGAGATCGTGGAAAAGGAATTGAATCGGAAAAAACAGAATTGAATCCGAATTTTGTGAAGGAGAAAATCATGACCGAACGCCCGCTGGCAGTCGTAACGGGGGCTTCCGATGGAATGGGACGCGAATACGCTCGCGCTTTGGCCGAAATGGGGTGCGATCTGTGGATCATCGCCCGACGTGAGGCCCGGCTTAACGAGCTGAAAACCGAGCTGGAAGCCCAGTTCGGGGTTTGCGTCGAGGTCCTCACCGCCGACCTTTCGCGATTCGAGGACATTCAGAGGATCGAGCAGAAAATCGAATCGGCCCGGAACCTCCTCTGGATGGTGAACTGCGCAGGTTTCGGGGCAGGCGACGGCGTTTTCCCGGACGTGAATGTTCAGCTTGAAACCGCGATGCTGATGGTGCATAACATGGCCCCGATGCGGTTTTGCCGGGCCGCGCTCGTTCCGATGCGGGAGAATCACCGCGGTTTCATCATCAACGTGGCGTCCGTCGCAGGATTTCTCGCCTCGCGGGGGGCCGTCGATTATGCCGCCACCAAGGCGTTCCTCATCACGTTTTCGCGCTCCTTGCAGTGCGACTGCGTGGGGACGGGAGTGCTGGCGCAGGCGTTCTGCCCGGGGTTCGTCCGGACGGGTTTTCACGACTCGGAAACGATGAAGAGCAGCCCGCTGAAAGAGCAGGTCCCCGGCTTTATGTGGGACTCTGCGCCGCGGGTCGTGAGGAAGTCGCTCCGGGCCGCGCAGAGACGCTTCTGTCACCGGGTGGTTTTCATTCCGACCTTTTTTTACCGGGTCATCGCGCGTGTGATGTCCGGGCCGTTGATCGCGCCGCTGAGGATTTTCTTCACCGGCGGGAAAACGAGGTAATCATCAGAGTATTTGGAGACTGCTATGCTTCGTACTTTATTTTTATTTACTGCCCTTTTTGCCTTCACCACTTCCCTGCCCGCGCAGGAGAAAATCGAGCTTTGGCCGGGTCTGGCGCCGGGGGAGTCGGTCCGGGAACCGAACGTCGAGCCGGACGGGAATAGGGCGACGCGGGTCACGACGCCATTTTTGCTCGTTTATCGGGCCAAAGAGGTCAAGACGGACGCGCTGATGCTCATTTTGCCGGGCGGCGGGTACAGCACGTGCTTCTATTCTAATGAGGGGATCCCGAACGCGCAGTGGTGGAACGAACAGGGCGTCACCGCGGCCGTGCTGGTGTACCGGGTCCCGCGGCCCGTCGGGAAGCCGATCTTCACTCCGGCGTGGCAGGACGCGCAGCGGGCGGTGAGGATCTTGCGCTCCAGGGCCAAAGAATGGGGCCTGGATCCCGAGAAAATCGGCGTTCAGGGGTACTCCGCGGGCGGCCATCTGACGCTTTTG
>JAFTCU010000017.1 GCA_017454585.1 Thermoguttaceae bacterium | reverse complement strand
TGATGCCGACGAAGAAGAGGAAGAAGACGACGCTGACGCAGACGAATAAGAGGAAGAAGATGAAGAAGAGGAAGATAAATGATTTCCTTCTCAACCTTTCACTGATTCAAAAAAACGCTGCTCTTTTGGGCAGCGTTTTTTTCATGGAAAGACTGAGGGAGAACTAATCTTTGTAGAAGTACATTTCCGAAACCTCGATCTGGAAGAATTCCAGTTTCGTGTTTCCACCGATCGAGAACCGGTTGATCGCTTTCGGGTCGAACCCTTTTCCGGTCCCAAACCGGGTGAAAAGGTTGAACGGGATCTGCGCGCAGTGCCATTCCCCGTCGGTCGGGAAAATCCCCTGGCTGGTCATAAACGCCCCGTTGGTCGTGTACATGAAAAGGCGGACCGTCGATTGGTTGGTCGGGTCCCAGCACCGCCCGCGAATGAGTACGCCGTCAAAATCACCGCCGTTAAAGTCTTCCGGCACCTGGTACTGCGGGTAAGACCAACGATCCCCTTCGCCGAACCAGACCATTTCGGTGAACGTTTCGCCGCTGACGGCAAATTTCTGCTCCTTGCACGCGCCCGCCGATTTCGTCCAGCGCGGGAGGTCTTTCAGGTCGATTTTCCGGGTCCTGGCTTTGGAGGCGCAGAGGTCTTCCATCCCGAAATTGAACTTCAGATTCAGCACGAGTTTCGCGCCGGCCTCGATCTCGATGGGGCAGTACATTCCTTTCTTCAGGTAGTTCGGGCTTGACGTGACGCTGACGGTGAAGCGCGTCCGGCCGTTTGCAGGGACGATGATTTTTTCGGGGCCGGTGACTTTCGTCCCCTCGAATCTTCCGCGGCAGGAGACCGGAAGGGTGAGCGCCTGCGCGGAGTGATTCGTCGCCTCGATCTCCAGCTTGACTCCTTCCTGCGGGTCCTTCAGAATCTCGTATCCAGCGATGGTCCAGGGGATTTCCTTTTCGTCGAAGCAGAAACGCAGCGCAATCGGCGAAGCGGGCTTTTTCGACTCGGAAACCTGAATGTGCCGCGAAGTCTGGCGCTCCTGATGAATGGCGTACATCGGGCCGTCGGTCTTGAGCAGGTTCCGCTTTTGAAGTTCCTCGGCGCTGAGCCAGACGTACACGAAACCGTCCACGGATTCCAGCTCTTTGCCGTCTGCCGAGACGGGGATCCGTTCACCCGTGCAGCGTTCCGCGCGCAAAATCGTGACCGGAAGTTTCAGAGTGCGTTTCGTGAACTCCGTCTCGTTCTGCATTTTCGGGGCGTAAAGGACCGCGACCAGAGCGTCTTTTTCGGTGAAGATTTTCGCGTCCAGTTCCTTGGGGACCGCTTGGACCGGCGAGAAAACACGGGCGCGGAGCCACCCTTCCGGAACCGGCAGATCGCCTACGTAGTCCCGGAAAGCGAGCGTTCGGACGAGCTGGGCGTAGCCGGCGATCGAGCGCAGCGGCGTGTAGTCCCGCGACATCATGCCGAAATTGTTCTCGCGTTCCTCGTAATACGGAAAAACGAAGGGGAAGTATTTCTGGATCCCAAACGCGCGGGCCTCGACACCCTTCATTGCGATGTCGATCGCGCTCGTGAGGTCTTCGGACTGCGGCGGGCGGCCGGGGCCGATTTTCCACGGTCTGCCGCACTCGGTCAGCCACATCGGCATCGTGGGATGGCCGTACTGACGGAGCCAGTCCTGGTAATCGGCGTAAACGTCCTCCACCTGATACGCTTTCGCGTACGTGTGGAAGCTGAAAACGTCCGAAGTATCGAGGACCCCCATCTCCGCGGCCGGGTCGAGCCAAATACGGGAGCAGCCGGACATGACGCACGAAACCAGCGGCGTCCGTTCCCCCGTCTCGGCCTCTTTGGCGGCTTCGTCTTTGGAAACCTGGTGCTGGTACGCGACCGTCTGCCAGATCGGCATATACTGGTCAGGGGGGAGGAACGAGCCGAAGCCGATTTCTGGTTCATTCCAGACTTCCAGCCCGCCCCACTGACGGTTCCAATGCGCGGTGAAAGCGTCCCAGACGCGGCGCATCATCAGGAGGTCCTGCGGGTACCGCTCGCCCGTGCGGGACATCCAGCCCGGCGCGTCGTGATTGAGTTCCAGGACTTTCACCCCCGCGGCGGCGATGGCGTTCCGGCAGTCGTTGCAGGATTTGGCGCCTTCGAGGTCCAGATTTTCAAAACCGGGCTGACGGTGAACGCCGTTCCAGCCGAGACGCTCGCGAATCATTCCGATGCCGCTCCGACGGGCGATTTCGGCCATCTGCCCGCGTTTCTCGGGGATGCGAACCAGCCCGGTCATGGCGCCGTCGATGGCGAAGAACGGGTCCACGATCGCCTGCAAATTCTGCTTCGGGTCCGAGCAGTAAGCGGTTTGGGAGACGAGCCCGAAAACCTGATCGGAGGCGGAGTTTTGCAGTTCGTAGTAGCCGCTCGGGAGGTTCACGGTCAACGTGAGTTTCTTCCCGTCGAACGTGGCGGGGAGTTTTTTGATCTCGGTCCCGTTGACGTCGAAAAGGGTGAATTCCACGGCCCTTTCTGCGCCGTCAAAGGTCAAAACGGCCGGCGTGTCGGGCGTGATGAAAAACTGCTGCGAGTTGGTGGGGATCAGCGCCGAGCAAAGA
>JAFTCU010000232.1 GCA_017454585.1 Thermoguttaceae bacterium | reverse complement strand
TGCACCATCTGCGTCGTGGAGCAGTTCGGGCTGGAAATGATCCCTTTGTGCTTCATGATGTCGTCCGGGTTCACTTCCGGAATGACGAGCGGAACGTCTTCCTTCATCCGGAAAAACGCGCTTTCATCGACCACGATGCAGCCCTTGGAAACGGCGACCGGGACCCATTCCTCCGCGGTTTCGTCTGGAGTGGAAGAGATCACCAGATCCACGCCCTCGAACGCCTCGGGGGAAACGGCTTCCACCACGATGTCGCGGCCGGCGTATTTCAGGACTTTACCGGCGGAACGAGCCGTTGCGATGAATTTAATGTTTTTCGTCGGGAAGTTACGTTCTTCCATCAAAGCACGAATAATCGAACCGACAGCGCCCGTGGCGCCCAAAACTGCGGTCATGTTAAACACGGTAAATTCTCCTGAACATAAAAAAGTTGAAACGGGAAATTTTTGGAAATATACCACAAAAGTTGAATTTTGTAAAGAAGTACCCCCCCTATTTTTCAGGAAAAAAATTCCCCTCCCCCCTTGATTTTGTAAAAATGTTGGGGTAAAATTAAGGAAACGGCCGGGCGAGTGCCGCCTGCCAGCCAGATGGGAGGCGGTAATGGAGTGCGAAGCACGGAATTACGCGCCCATTTAACCCGCCACGGACGACGGTGCGTTTACAAAACGCCCCCAGTCTCGCTTCGCGAGCCAGCCCCTCAAAGAGGGAGCCTTCGGACGACGCTGGAAGCGTCGTCCCCGTATTATTTTTCTCAAATTCCCCCTTCCGGCCCTTTGGCCGTTTCCCTCCTGGAGGTCTTTTATGTTTCATCGTTTTTTATGCTTTACCCATTTCCTTTTCAGTTTCGCGCTGACGCTTTCGGCCGAAAATCTCGTGCTGAAAAGTGACTTTCTCGCCGTCACGGTAACGGAAGCCGGTTTCGTCGATTCCGCCGTCGAGCTGCGGAACGGGACCGACTGGCTCCACCACAAAGGCGAGTACTTCGCGCTGGTCGCCATGGAGAATCAGCAAAACGTGGTCGTGCCGGAAAAAGTCGAGTGGGTCTCCGATGGCAAGCAGATCCGCGTCACGTTCAAAAACGGCTTCTGGGTCGTGCTGAACTACGAATCTTTCCCTAATTACTACACGCTCGAAATTGATTCTGTCAGTTCCGAGGAATTCTTTAATCTCGAATTCGGCCGCGTCACGCTCAAACCGGACTACGCCTCGCCGGAAGCGTTCGGTTTTTCGTCGCTGATCCTCGCAATTAATACGGACGTCGTGGAGTACCCCGGCCGTGCGTCGCGTCTGGGCGCCCGGGTTTGGGGTGAAGTCGGCGCGAAAGGGGCCAAGGCCGCGTTCGTCGGCGTCCCCGAGAAGCAAATGCGCGGCGTCATGCAGGGCGTCACGACCATGATCCTGGAAAAGCAGGCCGCCGATCCTGAGTACTACAAAATCGCCCCACCGGTCAACCGTTTCGGCGGCGGTTTCGCGATGGATATTCCGAAGAATCACGGCTCGTACATCATCACGAGCACGCCGATCAAGGCCGAGGAAGTCGAGGAATGGGCGAATCATCTGGGCCAGTTCGGCGTCAACCAGATCGACTTCCATCAGGGAAACCCGTTCCGTCAGGGCGATTTCCATTTCAAAGACGCGGCGTACCCGAACGGGGTCGCGGATTTCCGCCGGATGACCGACGAGCTGAAGAAGCACGGGATGATGGCCGGGCTGCACACGTACTCCGAGTTCGTCGTGAACGGCTCGAAGTACCTCACGCCGGTCCCGCATAAAGACCTGGACGTGATGAACTCGTACACGCTGACCGAAGACCTGACGGCCGAATCGAAAGACGTGCCGGTCGAGGAAAGCACGGAAAATATTGAGTTCGTGCTGGCGTACACCCGCCGGAACAGTCACTACGTCCGGATCGATG
>JAFTCU010000231.1 GCA_017454585.1 Thermoguttaceae bacterium | reverse complement strand
TCGACTTTCTGTTTGTTGAGAAGGTTGCGGGCGCGGAATTTGTAAAGCGTCGAAGCGCCGCGGGCCGACGGGGTCTGAACGAAAATGCTCTCGATGATGACCGGGTTGCCTTCGTAAACCATGATCATGCCGCGTTTGATGATCTTCGCAATCATTGAACCATCCGGAATTGCTTGAAAAAGGTCCATTGGAAAAATGAAAAGGGATAGATTTTCCCCGATTAATCTTATTATACCCGATTTTTGAAAAATTTCGAGGGGTGGGGTAGGGGCAGTGAAAATTTTTTCAGGAAGAATATCGCCCCCAATTAAAATCCACACAAAAAGTAGAATTTAACGTTTGAACCTGATCCAGAGCAGGTACAAACCCTGCGGCGGCGCGGTCGGCCCAGCCCCGGCCCGGGATTTTGAGGCGAGAATTTCCTCCACCCACTGCGCCGGATGACGTCCGCGGCCGACTTCCATCAGCGTGCCTGCGATGTTGCGCACCATGTTGTACAGAAAACCATCCGCCTCCACTTCGATCTCGATGAAATCCTCCGGACGGCCCACCATCGGGAGGAAAAGTGGGGCATCGGGCGACGAGATCCCGCGGCGGACAGAAACGTCAAAAATCGTCCGCACGGCACTGGTTCGCGGCGAGCCGACGTTTTCCATCGACGAGAAATCGTGGGTTCCAAGAAAGTACCGGGCCGCCTGTGCCATCGCGTCGGCGTCGAGCCGGGAGGCGGTCAGTTTCCCCATCCGCCACGCATAACGGCGAAGAAAAAGCTCCGGCAAAGGCCCGTCCTGGATCAGGTACCGGTACCGTTTCCGCTCGGTGCAGCGAATGGGGTGAAAATCCTCCGGCGCCTCTTCCGCGTCAAGGATCAGAATGTCCCCCGGCAGATTGGCGTTCAACGCCCGCGCAAACGCTTCGATCGGGATCGTGCAGTCCGTCCAGACCGAGGAGACCTGGCCAAGGGCGTGGACTCCCGCGTCCGTTCGGCTGCTTCCGAGGACCTGAAACGTTCCGGCCTCCTGCGTCCCGCCGGTCAGTTTTTCCATCGCGGCAATAACGCACCCCTGCACGGTCCGGACGTCATTCCCGGGAATGAATTGCCAGCCATGAAAATCGGTTCCGTCGTAGGCGATCGTGAGCTTGATGTTACGCATAATTTTGCGGAGACGACGCTTCCAGCGTCGTTAAACAGGAATCAGGAATGAGGGATAAAGACGACGCTGGAAGCGTCGTCCCCAGAGAGGTTGGATTTTGAAACGACGCTGGAAGCGTCGTCCCCGTAAATTTGAAACCTTACCGTTTCGGCATCTCCGGCGTGTTTCCCGAGCCTTTCACCTTGCCCGCGTTGAATTCGATCGCCCAGTTGGAAAGTTTTCCATCGAGGTAGTTTTTCGAGAGCGTATTCGTGTTGAACGTCCCCGTGCCTTTATCGTGGACGTAGATCCCGCCGCTTTTTCCGTCGTAGAGATTGCACCCGGTGACGGTCAGATCGCCGAAATTCCACACCTCGATCCCCGCCAGTTCGTTTGCATAGATCTCGCAGTCTTTGAACGTGCCGCGGCCTTCGTTCCAAACGACCGCGCCGTGCTGCTTCCCGTCGTGGATCTGGCAGCCGATGAAGGTCGGATTTCCGGACTCCTGGATCACGACCCCGGGCTTTTCGTTCCGGTAAATCTCGCAGCCGTTGAAAGTGCCGAGGCCATCCAGCCAGATGAACACGCCGGCCGCTTTCCCGTTAAAGACGGAGCACTCGGTGAAGGTCGGATTTCCCGATTCGTTCACCTCGATCCCGGGTAGGGCGTTTGCGTAAATATCGCAGCCCCGGAACTCGCCGCGCCCTTTTTTGCCGATGAACACACCGCCGGCTTTTCCGTCATAGATTTGGCACTCGGTGAAGGTCGGATCGCCGGATTCATTTACCTCGATCCCCGTCCCTTTATTTTCGTAAATATTGCAGTCTTTGAACTTTCCGTGGCCTTTGTGAGAGACGATCACGCCGGGGCCTTTGCCTTCGTATATCTGGCACTCGGTGACGGTCGGATTCCCGGCTTCTGTGACCTCGATCCCGGCCATTTTGTTCCCGTAAATCTCGCAGTCCTTGAACTGTCCACGGCCTTCCAGAATGATACACGCTCCAGGACCGCCGCAGTTTTTCAGCACACATTTCTCAACGATCGGATCGGCGTCTTTTCCTTCAACGAATATCCCTCCACCCTTGGGTGAAGTAAGGACACAACTGCAGATTTTTGGTGTGCCGCCGGTGACGTAAAATCCGTTTCTTTTCTTCGCGCTGCTGCCGACCGTAAGATTTTGGAAAACGGGGCTTCCGCCGGTGATCCCGAAAACGTGCGAGTGGGGGCAGGCGATAATGATTTCTTCAGGTTTCCCGGAGCCCTGGAACGTGATGTCCCGATCGATTTCCAGCGTTCTGGAAAGTACGTATTTTCCAGGCTTGATGGTGATGATCCCTCCGTCCTTTACACTTTCGAAAGCCTCCTCAATGGTTGGGTAATCATCCGGCACCACCAGAGGAGAGTCTCCCGCTTCGGAAGTTTGAGCCAGAAAAAGAACGAAAATCAATAAAAACCCTAAATGACGCATCAGGTCGGCCCTCCAGTAATGAAGAAAAAGCATTTTCTATCAGTTTAGCACAAAGAGAAAATCTTTACAAGGGGGGGCTGAGACGACGCACAGGAACGTCGTCCCCCAATCTTATCGTGAAACGCAGGCCAGAATGACGTCCTGAACCGTTTTGAATTCTGTTTTGGACTTAGCGGCTTTCTCGATCCGCTTTCTCGCTTCAGTTTCGGTATAACCGAGAGCAAGCAGAGCCTGGAACGCGTCGGCCATGATGCCCTGATCGACTTTGGTTTGAGTGCCGAAATCACTGGACGCCGGTGACAAAAGGGCGAATTTGCCGACCTTGCGGCGCAGCTTGGCGATCATCCGTTCGGCCGTCGCGGGACCGATCCCCGGCAGCGTGGCGAGCGTTTTGGCGTCCTGCTCCTTGATCGAGTACGCGACTTCCTCCACCGGGTAGATCATCGCGCGCAGGGCCTTTTTCGAGCCGACGCCGTCCACCGAGCAGAAAAGCTCGAAAAACTCGCGCTCCAGCTCGGTCTGGAAGCCGATCAGTTTCGGTGTGAGTTTTCCCTGTGCCGGGTTTCCGTCGAGGTAGAAAATCGTGAAAAACGAGACTTCCTGACCGACGAGCGTCTGCATTTTGCGGCGCGTGAACTCCGGGATCAGGACTTCGATCTGCAAAAATCCCGCCTGCAGGATCACGTATTCTTCGAAAACTTCTTTGAGTGTGCCGGTTATGCCTGAAATCATTTTAAGCTCTGATGCTTGTGGGACCATTTTTGTCCAAACCCAGAACGCGTTTCAGTTCAGACTCCCATTTAAACACGGATTTTCACGGATTAAATGGATTTACAGGATTTTTAAAGAAAGGGTGAAAGTCTTTCCTGAAAAAATCCTTTGAATCCTTCTAATCCTTTGAATCCGTGTTTAAATCTGGTGTTGAAGCGGAACGGGTATGGTGTTTAGCCAAAAATTCATTTTGCTTTTTTGTGTTTAAAACTTCACTTTGACGAAAACGGGACGGTGGTCCGACTGGCTCGGAGCGTCCACGACCTCGGCTTCCAGAACTTCGACGTTGGTGCCGGTTTCTTTCCAGGTCATCACGTAGTCGATCCGGATCGTCGGGTCACTGGCCGGGAAGGTGTAGGCGTCAGGCGTGAGGATCCGCCACGTTTTCTTGAGTTCCTGGATCGTGGGTGAGTCGGGGTAGGCGTTGAAGTCTCCCACGATGAAGATCGGTTTGTTGGCGAATTTCTTCGCTTCGGCATTGATGATCGGCACCGACTCGGCCTGGCTTGCCGCGGTCAGGGAGAAGTGCGTGCAGAAGAAGACGTAGTTTTCAAACTCGAGAACATGGAGCGTCCTCTGTTCTTCTTTGCCCGGCAGAGGAATATTGTACGCTTGCAGCGGCTCGGCTTTCGTCAGGGTACCGACGCCGTATTTTCCGCCCTGAAAATCGATCGCCGGGGCGAAGTAGGACTTCATCTTGCACAGTTCACCGAATTCGGCCGGAATGTCGCGCTGGTTGCTGCGTGTCGCGTGCCAGTCCATTTCCTGAATGCCCGCGATGTCAGGATCGACGGCCCGAACGATTTGGGCCGGTTCTTCCAGAACGATCTCCGTTCCGGTGAGGAGCTTTCCGTTCCGGATGTTGTAGGTCAAAATCTTCAGCTCCGCGGCAGAAAGATCAGCGCAGAGAAAAACCAAAACGGTAAGGAAAACGAGGATTTTTTTCATGATTGACTCCATAGGAATGGGGAATGGCGGAAAAATGAATAATGAAGAACGAATAACGAATAACGAATAATGAAGGGAATGAGGTCAACTCAAGCGGTAATTCGGAGGTCAAACTCTTTCTCCTCATTATTCGTTATTCATTCTTCATTATTCGTTCTGTATTTTACTCCAACCCGAAAAAATTTTCAAGCTCCCCCCCCTCCCCGTGCTTGCAATAAATTAAAAAAAGAGTAAAATAGAAGGGATTAATACGATTAATTTTGTTTTACGAGTTTTTGAATCCACGGAAAACCAGATCATGACTAAAGTCAAAACCCGTTTCGCCCCGTCACCCACGGGCTATATGCACATCGGAAACCTTCG
>JAFTCU010000230.1 GCA_017454585.1 Thermoguttaceae bacterium | reverse complement strand
CGTTCCCATCTTCACGGTTCCCGAGAATCCGGTCAGGTTCGGCATGTTCTGCTGCGGATTGTCGTAAGTGCCAGTTGGCGCCAGATTAAACGTTCCCGTTCCCGTCAGCGGATTAAATACCCAAGCGGTATGGGTGAGGACAGAACCTTCCGCGAGGTTGATCGTGTATTCCGTGCCGTAGCTGGAAATGTCCGAGTACGCGACTTCTTCGTTGGCGTTGGTCGTGATGGTTTTGGTATCCGGATCGACCGTGTAGGCGCAAACACTCAGCGCCATGAAAAGGACCGCGCAAAACGCACTTGAAAAACGGAAAATGCTCATCTGGGCACCTTATGAATGTTTATGTAAAACAATAATTTGACTATCAATATTCACTTATGAATAATATTTTATACGGAGGAGAGAGATTTACAAGCGAATTTTTTCAGAATTATTCAAAAAAAGAGAAAAAATTTAGAAATTTTCAGAGCGAAGCATTAAAAAGGCGAGCGGATGGTCATAAAGAGAGACATCCTCCCCTAAAAGGGGAGGTGGCACGTAGTGCCGGAGGGGTTCCGAAACCGGGGAAAATCCATCCCACTGTTAGAACCCCTCCACCACCTTCGGTGGTCCCCCTCCCCTTTCAGGGGAGGCAGAAATCCATCATTTTCGATCGTTAAAATAAATCACTCGATCGTCACGACACCGCAGTCAATGTATTGACCACCCATCGTCTGGCGGCAGTGGATCGAGATGGTGTTTTTGCCGGCTTTGAACGCTTTCATCACGCTCGGGTCCAGTTCGAACACCGTGAAATCGGTCACATAGCCCTTGGTTTCCAGGACTTTCACGCCGTTGACATAGACTTCAGCGTCTTCGTCGTGGTACATTTTCAGAGCGAAGGTTTTCCCGGCCACGTCACCCAGCTCGAACGTCCGGCGGACCCAGACGTCCGGGGTCTTCCATTCCGTATCGGCCGTAACGTTCGGAGCGTTGCCGCCGCCGAGGTTCTTGCCGGTTTTCCAGGCCGAATCATTGAAATCGACCGCGAACCAGTTCTCGGCCGGGGTTTCGGTCGTAAAGGCCCATTCCTGACCCAACGGCACGACTTCCGTCACTTTCGGCAACGGTTTGTAGAGGCGCGCGTTGATGGCGGCCACGTTTTCCGCGCCCATCTTGTTGATTTTGCGGTCGTAGCTCATCAGACCGTTGACCTCGATTTCCACATCGGTCGTCTGTGTGTACACTGCCGCCGAGAGACCTTTATCGATCAGGGAGCGCAGCGCCACGATCAGGTTCTTGTACCTGGCACGGAGGCCATCCTGATCGGCAAAGGAGACATAGCCCCAGTTTCCTTCCGTTTTCCAGGCGTTACCGGGGCAGGGCAGACCGAGACCACCGAATTCACCCAGAACGACGGCGCGGTTTTCTTCCGGTTCAGGCATTCCCGGGCCGGGGTAGCGGTGCATGTCGTGGACACTTCCACAGTTGCGGTCGGTCCAGCCGCTGGCGCAGTCACACAGACGTGTCGGGTCTTTTTCCATCGTCCACGCGACAACTTCTTCCGTATCGAACTGGCCCCAGCCCTCGTTGAACGGGACCCACATCACGATGGACGGCGAGTTCTGGAGCGTCTCCATGATTTCGCCCCACTCGTGGTAGTAGTTGGTCGTGGATTCGTCGGAGCGGTCAAAGTCGGCTTCGTTCGGACGGATGTATTTGTCACCGCTGGGCATATCCTGCCAGACCATCATACCCAGTTTGTCGCACCAGTAGTAGAACCGGCGCGGCTCGACTTTCACGTGTTTGCGGAGCATGTTGAAGCCCATCTTCTTCGTGATCTCCAGGTCATACTTCAACGCTTCGTCGGTCGGAGCGGTGTAAAGCCCATCCGGCCACCAGCCCTGATCCAGAGGACCGTACTGGAAGAGGAACTTCCCGTTCAGCAGCATACGGACGAATTCGTCGCCGTCTTTGCCGAGCGTCGAGGTACGCAGACCGATGTAACTCTCGACCGAATCGACAGTTTTCTGATTTACGCTCAGCGTGTACGTGACCGGGTACAGGACCGGGTTTTCCGGTGACCAGTACTTGACGTTTTTCACCTGACCGGCAATCTGGAATTTGCCGTCTTTGACCATTCCGCCGCCGCGGTAAAGGATCTCACCCGTTTTGGGGCAGCGGACCTGTGCTTCCACGAACACTGTAGCGTTCGCATCGGCGATGCAGGCTTTTCCGCGGATCACGACGTTCCCTTCCATGGCCGGGACGAGTTTACCGTCCACGACTTTGGCGGCGTAACCAGCAGCGCTGACGATTTTACCAGCTTTGGCGACTGGTTCCATCCAGACGGAACCCCAAAGGCCCGTCACGGACGTGTACCAGATGCCGCGGGGATCTTTGACCTGCTTGCCGCGCGGCTGCCAGTTCTCGTCGGTGGGGTCATAAACTGTAACGGTAACTTCCTGCTCGCCTTCAGCTTTCAGGGCGTCCGTGATGTTGAAGCTGAACGGCGCGTAGCCGCCGGTGTGATTCCCGACGACTTTCCCGTTGACGCTCACTTCGGTTTTCCAGTCGCACGCCTCGAAGTTCAGGATCACGTCTTTATCTTTCCATCCGGCCGGGACGGTGAACGTGCGGTGGTACACGAGGAGGTTTTCTTTCCCGACGGTCTTTTTCACGCCGGAAAGAGCCGATTCGATCGGGTACGGAACCAGGATCTGGCCGTCCCACGCGCTGGCGGTCTGGTCAGCCGGGACGATGGCGTAGTCCCAGAGGCCGTTGAGATTCTGCCACTCACCGCGGACGAATTGCGGACGCGGGTATTCCGGGTGCGCGTTCTCGGGCGAGACCTGCTCCGCCCACGGCGGGAGGATCGGGTTTTCCTGGATCTGCCACTCGGCAGCGTTCAGGAGGGAGGAAAGCCCAAGAGCCGCGAAACAGCACACGGACACAAAAAAGGTTTTCATCATCTTCAAATTGCTCCTTAAAAAAATGGTGGTAAATGGAATGATTTCTCTCAAATATACATTAATCCCCCGCCGTGTCAAGGGGGGTGAGGAGTTTTCAGTTTTCAGTTCCCAGAAGCTCCCAGAGAATTCCCGGAAAACTCCCAGAGCCTCCCAGCTTCTATTTCTCAGTAGAAAGAAAAAACTGAAAACTGAAAACTGGGAACTGAAAACTTCCTACTCCATCGCCTCGATCGCCTCAGCCACGGCCTTCCGGTGACGGTAGATCGGCGCGGGGTCTTTGCTGAACTCCGTCATGGAAGCGGTGATCTCTTCCGGAACGGTCAGGAGTTTTTCGTACTTCGCGCGCTGCTCGGGCGTGGCGGTCTTGAGTTTTTCCCGCAGGAGCCAGAGGAACTCAAAGTCCTCGCACCCTTCACGGAGCATTTCCAGACGCATACTCGCAACCGGTTCGTCGAAATTGGGCGTTTCTCCCGTGTTCGGAGTGGCGCAGGAAAGCGGCGGGTAGAAAAGCCGACCGTCGCCGTTCCCCCAGAAACGCTTCGTTCCCGGCGGCGTGTCGTACCCGCTGACGTAGCTCATCGGATCGAGGTACGGGTTCTGCTGCTCATTCGGGAAGGCCGTGTTGGAGGTCCACCAGTTCAACGTCCAGATGAGAGTCCCGACGACGTCGTACTTCCACGTCTGCCAGTACCACGTGCGCAGTTCAACGGCGGGGTGGTCGGTGAACTCCGTGCAGTACGGCGCGTGCGGCCAGCAGCAGACGTACCACCAGAACCGCTCGCCCTTTTCCCGGCATTTATTCGCCAGCTCCTCGTTGAAATTCGGTGTGACCGGGCACCAGATGTCGATCTTCCCGAGTTTCGAGCCGGCGATCACGTCTTCCGACGGCTCCTCGGTCAGCATAGTCTGGATCTCCGGAGCGTATTTCTTGATCCGGTTCATGCCGTTCTTCACGAACTCGTAGTCCTTCACGTCCGGTTCATCGAACCAATAGACGTAGGCCATCCGGATCCAGCCCTTTTCCTTCAGGTGGGCCTCGACCTGCCGGACCATCGACGAGAACATCGCCTGGTACTCGACGGTATTCTCGCCGAAGCCCTTGATTTCCGGTTCGTACCGGTCGTGGAACGTTCCTCCGCCCATTCCGGGGAAGTGCAGGGTGAAGTTGGTGCAGCCGTATTCTTTCACCGCCTTTTCCATTGCCGGGTCGAATTTGCTGAAATCCACCTCGCAGCGCGAATTCTCGGGTTTTTCCTCATCGACGATAAAATTATACCGGATCGAGTCCATCCCCTCCGGACTGTAAACGCTCAGGCGGTACTTCCCGATGAACGCGAAATACATGTCCTGGATCTTCCGGCGGTCTTCGTCGGTTTTCGCGCCGTGGTAGGTGTACGCCGTCCCCGCGTAGAAGCCGTAGCCGCTTTCCGAGTGGTTCCGCTTCGGAACGTCGAAGTCCCAGACGTGCAGCGCCAGCGGAACCTCAACGGTCTGATCATCCAGCGTAAGCGTCACCGTTGCGGCATAGTCCCCGGCCTGCGTCCCGAACGGAACGTAAACCGTCAGCCAAAGCGGTGCGTTCAAACCCGCTTCGAGCGTCTTCGGGAAGACCAGCGGCGGCAGCGCGTCGGGGTAAAATTCCTTCACGGCCGTGGCGTCGGTCGGATGGTCCACAAAGTGGAAGAACTCGTCGCGGACCGTCACGTTTTCCGGCGCGATGAACTCGCCAGTCCGGTTTTTGAGGGTGGAGATCGTTACGTTTTTCAGCACCCGGCCGACTTTCGGCTTCAGAACGAGCTGGACCGACTCATAGTCATTCCGTGCGGCAGAGATTTTCAGGCCGGTCCCTTGGGGGGCTTTGGCGATCGGAAGGGCGCGTTTCCGGTAAATCTTCCAAGGCGCTTCGCACGTCCAGACGCCCAGCGCGTCGGAGGAGACGTCGAGCGTCTGGCCGTAATCCTCGCGGTAAAACTCGGCGACGTAGTACCGGCAGCGGACCGTGGCGGTCTTTTCGGCCCCCTGAGCGTCTTTCCAGGTCAGTTTCTTCTCGAAGACCTGCTCGCCCGGAACCTTTTTCGGGAGGGACTCCACCGGGGGAAGCAGGGCCTCAAACCCCTCGTCTCCGTCCACCAGTTCCCAGAAGCACGTGAAGCCGTGCGTTCCGGCGGCCTGCGTTCCGATCGGCGTATTCTCTTTCGACGCCTGGGCCGTGGGTCCGGTCGGAGAAAGCGGAAGCTCGACCTTCATCGAGTTGAGCTGCAGGTTAGACTTTTCCAGCCCCCTGAAACGGATCCAGACGTTTTCTGCGCCGCCCTTAACGGCCGGAAGATCGATGATCTGCGTGCCGCTCGAGGGTTGAACGGCCAGTTCGCTCCACGACTCGCCGTCCGTCGAATACTCCGCCAGAAGGGAGCCGCCGGCGTAGTAGCCCACGGTAAACTCGAATTTCCCGCCGAAGAAACGTCCGTCTTCCTGAACGTCTGCGGCGCGGAAATGGTAAAGCAGTTCCGTATTCGTCCCGAAGCACCAGCGGTCCGAATTGAACCAGACGCGGGTACTGTCGAGCGTGCGGGAGTAATTCCCCTGCGAGCCGCCAAACGCCGAGGTGAAGCGGTAAACCTTGCCGGTCGGTTCTTCCGTGACCGATTCATCGTCACCGAGGCCGGAGGCGTTGAACACGGGCGTCAGGTACAGGAATTCGCACTCGGCGAACTGAAGCGTCGCAGCAGCGTTCCACTGCCCCAGACGGAGGGTCCCGGACTGTTCGCCTTCCGGAATTTTGAAGATGAGGGTTTTGGTTTCCCATTTTTCCGGGACGGAGACGTCGAAGTTGGCGAAGTTCATGCCGGTCATGCCGCCGCCGGAACCTGCGACGCGGCGCACCTTGTACCGGACCAGGCCGATTTTTCCGGGCACGACTGGAATATCATTCAAGGCCCAGACGGTCGAGTGTTTTCCGTCGCCGGTCAGTTCAAGAACGGTCCCCTGTGCGCCCGTGACGTTTTCAAGACGACGGCCCTCACCGCCCGAGAGTTTCCAGCCAGGGTCGGCAAGATCAAACGTCACCGCCTGCAAAGGCGGCACGGCGGACAAAAACAGAAAGACCAGAAGAAACGAGCGTAAAATGCGCATGGTGAAATCCTTTTCAAAAAAAGGGGAGACGTGGGGCAGGAACAAAAAAATCCTCAATGCGTTCAATCTACAACAAACCCCACGAAATGTAAAGGGGGGGCAAAGAAAAAAAACGGTCTTGCATCTTTCCGTTTTTTGTGGTATGATTCCACGAATGGGCGACCGCCGGGCCGTCCCGGTTTTTGGTTCGTTCCTTTTTTTGTTTTTTTGTGTTTCGCCATGCGCCGCCCCATTCCCCATCAAGACCTCGATAACGGACAGGACTCGTTTCTGGACGTCGTGTCGAATATCGTGGGGATCCTTATCATCCTCGTGGTGGTGGTCGGCGCACAGGTGAAAAGCGGTTTGACGTCGAGCCGTCTGAAAGAACTGGCGCAGAAAGAACAGTCGGCCAGCGCCACGGCAGAGGATGAACTGACGCTTCCGCTTCCGCCTCCCGAGGAGGACTCAACGCGTAATTCCGCGCTCCGCTCTCCATTACCGCCTCTCACGCCTGACGAACGGGAAAAACTCCAGAACGAATTGAAACTGGCTGCGGAAACCATTGAAACAACCGCTCAGATCCAGCGCCAGCTTGGTTCAGATGTTCAAGAGCTTCGGCTTCAGAATACCCGACTCGAAGCTGAACAAACGGCTTTTGCAGAGGAAATCGTTCAATTGACGTCCGCCCTTTCCATGATCCAGAAGGAACTGGCGACGAAAACAAGCGAGAAAGACCTTCAGAACCGCGAGTTGCTTGCGCTTTCGCAGGAATCCATCCAGTTGCAGAACGAAATCAAAGCGCTGGAAGCCAAGATCCAGTTTCTTCAAACCCCCGGCGCGGCCAACGGCGGCCCCAAAACCATCGAGCACAAAATGACACCGATCGTTCACTCCGTGGACAGTCGGGAGATGCACTTCATGCTTGATCATGGCTACGTCCTGCACGTCCCTCTTGACGAACTTATGAAGGAATACGAACGCAGAATTCCCGAGATAATGCGAACTCTCATGGTAAAAGGAGTCCGAACTGAAGTCCTGGGCCCCTACAAGGGATTCCGGCTTCACACAGAAACACGGCTTCAGGGTTCCAAAGTCGGCGTTTACCTGAAAGTCATTCCGCCTGACATCGAGGTCGAAGGCGAGACACTTGAGCAGGCACTGCTTCCCTGCTCAAAATTCCTCAGTGCGCTGGAAAAACTCACTCCGGGAAAAGATACGCTGACGTTTTGGATCTACCCGACCGGGTTTGGAACTTTTAACCCGCTGAAGGCGGAGGCTTACCGTCAAGGTTTTGCTGTCGCTTCCAGACCGCTCCCGGAAGGAACCCCCATCGCCGGGTCGCCAGACGGGCAGAAATCACAGGCGCAATGAAGTTAGGAGTTAGGAGTTGGAAAAGCCGTCGGCTTTTTATGGGTCGAATTCTTTCTGAAAGCCTCGTTACGCGAAGCGTCAACTCCTCACTCCACACTCCTAACTCTTTCACGCCCAGTCTCAAAAAAATTTGAAAATTTTCTAAAATTTCGACAAATTTTGAATCGGTGATACTTGACAAAAACCTCTAATGAAGTAATCTATATAAAGTGAGATAGTTTTTGAATCCACTGAGGCTGCGGCTCTATTCAAAAAAATTTAAGGGGACCTTCATGGCCAAAAAAAGAAATTTTGCTGCGATCCTCGTCAAGTGTGGGATCTTGACGAACGACCAGCTTGAGGAAGCAAAAACGTTTGCTGAAAGACAGCACATCAAACTGGGGGATGCGCTTGTTCAGCTTAATTACGTTTCTGCGAATAATGTCATGCGTGCCATGGCGGAAGAATACGGCACGAAATTTGTAAAACTTTCAACAGTCGAGATTCCGCCGGAAGTCGTGGCTCTTGTGCCTGAACACATTGCCCGGGAGTTCAACATTGTGCCGATTGCCGCCGATGACGGTGAATTAACCATCGCGACAAGTGAACCTGAAGATTTCAACGCCATTGACAAACTGACCTTCATGCTCAATCGGCGTATTAATATTAATCTGTCGCCGAAAGAAGCCATTCAGAAGACGATCAACGCACTATACGGTCAGCAGGAACTTGCGCAGGCGATTCCTCTAATGCAGGAAGTTGACGGCAAGCAGGTAGAAACGAACATCGATTTCTCGGAAACCGACCTTTATGGAACTGGCGGGGATGACGAAAACGTCGATGAATCCAGTGCCATGATCGTTCGTTTGACGCAGCTCATCATCACCGAGGCCGTGCAGCTCAAAGCGTCCGATATTCACATTGAACCGTTTGAAGATCGTATTCGTATTCGTTACCGTATTGATGGTGTTCTGGTCGAACGTGAAAGTCCGCCGCGTCGTCTGTTGGGCGCACTGCTGTCCCGTATTAAAATTTTGTCAAAGCTGGACATCGCGGAGCGGCGTCGTACGCAGGACGGTCGAATCAAGGTGACTGTCGGTGACAAAGAGCTCGACCTTCGTGTGAGTATCATCCCGACAAACCACGGTCAGTCTGTTGTCATGCGTATTCTTGACAAAGACAATATCAAGATCGGTCTGCGTCAGCTCGGTTTCGCGGAAGATGATTATACGACATTTAATACGTTGATCCGCCGCCCGAATGGGATCATTCTGGTCACGGGTCCTACAGGCTCGGGCAAAACGACCTCTCTTTACGCCGCTTTGAACGCCCTAAATACCCCCGACCGGAAAATCATCACGGCCGAAGACCCGGTCGAGTATTATTTGGCGGGGATCAACCAGGTAGAGATCAAACACTCGATTGGTTTGGACTTTGCGACCGTTATTCGTTCCATGCTGCGTCAGGCTCCGAACATCATTCTGGTCGGTGAAATGCGAGACCTTGAAACCGCCCAGATGGGTATTCAGGCGTCTCTTACCGGGCACCTTGTCTTCAGTACGCTTCATACGAACGACGCCCCTTCTGCTGTGACCCGACTGGCCGATATGGGGGTTCCGTCGTACCTGATCGCCAGTTCCGTTATCGCGATCATGGCTCAGCGTCTGGTTCGAACGGTCTGCAAAAAGTGCCGCGAGCCATTCCAGCCGCCGCAATCGGTAATCGATTCGATAGGTTTTCCGGAACACGCCCTGGAAAACGCGCATTTTATGCACGGCCGTGGTTGTCCTACCTGCAATATGAAAGGGTACAAGGGGCGTTTGGGCATTTACGAGCTGATGAAAATGTCGAGCAAGATCCGTGAATTGACGTTTGCGGAAGCCCCAACTGCGCAAATCCGTCAGGCCGCTATCATGGAAGGAATGAAAACCCTTTATGTGGACGGTCTTTATAAAGTATGTAAAGGGATTACAACAATCGAGGAAGTCCTCCGCGTCGCCAAGATGTCCGAAGAAGACGGGTGAGATCGAACGAATAATGAATAACGAATAACGAATAACGAATAACGAATAATGACGCTTCGCGGAATGTTCGTTTCAGAAAGAGTGAACCAAAATTTTCTCATTATTCGTTATTCATTATTCATTATTCATTATTCTTTATTCTTTATTCATTTATTATAAAGGTTGATCAACTATGGCAGTACTTATTGATAAACTCCTCCAAACGGTCGTGAAACAGGGTGTTTCTGACCTTCACATTACCACGGGTCAGCCGCCGGTCGTGCGTCTTCACGGGCGTCTTGTGCGTCTTGAAACGAATGAACTCATGCCGGACGATACCGTGGCCTTGATGAAAAGTATTACGCCGTCCCGTTGCCAGCAGGAACTGCAGGAAATGGGAAGCACGGACTTTGGTTTCTCGTTTGGGGACCAGGCCCGATTCCGTGTTTCGGTTTTCCGTCAGCGCGGCAACGTCGCGATGGTTTTGCGTCAGATCCCGAACAAAATGCTCTCGATGGACGAGCTCCACACGCCGCCGGTCTGTCGCGAACTGATCCAGCGTCCGCGTGGTCTTCTGCTCGTCACTGGCCCGACCGGTTCCGGAAAAACCACGACACTGGCCGCGATGATCAAGTGGCTGAACGAAAACGTGGACCACCACATCATCACGATCGAGGACCCGATCGAGTTCTACCACCCGAATATCAAGTGCACGGTCAACCAGCGTGAAATCGGGGTGGACGTCCCAACGTTCGCCGAGGCCATCCGCCGAGCTT
>JAFTCU010000229.1 GCA_017454585.1 Thermoguttaceae bacterium | reverse complement strand
CTACAATAATTCGGCCGAAACGACCGGCGTCGTGATCCGGAACAACAAATTTTTCAACTCGACGGAAGTTTGCCTCCGGATGGATAATGACTGGCGCAGCGGCCTGAAAATGGAGAAAAACGAGTACGCCCAGACCGAGGGGATGCCCGTCGTTCGCTGGCTCGTGAAAAACTACTACGACGCGAAAACCTTCGCCGACTGGCAGAAAGATTCCGGCCTGGACCAGGGTTCCACCTGCAAGTAAAACGTACTCCAAACTGAAATCAAAGCTCAAACCATCAGAATATTTTAATTTTTATGTTACTTGAAGTTAAAAACCTGAAAACTTACTTCCCGATCCACCGCGGGCTGCTCAAAAGCGTCGTTGGCTACGTTCAGGCCGTGGACGGTGTCTCGTTCCAGCTTCAAAAAGGCGAAACTCTTGGTCTCGTCGGTGAAAGCGGCTGCGGAAAAACCACTACAGGACGTTCCATCCTGCGTCTCGTTGAGCCAACCGGAGGGACTGTCCTTTTTGAGGGAAGAAATGTTCTTCAAGCAGATGACGATCAACTCAAGCAACTGCGGCGTGATATGCAGATCGTTTTCCAGGACCCGTTCGGCTCGATGAATCCCCGCATGACGATCCGTTCGATCATCGAGGAAGGTCTCGTCGTTCAGGGAATCGGAGACAGTGCAGAACGGGAAAAGCGTGTCCGGGAAGTCATCGGGCAAGTGGGGCTGGAACCGTCCTGCCTGAACCGTTACCCGCACGAGTTTTCCGGTGGTCAGCGTCAGCGGGTTTGCATCGCCCGAGCGTTGGTTTTGAAGCCCAAATTCATGGTTCTTGACGAGCCGATTTCCGCCTTGGACGTTTCAATTCAGTCCCAAATCATTAATCTTCTGGTGCAGCTCCGGGAGGAACACGAACTGACGTACCTGTTCATCTCGCACGACCTTTCGGTGGTCCGTTACATTTCGGACCGCGTCGCCGTGATGTACCTCGGCCAAATCATCGAAACCGCCCCGAGTGACGAATTGTACATGCACCCGGCGCATCCGTACACGCAGGCACTTCTTTCGTCGATCCCAACGGTGAATCAGTCGAACCGGAAAGAGAGGATTTTGCTCACAGGTGACGTTCCCAGTCCGGTGAACCCGCCGAAGTGCTGCCGCTTCTGCCCGCGCTGCTCGAAGGCGCAGGCGGTCTGCCGTGAAAAAATCCCGCCGGTCGTACAAATCGCCGAGGGTCACACCGTCCAGTGCTTCTTCCCGGAAACGGCCACAAACTGAAAATCAGGAAGAAAGAGTAAAAGACGCGAAAAGTCCAACTCCTAACTCCTAACTCCTCACTTTAATGCGCATTACAAGTCCGCAAAACCCGCGAATCAAAGAAATCGTTCAGCTCCGCCAGGGGCGCAAACGCCGTCAGGCAGGGAAATTCCTGATCGACGGTCGGCGTGAAGTATTTCGTGCTCTGGCGTGCGGTTTCCCCATTCTGGCCGTTTATTTCGCTCCCGAGCTGGCCGATGAGGAAACCTTCGAGTGGATGAACGATTTTAGCGCACGGCACGGGAAACAGATCGAAGTGAACGAGGTTCCGCCGGCCCTGTTCGCGAAAATCGCCTACGGGGACCGTGAGGATGGCGTGCTGGCGGTGGCGAGGTACACGGAACTGACGCTCGACGACGTTTTCCAGCGTCTCCCGAAAGACCGCCCGCCATTGATCGGCGTGATCGAAGGAGTCGAAAAGCCTGGAAATATCGGCGCAATTTTGAGGAGCGCAGACGGTGCGGGGCTCTCTGCCCTCGTGTTGGCAGATCCGCAGACGGATCTTTTCAACCCGAACACGATCCGGGCGAGCCTCGGCACGATTTTCTCTCTGCCTGTTTGCGCCGATTCGAGCGAAAACGTGGTCGCGTGGCTGAAAAAGCACCAGTTCCAGATCTACGCTGCAATCGTGGACGGGGCGATCCACTACACGAAGGCGGACTTCACGCGCCCGTGCGCCATCGCGCTGGGAAGTGAAGCGTGGGGACTGACCGAACAATTCCGAGGCGAGGGGATCCAGCCGATTTTCCTCCCGATGAATGGGATCGCGGACAGTTTGAACGTTTCGACGACCGCAGCGATCCTTTTTTACGAGGCCTTGAGGCAAAGAGAAAAATAAATCAAAATAGATAAATTCCTTCTTTTCTTTGAAAAATTTTTGTCTTTTCCTTGACTTTTCCTGGAAAAAAGGTATAATGATGTAAAGTTTTTAGAACTCCTTAAAATTCCAGCCAATTTTGAGAACATGAATAGAAGTTTAATCATTTTCGCGCTTTGTTTGACGGTTCTTCTGGTTGGAACCTTTCTGGGGTTCTATGGAACATCGACCTTCTACAAAGGGCAGATCGCTGATGAAAAATTCATCACGAAGAAATACGAAGCTATCCAGAAGGAAAAAGGCGAAAAAGCAGCCGCCAACGCAGTAACGTACAAAGTCCGTGTTGGCAAGGCCCAGAAAGGAACCGCCCAGCAGTTTCGCACGCTCATCGGTCGTCTGGAAGAAATCCGCCGTTCCACCATTTCCGCCGAAGTCAGCGGGAAAATCGTGGAAATTTACGTCGAAAAAGGCTCGCACGTCAAGGAACATCGCGTCAAATACGAAGACTCCAACCCTTCTGACGCCTCGCTTGACTCGCTCCTTGAGGACAACGAAAAGGTTTTGTCCGAAGGTACTGTCCTTGCACGTATCGACACGGTGTGGCTGGAACTCGCGGAACGGCAGGCCATCGAGTCTCTCGCTTCACTTCAGGCCCAATACAATTATCAGGAAAGCGAGCTGAAACGCGCCAAGGCCCTGAGCGAACGCGGCGCCGTCAGCCAAAGCGACATGGAATCCATTCTGGCCAAGCGTGACGAGCTTCAGGCCAACATGAACGAAAAGAAAGTCCTGATCCTCGAACTCCAAAAGAAGCTGAAACGCTCGACGATCTACGCACCGTTTGACGGTCAGGTGATCGCCCGCCACGTGGACGTTGGAACGTACGTCTCCCCCGGGACGCCCGTCGTGGATGTCATTTCCGAAGGGAAAATTGATGCGCGTGTTTACGTTCCCGAGTCGTTCATCCACATGATCCAGATAGGCCAGAAAATTGGGATCCAGGTCGATGCGCTCGGGAAAACGGTTTACGGGACAGTCGTTCAAATCGTCCGTAACGCGGAAACCGCCTCGCGTACATTTCCGGTTTATGTCCGTCTTGACGATAAAGAGGGAGAACTGATGGCCGGGTTGAGCGTCACGTCCCGAATTCCCGTCACGGAGAAATACGAGTCCTTCATCGTTCCGGGAGATTCCGTCATCATCAAGCCGGACGGAAACACGATTTGGATCGTGAGAAACCGTACGGAAGAGGAAGAAGCGGAAGCGAAGGCTGACGCGGAAGAGGCCCACAAACCGTACAAAGAGGGCGAGCTGATCGCGATCCCGATCCCGGTTCGGATCACCGCCGAAATGTTTGATGGGGATATTTACGACCAAAAAGTCACACAGACCGCTGACGGACGCAAGCAGGCGAGTTACGTTTCCAAGCTGCTCGCGGTGGAACCGGTGAATGAAGAGGGCCGCAAGTATCTGCTCCCGGGAGCCAATCTGGTGATCGAGGGTGGTGAACGTCTTACGCCGAAGATGGTAGTTCAGATCCAGGAAAGCCCCTACACGCTGAAACCGATGCCTGGTCAGTACGATTCCGGCCAGCAGATGACAACGGAGTGATTTTTCGGAAACTTTTTCCCCGTCAGGCGTTCCCCCCCCAAAGGGAACGTTTTGCGGGGAAATTTTTCCGGGGATCCATCTATTTTTCTCTTTTTTTTCTTCCACGTCTTGACATTTTGCGAAAACCAGATAAAATTTGATTACATTAATATAAATATTCAATCTCGAAACCAAAACAAATCCCTCAGGAGGTCCCATGGATTATTCAACTTACCTGCGCAAGTACCCCGATTTGAACGGCTATTTCGGCCCGTATGGCGGCGGTCAGGATTTTCTCCCGGAACAGCTTCGCCCGATTTTCGAAGAAATCGACCAGGCGTACCGAACCATTTGTCAGAGCGCCCGATTCATCAACGAGCTGCGCCGCATTCGCCGCGAGTTCCAGGGACGCCCGACCCCTGTGTACCATTGCGAGCGTCTTTCCCAGAAACTCGGCGCATGCCAGATTTACCTGAAGCGTGAAGACTTGAACCACACCGGTGCGCACAAATTGAACCACTGCATGGGTGAAGGTTTGCTGGCCCAGTATCTCGGCAAGAAAAAAATCATCGCGGAGACCGGCGCTGGACAACACGGCGTGGCTCTTGCGACGGCCGCCGCTTATTTTGGCCTCGAGTGCGACATCTACATGGGTGAAGTTGACATCGCGAAGCAGGCGCCAAACGTCACCCGCATGAAGATGCTCGGTGCGAACGTAGTCTGTGTGACGCGCGGACAGAGAACGCTTAAAGAGGCCGTGGACGCTGCATTTGAAGCGTACTTGCAAGATTACCAGAACTGCATCTATTGCATCGGCTCTGTCGTAGGGCCACATCCCTTCCCGATGATGGTCCGTGATTTCCAATACGTCGTAGGTGAAGAGGCCCGCGAGCAGTTCCTCGAAATGACCGGTCATCTGCCGGAAGCCGTTACGGCCTGCGTTGGCGGCGGGTCCAACTCGATTGGGATGTTCACGCCGTTCCTGAACGACCCGGTGGACATTTACGGCGTTGAGCCTCTCGGCCGCGGCACAAATCCGGGCGACCACGCCGCCACGATGACGTACGGAACTGACGGAGTTTTGCACGGTTTCAAGAGCAAAGTCCTGCAAAAAGAAGACGGTTCCCCGGAGAATGTGTACTCCATTGCGAGCGGTCTGGACTATCCGGGTGTTGGGCCGGAACACGCTTTCCTGCGTGATTTGGGCCGTGTCAAGTATGTGACCGCCAGCGACCTGGAAGCAGTGGACGCGTTCTTCAAGCTTTCCCGTTACGAAGGGATCATCCCGGCTCTGGAAAGCTCCCACGCGGTGGCGTATGCGATGCGTTACGCGAAAGAACACAAGGTCGGCTCGATCCTGGTCAACCTTTCCGGACGCGGCTACAAAGACGTCGATTACGTCGCAGAACATTACGGCTACGGCGAGCAGTTCAAGTTTGAAGACTAGAAAAAGAATGAATATTGAATAGTGGGTCAACCTGACGCGTAATTCCGGCCTCCGGCCTCCATTACCGCCTCCCACTATTCGTTATTCGTTATTCATTTCTTCCGAGCACTTCCCGCACGATTCCGAGCATCGAGAAAATAAGGTGCGTGGAAATTTGTGTGTCGTCAATCTGGTAGTGAAGCTGAAGCATTTTCCGGTAATCCCGCATCTGTAAACTGTGAGAACGAATTTTCTCTTCCAGAATTTCCGGGTTGCTGATTTTCCGTGTTGTTTTATAGTCCACACAGTCGGCCCAGAAAACCCGCGCATCGTTTCTCAGCAGAATCAGTCGGTCGAGCGTTCCAAGCAGAAGCTCCGTCTCGGTGCGAATCGCCAGTTCTTTTTCCCGGTACACTTCCCACCGTATCTCGTTCGGGTCATTGGGACACTTGCGGAAGACGTTCATCGGAACCAGTTCCGGCGGCAGGATCCCCGCCCGCAAAACCTTCTCTCGAAGCATCGGAATGTACGTGGTCCAGTGTAGAGCCCGATCCACCCTCGGAGACTTGAGCGAGTTGTGAAAACTCTTCAGGAGCCGTTCCAGGCGGTCTTTATTCAGGCCGAACGGACGCGCGAAGGCAATCAGCTCGTCATCCGATGGAAGACTGTTTTCCATCCACGCTATTTTTTCGTACCACCCGTGCAGAATCGTTCCGTTGACGGTGTTCTGCTGGCTAAAATCCAGCTTGCGGCTCAGATCCACGAAGCGGCGGTCCTCAATATTGGAGGGAGCCCGGCGAGTCAGATCACGGGTTGAATTGGGGTTTGGAAGGAAGCGGATCGGCTCGATTATCTGCGACTCTACCGCCTCGGATTCCTTTGTGGGATCCACCGGGATTTTCGTGTTTTCCTCGTTTTGTTTCTCTGCGAACCGGAGGGCTTGGGGCGTTTTTTCGTACCATTTCGGATCTCCACCAAACGCGAGCCGGATTTTTTCGTCCGCCGAGAACGCACCGGAAAGAGCCGTCCGCAGTACATCACTCACGTGGGCAAATGGAGGTTTCTGATTCTTCTGCACCGGCGGGATGAAGAGGTACATCGCGTAAATCGCTCTCGTCATGGCAACATAAAGAAGCGACCAAGACTCACTGATCCGTTCACGCTCGTTCAAATCCGTCGCACGTCGAACTGGGGACGTCGGTGGGAAAAGCACATCGCGCACTTTTTTATCCGGAACAGGAGTGATGAACGTAACGTCTTTCAGTACGTCATCATTTTCGTATCCCGGCACAAATTTCGGCGTTTTCCCAGCCATAGGAAACAGGAGCTCGGGAAGAACCACCACATCAAACTGAAGCCCTTTAGAACCGTGGATCGACATTAAAACGACGGAAGCGGCGGAAGGGTCTTCCAGTTTGCAGTCTTTGATGAACGTTACAAAATCGGAAACACGCTCCAGTTTGGAAGTCTGCTGGTAAGCCGCCGCCAGATTCATCAACTGCTTGAGCCGCCGGGCTTCCTCTTTCGTACAATATTCCATAAGGAACTGGGCGACTTCTTCCAGAAACTGCGATATCCCAAACGCCTGAAGCCGTTCCCGCAGTGACGCGAGACACCGGGTCCGCTCTATACGTGACATTTGGCGTTCCTCCGGATCCATCTGCTTTTCGTCCTGCCATTTAAGCGCAGGGAAAAGCCGGCTTAAAATCGAGTTTCCTACGTGGAACCACGCTGCCGAGTCGTCCGGGAAATCCATCAGATTCAGAAGCGACAGCGTCAGACAGACCGAGTTGGAGTTGGTCAGCGGGTTCTTTCCTTCTTCGCTCACCGCGATGCCAAGCTCACGCAAAAACCGTGCGACTTTGGAAATACGTTTGTTCGTCCGAAACAGAACGCCAATTCGATGAAGACCTTTTCCCTGATGGTATATCTCCGCGATCCGCTCAGCGACCCAACGAAGCTGAACGTCTTCCCGGCTTGGACGAAACGCATCTTCGGGTCCCTCTGAATCATCCCCGCTTTCAGAGAAAACGGGATCGGAACTCATCTCTTGACCTTCGGAACCATCCGAATTCACCCATTTTGGCATCGTACATAATTCCCAGTAGCCGGGATATTTGGCGGACTTGGGGGAAGCTGTGTGTTTCTGGAATTTCCACTCATTCCACGCCTCACGAGCCAAATCATTCAAAAGATCACGAACCGGCACCATTTTGGCTTCAGGACCAAGCTCCGACTGGACCGGAGCGCAAAACTCCTCCGGGGGAATTTCAGGATTCTTTACCGGGTCGAGAAAAAACCGGTTCACGCAATCCAGAATCGGCGGAGCGCTGCGCCAGCTCGTATTACTGCTTTCCTGTTCGATCCCGGGAAAAGTACTTTCGATGGCTTCGAAAACTTCCGCACGGCCGTTTCGCCAGCGGTAGATCGCCTGCTTCACGTCGCCGACGCAGAAAAAAGACCTGCCCTTCCCTGACGTACAATGGTCGCCAAAGGGCCGAAAGATTTTCCACTGGTCGAGAGAAGTGTCCTGAAACTCGTCCAAAAGCAAGTGCTCGATTGGAGAATTCATCCGCCAGAAAATCTGTTGGAGGTCCCCGCCTTGATCGTTCAGAAACTCGGCGACATATTGTGTCACGTCGTCGAACAGAAGGCCGTTTGCCGTGATCTTCCCCAAGTCGTAATTTCTCGTGAAACCGTCGATCAGCGTATGGACCGATCGGGTCTGCTCCTGCATAAGCTGAATATAGGCCGTCGCGGCATTACACGCAATCTTGCGCATCGCGTCATCCAATGCCCCAGGAAGCGGTTTTCCATAGTAAGTGACCGGATTTCCGGGAGGTGCCTGAAATGCGGCCTGAATGATCGTTTCCTTCATCAGACCATACCAGTCGTTGACCCGAAGTTTGGCACTGATTTTTTCGATCATCTTCTCTAATTGCTTTTTCCCGGCATTCAGATTCAGTTCGTTCAGCAAAGTATTCTGAATCTCGATGATTTCCGCCTCAGTCAATCTTCCAAACAAAGGTAAAGACTGAATAGCATCCCACGCTTCCGTCCCGGCCTCGTGTTCCAGGGAGAGAAGTTTCTCCATTTTCCTGTAAATATCATCCGCGATCAGGTTGACCGACTCCCCTTTAAACAGTTGGCGGATGAGTGTCGGCGTGTTTTCCTCATTTTCTTTGAGGGTTTTCTGGATTGCGTCCCAACGCAGATGCGCGTCCTCAACATCATCAAGGATCCTCCAGCCGGGCTTGATCCCCATTTCGTACGGGAAGCAAAGTGCGATACGATTGAAGAAACTGTTGAGCGAGCAGGCGCGGATCTGGTTTAACCCCCTTACGAGACGGCATAATACGGCCTTCATCTCGTTGGGCGAGACCGTATGACCAACCATTTGAGAAAGCTCTGTGAGCAGTCCTTCATCCTGGCAGGCCTGTGCCGCCGTCAAAAGGATCCGGTTCAAAATCTCGCCCGTCGCCTTGCGGGTAAATGTGGACGCCAGGATCGTCGAAATCTTCGCTCCACCGAGTAAAAGGCCGAGATAACGCAGACTGAGCTGGCGCGTCTTCCCCGACCCCGCGGAAGCGCGAATAAGTAAATTGGGTTTCATGATGGAAAAAACGTGAAAATACTTTCAAAACATAAAATCGTTCAAAGGTTCATAATTCGCTTTTTTTAATTTTAGTCAAGAGAAAATTTTTATCAAGGGGGGGGAGGAGGAAACAGAATCAGGAATTTAGAAGTAAAAGTTCGGGTGAGTTCACAAAAAAGAAAAACTTTCTTATGAAAAAAAGAATCATCGAAAATCAAGTGGAAATTACTTCACCTCGGGGATCTCTTCCCAGTCGGTCGTGTAACCCGGAGAGCGCAGCTTGTGGCGGCTGCGCCATTCCTGCTCGTTTTTGAGGCCCTCTGACGCGAAAACGACCGACGTACGGCCCAGCTCACGATGCAGTGCATCGAGCGTACTCATCAGGTCCCGGTGGATCTTTGCCTTTTTGTCATCGGCTGCCTGTTCTTCCAGCGACTGGAAAACGCGGTACCTGCCCGGCTCGGGTTCCGGCGTGACGGCCAAAAGGGTCACGCTGGCTTTCTGGTAGTTCACGTCTTCGCGGAAAATCCTCTTCATCCCCTCCAGGACCCGCGGCAGGACCGTCAGCGAGTCGTCGGTGCTCCCCTCCAGTGGGATCGTCACGCCGTCCGAGTACGGGACCCGTGAGTTGATCTCGGCCCCGGAGGTAAAGCCGTAAAACGAAAGCCAGACCACCCCGGTGTAGAGGTGGAACTTGCGCAGACGTTCCATCGCCGTCTCGCAGAAGGTCGAAACAGGATGCGTCAGCGCGTCGAGGGAGGTCAGGACCGTTCCAAAGGACCGCGAGTACTGGATCGAGTACTTCGGCGGCGCGAAATCCTCCAGTTCGAGGCACGGCTCGCCGCGCAGTTCGCGGACCGTGCGTTCCTGGCAGATGGAAAAGTCGTGGCGGATCTGGATCGGGTTCTGATTGTAAAGGTCCCAGGCGGTGCGGACTCCGCGCGTACGGAAGGTTTTGGCCAGCCGCCGTCCCACGCCCCAGACTTCCTCGACGGGAATTTCCTTCAAAACTTCGCGCAGGGTCCCGGAATCGTTCAGTGTGAAGCAGCCGATCCGGCGGACCTTTGCGACGTGCGTCGCGATCTTGGCGAGCGTCTTGGTCGGGCCAACTCCAAACGAGACGGGGATCCCGGTCCACTGCTTAACCGTTTCAATGACGCGGCGCTGAAACGCCTCCGTCTCCGCGTCGGCTACGCCGGTCAGATTGAGAAACGCCTCGTCAATGGAATAAACCTCAATGTCTCCGCAGAACGTGCGCAGCGTCTGCATCACGCGGTGGCTCAGGTTGGCGTAAAGAGGAAAATTGGCGGAAAAGACGGCAATTCCAAGCTCCTCGCACTTGCGCCGGACCTGAAAATACGGCTCCCCCATTTTGATCCCGAGGTCTTTGGCTTCCTGCGAGCGTGCGACGATGCAGCCGTCATTATTCGAGAGCACGACGACGGGCCGATCCCACAAACGCGGCACGAAAACCTTCTCACATGACGCAAAAAACGAGTTGCAGTCCACCAGACCGTACATTTTCAAACCTCCGGGGTATAGTATAACATAAAACCGGGAGTCTGTCAAGTAATTAAGTTTTTGCGGGGACGACGTTTCCAGCGTCATTAAGATTCGGAGGGCCGGCGTCCCGCCGGTCAAGTTAATAATGTATGAAGAGGGAAAAGCGTAAAGCAATTAACTTGACCGGCGGG
>JAFTCU010000228.1 GCA_017454585.1 Thermoguttaceae bacterium | reverse complement strand
GTCCGTCCCGTCAAGCCGAGTCTGCCAGAGATTCTGGTAGTGTACCGCGTTCCGGTCCACGTAGTCCCAGCGCGTGTACAGGATCCGGCCATTTTCCAGAACAGTTGGGTCCCACTCGTTCGTTTCGTGGAACGAGATCGGGCGGATCGCGGAGCCGTCCGCGTTCATGAGCGTCAGCGTGTACAGGTAGCATGGCCCACCGCCGCAGCGGTGAAACGTTCCGCGGAGCGTCGAGAGGTAAATGATCTCGCCCGTTGGTGAGACGCACGGCGCGAATGAGTCGGCCTCGCCCCGCGTGAGCTGGCGCACGTTTTTCCCATCGGAATCCATCGCCCAAATCTGGTACCGCTGCGCCATTTTCTCCGAATCTCGCCATTCTTTCGGGGCGGAATCGCACGCGCAGAATGCCGTGTAAATGGTCTTTCCGTCCGGCGAAATGTCTGACTTCATGAAGTTTCCCGTGGGAAAAGCATTGGCGGCGAGCTGGCGCGTCCGGAATGATTTTCCCGGCTCTTCCAGAACGAAAAGACCGCCTCCCGGGCGGGCCGCGTAGCCGTAAACCTGGGTGAGCTGGTGACTCATTGCCGAGGGGACGTGCTTGACGAAAAGAAGCGCGCCGGTCTGAAATTCGGGCCGGGCCAGAAGCCGCTCACGTTTTTTCTGATGAAGCGTTCGCCAGAGGGTTTCCCAGTCGGCTTCCGTCAGTGGGGAAGGCGCGGCGGAAACTTCACTTGAAGCCGGACCGGCCATCCGTGCGATCGCCTCGCGGTAAGACCGGGCCTCGCGCGGCGTGTTGATCCCGTCCTGAAGCCGCCAGTCCCACTCGATGAGCGCCTCGGCAAGCGCCGGCGGAAGGTCCGGGAAACAGGCGATCGGCTCGAAAGTGCGCTCCGGGCGCTGAGGCTCCAGATTTTCGGTCGTGACGGGCAACACGCCGGATTGGGTGATCGTTTTGACCCCGGCTGGTCCGTTCAGCTCAATGGTTTCTCCGTCGCCGACCTCCGCGACGACGCGGTACAAAGGGCCGATGGAGCCGTCGTCCCGCGTGGCGTTCGGAAACCCGAGGATCAAAACCTGGGACTTTCCGCCCCAGAAGTGCCAGACCCCTGCCGCGGTCCCGTAGGAAACCGACGCCGGCTGGCCATTGATCGAAACGGTGAGACCATCCGCAGAAAAAGCGGACGCGGTGAAAACGAAAAAGACGCAAAAAAGGAGGGCAGGAAAGTGCTTCATGGGAGTTTTGAAGGTTTGAGTTTGGGGGATCGATTTTTTCCATGAGTTTCAGCGACGCTTATTCCCAGACCAGCTTGCCGTCACGCAAAATCGCGGGGCGGGCGACGGCCGTGTTCATTTTGGTCTCGGGATTGCGTCGATTCACGCCGACCATGATGCGAGGCTCCCCTTTTTCCGTCGGGGGGATCTCGTAAACTCCGGTGCTGACGTCGATCGGCTGAGATGTCTGGACCTTGAAGTCGGGCGAGCACTGGGCCGTTCTCTCGCTGCTGTACCGGCCGCACCAGAAAGAGCCATTCGCCCACGCGAACGCCTGGATCCCGTAGTTGGTTTTTCCCGGGACGGTGAAACGTTCCACGACTTTGAAATCGCGCGTCATTTTGCGCACGATGTTCTCGTCGGGGGTCTGCGTGGCGGGTTTCTGCGCGATGTAGAAGAAACCATCGTGGAACGTGATCCCGTCGCCGCCCTGTTCCATCGGGATCTTTTCGAGCAGCTCAAGCGTTTTGCAGTCGTGCACGAAGGTCCAGTGCGTGACCTCTTTGGCGGGCCAGCCGAGCGCCACGGAAACGTAGAGTTTCCCGTCCACGACGCAGCAGTCGCCGTAGTGGGTCGGGACGGGGATCTTCTTCACGATTTTTCCGTCCAGATCCGTCTGCACGAGCCACGTGGTGAAGCTCCAGAAGATGAACTCGCCGTCGCTCGCGAACCCTTGCAAGTGGCCGGGGTACTCGCCCTCACACGGGATCTCCTTCGCGCTGAGCGTCGTGAGAAAAACCAGCGAAAGGCCTAAAAAAACGAGGGAACAAAAAACAGAACGCATGATTTTCCTTTCTCAAATTCTCAAAAGGGTTTCGCCTGGGAATTTTTTATGCGCTCCAACTGCTCGGCTTCCACCAGAACCGTCGTCTCGGGGCAAATCGTGCAGGCTTGCAGAGGGCCGCGCATAAAAAACAGATGCTCAACGATTTCGTTCTGTGTGGCGGTTTCCTGAAGCGGTTTGTACGTCTGGGTCACTGCCCAATTTTCATTCAAAACCCCTTCGCGGTACGCACGGGCCGCATTCGCAAGGATGCTGCACCGGAACAACTGATTGTCCGTCAGGTTGAAGCACGTATTGGGGCCGCACATGATCCAGGCTTTTCGCGGGTTGCTGTGAAACGGCTGCGGCTGGCCATTTTCGTCGATTTCATAGTAGCGTTTCCAGCGGCTCGAACTTGGAATGATCGTCACCCAGACGCCTGCCCCTTCCAGACGGCTGCAAATTTCCTGGAATTTCTTTTCGTTTTCCTCCCCCGTCAGATGGCGGGAAAGGAGGACCTGCGTGTTTGTCTCCCGAAGCGCTTCCAACAGAGAATCAGGTTTTCCAGGAAACAGGAGAGCGTTCGAGGTCAGCACCAGCCGGGACTCGGGCCAAAACTTTCGTGCGGCACGTAAAATGCGTTCCAGCTCGGGATGAAGCAGCGGCTCACCTCCCAGGATCCCCAGTTTTCGGGGCGTGACTTTTTGACTCCAGACCTCAAAAGAATGGAACAGCTCATCTGCCGGGATGAGCCCTTTCCGAAATGGATTCAGGTGGGAGCAGAACAGGCACTTCAGATTGCACCCGTTGGCGACATAAACCTCCATTTTGCGCAATTTGGCCCGGCCCTGGGAATCGACAAAAATCGATTTTCCCAGCCCGGAGTAATACAGAAAGCGCATGATGGGAAATCCCAGCAGGTTACGAAAGCCGGAACGAATCGTCCGCAAAATTTTTGTGCCGTTCATGAGGAATCCTTGGGGGGTTATTACAGCTCAAAATCCGAGTAGATCGGCGAGTGGTCCGAGACGTCCAGAGCGTCCTGGTCCAAAATCACACGCATGGTTTTTACGTGGATTTTAGCCTTTTCCACGAAAATGTGGTCGATCGAGTTGGCCTTCACGTTTCCCGTCTTGCGCGGGGTTCCGTGGTATTTACCGTCCGGCCCTTTCACAGGGTCGCCGTGGTGAGAGGCTTCGGGCGAGGCGGAGTCGGCGATCTCCTGCGCGCTGAAAAAGCCTTTTTCGTTCAGTAATTTGTGCGCGTCACTGCCGGGCCGCGAGTTTAAATCCCCGCCGCCGATGGCCGGGCAGTTCCATTTTGCCTGGAGCTTTTCCAGCCGGCTTGCGATCATCTGCGAGTTGGTCAGCCGAATGGAATCGTTTTCCGGTCCGCCTTTCCACCAGTAGTGGGTCGAAAACGCGATGAACGTCTTGCCCGACTTGCGGTCTTTCAGCACGGCCCAGGTTATCCCCTTGCTCCGGTCCAGCTTGAGGTGGAAGAGATCAAAACCGCTGTCGAGCAGTTCAAAACGTCCTTTTTTGTAGAGGAGCGGGACGTAATCGGCGGGGTCTTCATCGGCTCCAATGACACCATAATCCGCGGCCAAATCCTTGAAAAGGCTGGATTTCCACCAGTTCGGGGTGACTTCCTGAAGCGCGATCAGGTCCGGATCGTACCGTTTGAAAACCGCGGTGAATGAGGCATCACGGCCCTCGACGGGGTTTCCGAAATAATCGCCCCAAATGTTGGCCGCGAGAAAACGAAGCTCCTCCCCCTGCGCGGCAAATGAGAGGAACGAGAAGAACAAAACGGTGAGGGTGAAAAAGGTCTGTTTCATGGCGGGGAGTTTGGGGAAAAAAGGTTTGTTTGATTCAATGATTTTCTGCGTTTTGGAGTGCTTCAAATGTCCCATTCCAGAACTCTTTGAAGTGCTTTTTTCAGGCTGGGTGAGTTTTCGGCGGCATTCAAAACCGACCATTGGGTCTCGATGAATTGTGTGACGATGGACACATACGAAACTCCAGCATGGGCGAGTTTGACAGGCGGGACCTCTTTCCGAATCATTGCGTTTTTGGATTTTCGGGCTAACTCGAAAATTATCTCTTTTGGATTTTCTTCGGAATCTGGATTCAGGGGGATTTTGCTCAATGGAACCTTGAAAAAGTCTGCGAAATTTTCCCGGTCGGCCAAAAGCCAGGATTCCACCTCGTGAACGGCGACACGAAACAGGAAATTCGGATGACTTAATCCTCCAAGCCATTCCTGAACAAGAGCCGGCGCACAAGGATTCCGGTCCAAATCCGTCATCACAAAATAGAAATTTGAACCATGGGCAGATTTGCAGTACGCCTGAATGTTCTTTTTGATTCTCGAGCAGCCGCGACAGTTGATCAATCGTAATTCCGGCATTTCGGGGCGGCGTTGCAGCAAGGCTTCCATTACGGCACGCATCGGCTCATCTTCGTAAATCAAAGTTACATACGCCATGAGCTTCACTCCAATCCGGGAATTCTTAATTGCCCGATCTGTGGCGGTGCGGTTACGGACTCCACCATTTCAGCAATAGGTACTCCATTTTTATGCTCCTCCATGCACTGTTCATTTTGGGAAAGTACCTGACAAACGGTTCCTTTAGGAGTTGGTACAAATCTTAAAACGTCGTTCATGGAGATGCTTTCATCTGAAAGAAGCGTTTCACTATGAGACGTTACGATGTACTGCCGTTTAACTTTTTTGGATTTTTGCGACTGAGCGAACAAAAACGGAAGTCGCGAAACGATTGCGTTGTGGAGTGAAAGTTCCGGTTCTTCGAGAAGCAGGATTCCTTTGTTTTCCATGATCGTCCATAAAAGGGCAATCAGACGGAGTGTTCCATCAGAAAAATCTGTTTCGTCCTGCTTTCCTGCATTAGGCCGCCAATGTTCGTAACGCGCATGAAGATGCGGTTTTCCACCATCATCCGGTTCCACTGTTAAATCTTTGATTTGCGGAACTGCTTTGGAAAGAAGGTCGTTAATGACATTTAGACGATGTTTTTGGGTTTTCTTGGGAGTTTGATTAATCTTTTTTAAAAATCCTTGACCAAATGGGTCGTGTTCCTGGTCCTTGCTGCCGTAAACCATCGGGTAACGTAGAAGCTGCGGCACCAAGTGATAATACATGATTTCCTGAAGCTCTTTGCGGAGTGGTTTGTATTTTTCATTTTGGCTTGATTGTTCCAGCCACGTTTGAGAAAGTGTGGAAATCGTTTCATTCTCTTTTCCCATGGCACGATCCAGAAGAAGTACTTCTCCTTGCCAGATTTTCTCGAAGGTCAGGTACGGACGTCGTTCGCCGCGCGTTTCCTGACGGAGCCCAATCGCGTATTTCCAAATGGGGGATTCTCCCACTTTATCAGAAAGTTCTACGCAAATTTGAATTTCCGGGTCCTGGCGAGCATTCAGATTACGGATTTTTGTGATTCCTCCTCGAACATTTACGGCTCGTTGCAGCCCACCGTCCGGCATCGCAATATCACGTAAAAACCGAAACGCATCGAGAAAATTAGACTTCCCAACCGCATTGGGACCCACAATAAAAACGCGTCCAGTCAGCGGAACATCTACTTCAGAGAAATTTTTCCAGTTTTTCAGTTGGATCCGTGTAATGTACATTTTTTCGCTCTGCGTTTCAGAAATAAAGAGGTTAAAAGGAAAAACAAGAAAAATATTCGGAAGGGCCTTTCCGGGCGCCTTCCGAACCAATCAGTCTTGAACGTCAAAGTTTTTAATCTCAGACTTCTTTCGCGTCGATCCAGCTCATGAGCTTACGCAGTTTGCGGCCGGTGACTTCGAGCGGGTGCTTGGCTTCTTTCGCGCGGATCGCTTTGAAGTTCGGGGCTTTGACCTGGTTCTCAAGCAGCCAGTTGCGGGCGAACGAACCGTCCTGGATCTCGCTGAGGACTTTCTTCATTTCCTTCTTCGTTTCCTCGGTGATGATACGGTTGCCGATCTTGTAATCGCCGTATTCAGCCGTGTTGGAAATGCTGTAGCGCATG
>JAFTCU010000003.1 GCA_017454585.1 Thermoguttaceae bacterium | reverse complement strand
TTTCAGGATTCTGATTTTCCGGAATGTTCCACCAGCGGTTTTTCTCGCCGTAAACCCAGACGTACTGGTCCGAGGCGGCTAGCGACTCGCGCAGACTGTCGCACAGACGGTCGAGCCGTGAGCCGCCGTCTTCACGTGGGCCGCGGTAGTAGTGGCTTCCCTCGGGATTCGTGTACATGTCGAGGTAAATGCCGAAGCCGCACTGGACCTGGGAGCGGTACTTCTGGCGGAGTTCCGGCGCGACGAGTCTGGCACACGCTCCGGTCCAGAGGATCATATCGAGGGCCTGTTTGCGGAACGCATCGCCCTCGATGTAGTAGCCGGTCTCGCAGCCGTCCACGAGGACCATTTCGGCCGGAGCCGCGGCAAGCATCCCCTCGACGAATGCCGGGAGAAGACCGTAACCGGAGGACGCGAGAAGCGAGTCGGGGTTGACGCTCCGGCCCGCGCTGGAGTTGATCGAGTTGAGCCACAGAGAGAGGACCGTCATGTTCGGGTACTCACTGGCCAGGGCCTTGCAGAACTGCTCGCCGCGGGTGCGCACGAGTTTCTTCATCTCGGCGTAACTCTTTCCTTTGTTGATCTCGAGGCAGTTGCGGAAGAGGGTCCTTCCGTACGACTCAAAATCGGGCGCGACCCCTTTCGAGCCGGTCTCACGAGCGACCCAGGCGCAGATGGCGGCCTTCTTGCAGAGACGCTCCCAGCCCGCGTCGTCGTCCCAATCGACCGTTCCGGGGCTGAAGTTGATGCGGATAAAATTGTCCGTGAACTGCTGGAACTTGCACGAGTTCATGTCGTCGATGCAGGACTGAAAATCCTCACGGTTCCAGTCGTCGGGGCTCATGAAATGCTGCGAGGAAGTCCCGCCGGCTGCGGCGCGGATCTCATACATGATCCCGGCAAACGGCGCATTGGCTTCCATTTCCTGCCAGTGGCCGCGAATGTACTGGGTGTTCGGAATGTCCCAGCCCAGCTCGATGAATTTCTTCGTCGGCACGTCGGCCAGGGCGGTCAGGGAAAACGTCAGAAAAAACAAAAGGGCGAGTGAGATTCGGTTCATGATTCGTATGAGGGTTGGAGGGTGAATGAATGCGTGAAAACCAGACTTCCAGCGAGAGTGTAAAGACCGGTCACTAAAAGCAATTTTACCTCAGCACTCAAGTGCCGTCAAGGGGGGGAAGCGGGAAAAAAGAAAATTTTTAAGGGCAGAAAAAGATTCGGAGGGCCGACGTCCTCGTCGGTCAAGTTGAACGAAGTTCAACTTTTAACTCATTACGATCGATCTAAACCTGAACCCCTTTTCCCAAGAGTGAGCGCGGCCTGATTCAAACTTCAATTTAAACACGGATTTTCACGGATTAGAAGGATTTCCACAGATTATTAAAGGGATTGTCAAGTTCTTTTGATGATTCCCGTTCAAATAAAATGAAATCCATTTAATCCATTAAATCCGTGAAAATCCGTGTTTAAATAAAAGGTAGAAGTGGAACGTGCCTGGTGTGTTGAACTTCGTTCAAATTGGCCGGTCTTTCAGAACATCGCAATCACCTTTTCGATCACTTCCGCGATGGCCTCTTTCAGAGGTTTGTGGACCGTGGCGCCGGAGGCGTTTTTGTGTCCGCCGCCGCCGAAAAGACGCGCGATTTCCGCCACGTTGTAGTCTGCCCGGCTTCGGAAATTCAGACGAATACCCTCGGAGGTCTCCGTGAACAGGACCGCGGCTTTCACGCCCGCCGTCGTCAGGAGCGTGTTCACCAGGTCTTTCGTGTCGGCCTGCGTTCCGCCGATCCTCCGGAAGTCGCTCTTCTTCAGCCAGGCGTACGCGACTTTTCCATCGGCCGCAAACGTCGCCGTTTGAGCGACCTGGCCCATGAATTTGAGCCGCTCGGGCGAGTAATTCTCGTAAGCCCAGCGGTACAGATCGGCCGTAGAGGCGCCGCATTGGATGAGTTCCGCCGCCTGGCGCAGCGTCCGGGGAAGGACCGAGGGGAAACGGAACCAGCCCGTGTCGGTCGCGATCCCAAAGTAGAGGCAGTTGGCGATCGAAAAATCAGAATCTTCAGGTTGAAAATCAAACGGAATGCCCAGCTTCCGGATCAGTTCCATGACGAGGCAAGCCGCCGCCGGCTGCCTGGCGTCCGAAAAATTGTACTCCGTGATCCGGTCACCGACAGCGTGGTGGTCGATCACGAGCGTCCTGATCCCCGTCCCGACGAGAGCCGCCATCTTACCAAGCTGGCTGAGCGATGAAGTATCGACCACGATCCACGTGTCGAACGCGTCGAAAAAAACGGCCGGGGCGTCGTCGAACTGCCGGAACCGGGCGAAGTCACGGCCGAAAAAACCGAACTGAGCGCTCGGGAGGTCAGCGTTCATGATCGTCACCTCGTAACCGAGTTTTTCCAATGCGAAACAGAGCGCCAACTCGCTCCCGAGAGCGTCTCCGTCCGGGTCACGATGCGCCGAAATCAAAATCTTGCGCGAATCAGCAAGAAGGGATTTGAAACGTTTCCAGTTTGGCATTTATTTTAAGCTCATCCGGCAACCGCGTACCGGAAAAATAATTAAAACGCGGACAGGTTCAGTGTATAATGTAAGAAAACTGCATACCATATCCACGAGGAAGAACCTTATCCAAATTTAAATTATACCACAAGCCCGGGATTCGTCAATACCACGTTTCTGACATTTCCAGAAAAAAGATCACAAAATCGTAATCAAGGGTATTCAGAGAACCGATTCGCTTCAGTGTCCTCTGTGCGGGTCGAAGAAGATTATGTCAGGCTTATGGTTTTCGTGATTGCGAATACTTTAAGTCATAAATCCTGTGTCAAAAGGTATCGGTACGTACCTGCCGGATGAACCAAAAAAAATTTCTCATCCCCCCCTTTCCCAAAAAGAAAAATGTGTTATAATGAGCAAATCATAAGAATGGCCCTCAAAAGGGCTTAAGCAACGGCAAGTCATGAACCTGGTCAGGGGTTTGCGCCAGCAGCCATAAGTGGAACTACCGTGTGCTTGAGTCCTTTTGAGGGCCTTCTTTTTTATTTCGCAATAAAATGCAGCCGGAATCCGTTAATACTTTATAAAATCCGGTAAAATTTCCCCCTCCCCCCTTTTCTCAAATCCGAAATCGGATAGAATTGTAAGAAAATATAATCCAAAGAGTAAATCCGTGCGTTATGTTTTGTTTATTCCGGCTTTCAGACCGTTTTTTTGCAAAAATCCTGAATATTGTGCGGTTCCTGCTCTTGCGCATTTTTTGATTTTAGTGTAAAATCAGAAAATGGATCGTCGTCCCTGGCGGTCAAATTGAATGAACGCCGGGGAAAAGGCTTTCCCTGAAAACCGTCAGGAGGATGGTTTACAAAGTTTTATGGGAAAACGGATTAAAGGCTGATTCCTTTTTTATTCGAGTATCAGTCCGTGTCCCTAGAAGGCCTGCCTGCCCCCAGCCAGATTGAAACGTTTGTGATGAGTGTAAAATCGACTACAAAAGTAACTACAAAAGTAAACTGTACCATTTCCAGAACATTTGATGCGGTCCATCTAATGTTGACCGTTTGCCCGCCGATGGAGCTTGTGGGCACACCTCTGGAGATCCAGATCAACTCGGTAAACGCCCAAATTTCCGCTGCGATTCAGGAATACGTTCCCGGTGCGGAAGTCATTCAGCAAACGGTTTTTCTGAAGAATTACGAAGATCGAAAAGTCTGTCAGCAAATCTGGCGTGAGTATTACGGTGAAAAAATCCCAGTAAACACGTACGTCCCGCAGGCCCCATGCGACGGCCAGCTTCTCGCGGTCGAAGCGCTTGTTCTTGAGCCGGAAAATTCCCAGGTTCTGCACCGAAGTGAGAATTTACTCGCATTCAAGCAGGACGGCGTAACGCTTTATTTTGCGTGTGAGCAGGAACCCGAGGACTATTCGCGCAGCATGTACGCGCAGTCGGTCGGAATGTTCCAGGGGCTGGAGAAGAATTTCAAAAGCAGGAAGATCCCGTTCGAAAACGTCATTCGCACGTGGCTCTACCTTGGTAATATCACGGAGCCGACATACAGCGAACTGGAAGGGGAGACTCAACGCTACAAGGAACTAAACCGCGCAAGGACGGATTTCTTCCGTGACATTCGTTTTTTCGACGGCGTGACGAATTCCCCTTGGACCCACGCGGTTTATCCGGCCAGTACGGGAATCGGCGCGGATGGAGACACTGTGGTGATGAGTGCCCTGGCCGTCAAGTTTGACGACCCTGAGCACGGTGTGATCCTGCCGCTCGAAAACCCACAGCAAACCTCAGCGTTCTGCTACGGTACGGAATACAGCATCAAAAGCCCGAAATTTTCGCGTGCTCTTCTGCTCGCAAATCACGACTCCGGTATGATTTTTGTCTCAGGAACCGCCAGCATCATCGAGCAAGAAACGTGGTACAAAGACGATCCGGAAAAGCAAACCGAACTGACGCTTAATAATATTGAGGTCCTGATCAACGAGCAGAATCTCGCGGCACACGGGAAGCCCGGTTTCGGCTGTGAACTCTCGGAATTAGTGAGCGTTCGTGTGTATGTGAAACGTCCCGAAGACTACGAAAAGATTCGCGCGGTATGTGAACGCCGCCTGCCCAACGTCCCGAGCATTTACACCATCGCGGACATTTGCCGCCCTGACCTTCTGGTAGAGATCGAAGGGACTGCAGACGTAGGACCGGCGCGCAATATTGAAAGAAAATAAAAACAGGCGTCTGAAATCGCTATAGGCCACGCGAGGCCTGCCATCGCTGGATTTCGCAGCGGGCAGGACGTAACCTTTGGTTTGATGCTGGGCCTGCAGGATTTAGTATAGATTGTTTTTCTCGATGTACTTCCGTACGCTATCTGGGAGCCAGAATTTTACGCTCTTTCCCGCTTTTACACGTTCCCGAATTTCCGTACTGCTGAACGCCACCGCCGGCATAGGGACACGCGATGCACGGATTTGACGAAGCCGTTCCCGTGTGGCAAGCCCCTTCAAGAAGGAAAGATTCCCGATTTCCTGCCCGCTTCGCCCTATCAGCGCCAGCGTTGCCAGTTCGCAAATGCGTTTAGGCTCATACCAGTCCGGGAAGATCCGCAGCATATCCTCCCCCATAAGCAGGAACAACTCGTCGTTAGGGTACTTCCGGCGCAGATATTCCAGTGTGTAAACCGTATAACTGACCGCGTTCTGACGCAACTCGAAGAGTTCCAGCTTAAAAGCAGGATTCCCGCGCAAAGCCAACCGAATCATCGCAACGCGGTGTTCTTCAGACGTCAAATACTTTCCCTGCTTGTGGGGCGGGATTTTGGCCGGAACGAATAAAACACGGTCCAAGCCCAGCGTCTCACGCGCCGTTTCTGCAAGAAGCAAATGCCCGAAGTGGATCGGGTCGAACGTTCCACCGTAAATGCCAAGTCTCATTTCAGGATCAGCCGCTCCGTGAAATTAATGGAAACCTTGAGCGAACTGACCTCACCGCGAAACCCCATGACTGACTCATCGACGCGTTCGGAGAGGAAAATCGCCCGGCCCCGTTCCACGTCACAGAGAAAGATCCCCTCATAAAGCCTATCCAGAAGCTGGGCCTGAAGCGCACGGTCCTGAATGGGTGAAAGGATTTTCGTCGAGTAAGCGATTTTTGCGATGCCGTCCGAAACACTTTCGAGCGTGAATCGCTGGATCATCTCCACTCGCTGGAGCTGGCCCTGCTTGTTCTGCGCGTAAATCGGGTACTGATGCGTCCAGGAGTGACCGACCGGAATCGCTTCCTCGGGGAACTGGATACAAACGTACGCCTGATTAGCCTGTTGAACAATGGTAGTCGCCCGGTAATCCTCGCGGGAAATCTGCTCGCCACGCGCAGATATCTGCACCCGGGAAAGGTCACGTCCGAGTGATTCCGGCACCGTGTCAAAACCTTCTTTCGGAGCGATTTCCTTGCGACTGTCGAACGTCCGGGTCGTTCCATCTTCACGGCGTTCCCGCATATCGACCCACGGAACGGAATTCACGATCGTGGCGGTCCCGTCTTCCGCGACTTTTTCGACCTTCCAGGACTTCATCGAATGCGTGTACGTATCGACGTTTTCCGTAACGGCCCCGACTTTCGTGACGGTCCGATTACTGTGCGTCACTTCCCATTCCAAAACGTCACCCGCCTGCCACTTGTAACGAAGCTGGAAGGTTTTTTCAGGTTCCGCCGCCAAGGCCTCAAACGTAAAGGAAAGGACGAAGATGAAAAAAAAGGTGATTCTGCGCATGATCGATCAGAAATAAAAAAGGGGCATTCATTCCAAAATGGCTGGGGCGGTTTCCCCTGCGTTTTTAAAGCCCTCCTCTTTGAGGGGGGTGGCACGAAGTGCCGGGGGGAGTTGAACTGAGCAGGCACCAAACTCCCCCAGTCTCGCTGCGCGAGCCAGCCCCCTCAATGAGGGGGCCTTTAAATTACTTTTCCCCCGCTTTCAAAACGAAAACCGAGGCAGAAAGCGACGGAAGCACCGCGCGGGCACAGCCTTCCGAAAGCTCTACGTTCAGAGGCTCGGCCTTAATCAGCGCCGGCTGGTCCAGTGTGTTGCGCTTCTTCAGCTTTGCCGCTGGTTCCTCGCCCTGCTCCAGCGGTGGCGTGACGCACTGGGCCGAGGCGCTCGCCACGGTCGTTTCCTCAAGACGCAGCTCGATCGGCGCGTCAGTCATTTGATTGTTCACGACCTTCACGATGATCTGCTTCCCGTCCTCCGAGCGCGTCGCGACGGCGTTCACCAGCGGCATTTCGCCAAGCATCGCCGGCGAGTCGGAGGAAAGCTTCACACGATTCGGTGCGTAGTGCTCGCGCCAGAGCTTCATCACGACATAATTCGGCGCGGGGAACCAGCCGTTTTCGTCGAAGTTGATGAACGCATTATCCCATCCCGTGGCGGAAACGTGGCGCAGGAAGAGGGCCGGAGAGGCCATTCCCACGACGTCGCCTGCTTTCTCGAAGCAGTTCAAAATCCCGCCAGCGTGCAGGCCGGTGCGCCAATCGGTGCTCTGCGCGTTCCACTCCGAATCAAAGAAACGAAGCTCAGGATTCCCGGACTTTTCGAGGATTTGGCGGCGCGCCTCGAAGAACTGCTGGTTCCGGTACGGGTTCACCGCGTAACCATCCGGATTGTCGTACTGGTGGGTCGAAACGAACGCGATGCCCGGCACGCGGGTCCCGACGTTTTCATCCCAGCCGAAGCGGTCTCCGCCAGCCCACGAGCCGCACGCAATGACGTGGATCGAGGGGTCCACCGCCTTCATGCGTGGGATCAACTCGTTACAGACCGCGACGTATTCATCGACCGGCGTGTGCTGCGGATGCACCTCATTATCGATCTCCCAGAATTTGACGCCGTAGGGTTCCGGGTGGCCGTTTTTCGCGCGAACGGCGCCCCACTTCGAGTCGGCCGGACCGTTGCAGTACTCGACCCAGTCCACAGCTTCCTGCAAGTCGATCTTCTCGCCGGGTTTGCGGGTCCACTCCCACTGCTTCGTTCCGATGTCCACCACCATGATCGGCTCGGCTCCAACCGCACGGCAAAGGGTCATGAATTCATCGATTCCGAACGAGTTCACGTCCCGGTCGTTCCAAAGTTCCACGGGAAAACTGCCGCGGTCATCCTGCGGGCCGATGCCGTCCTTCCAGCGGTACGCGGAGGCGTAGCAGCCGCCTGGCCAGCGGATCACGGCCGGCTTGATGTCCCGAATCGCGCCGAGGAGATCCGGACGCAAACCGCCCGTTTTTTCCTTCCAGCTGCGCGGCATGATGGATACCTGGTCCAAATCGACCTGCGTGGCCGGATCGACCTGGAAAAGGATCGAATCCTGGGCGGCCGGGACGGTGAATGAGCCCGTGACTTTCGTCCATTCTGCGCTTTTAACCTGCGCGGCCTGATTCTGGAACGTGACGGTTCCTTCCCCCTTGGCCCAGTAGGAAAAGTCGTACGTTTCGCCCGGTTTCAGCGCGAAATGCCCCTGCGAGAGCGTGCCGTTCTGAGTGAAACGGATGAATTTCTCGCCGTTTCGGGCGGCATTTTCCGAGGTGACGGGGAAACCGTCCTCGATGGTCCAGAAACGCACGTCGGCTTTCTGCGCCATTTTCCCGGGCTGATTTCCATCGTAGAGGATCTTCCCGTCGAGAGTTTTCATCAGGACATTCCGGAATTCCGCCGCGGTCTCCCACGTTCCCAGACCAATACCTCCGGCGGGGATCGGCTTTTCATCGGTCACGTCAAGCACGGATTTCCCATCCACAAAGACCTGGAAATGCCCGCCCTTGACTACTAAACGAATGGCGTAGGTGCGCTGCGGCTCAAAAGGCTCGCATGGAATGTGACGTCCGACGCTATATTTGGCGTCCCCGTCCATCCTCTCAACGGCATTTTCACGATTCTTCCAACCGCCGAGATTGGCCCAGTACGTCTCTTTGCCGTGTGACCGGAAAAGGATGAGAAAACCTTCTGCTCCGGAAAACTTTTTGGCTTCAAGCGTGACTTCGTAATCGGTAAAATCCCCTTCGATGAGACGGATCACGGGATTGCCCTGGCGGGAAGTCTGCTTAAAAACACCGTTTTCATACTGAAACGTTCCGCCTTTGCCGGCCTCAAAGGAGCGGTTCCAGACCAACTCACTCCAAAGACCGCCGTTGCAGGAATTGTAAATATGCTCGAGAAAATGGCCGTAAACCTTTGTATCCACGGGGTTGAGGACCTCCGACGGATAAACGGTCAGACGAATTGGCTCCTGTGCAAGAGCGATGAAACTTGTGAAGACAAAAAACAAAAAAAAGGTAATGTGACGCATGATTCAATCAGGAATGAGGAATTAGGAATTTGGAATTGAAAATCAGGAAGGAAAAAGGGAGGACCTCATTCTTCCGAACCGGTCATTTTTTTCATCAGGGTCTCGGCTTCCTGGCGAATGATCTCGTCATACGCGTCGTTTTCAGCGATCTTCTTCAGGGCTTTGACGTTTTTAGCGATTTCTTTCCCAGCGGCGGAGGGATTCATTTTACCACTCTGCATCTTTTTCCGGGAAGCCTGCATTTGGGACCAAACTTTCTGCATCTCATCGATCCCTTCCATTTTTTTGGCTTTTTTGATGATTTTAGCCGCTTTTTCTTCCTGCGGCAATCCCTTCAGGCACTTCATCATCGCGTTCAAGCGATACAGCGCTTCTGACGGTCTTTCCGCCAACAGGTCTTTGAGCGATTGAAGTTCCGTATTGATCGATACGTTGATTTCGTCGATGAATGTCTTCACCTCATCGTCTTTACTGGCTTTTTTCTCCATCTGCTTGATTAACGGAGCCCACGCTTTGTCGGAAGTAAACTTCATCGCGACTTTTGCCTGCGACTTCGGCACATTCAGGTCCAGAATCGGGTTAAAACCGTTCACAAGACGGTTACGCTGAAGCGCCTCTTTTACATGAAATTCGACTTGAGGGAGAACGTCTTTGGGAGTCCCTGCAGCGACCAATTCCCCGCGGCAGTTGAGGAGATACGCCTGCGGGATTCCACCATCTTTCGGCGGAGCCAATGGGCAATTATAGCCTTGGTAATTCGTAAAGTTGCAGTTGCTCTGTTTGAGGAAATCCGTCACTTCCTGCCCCATATCCTGCAAATGACTTCCAATTAAAACAAAGCTCCCGGTGGAGCCGTACTTGGACTGGCACTCGATCAGGTGAGGAAACGCAGCCCGGCATGGACCGCAAAAAATTCCCCAATATTCTATATAAACGACTTTGCCACTCAGATCAGCGTCCGTGAGCGGTTTTCCCCAAATCACTTGGGGACTGCCCTGAAAATACTGGGCGGAAACTGCGCTGGAAATAAAAATCAGCGCAAGACTCAAAAGCAGGCGAGCGGATAAAAACGTTTTCATAAAAAGGCCTTTCCGGAAGTTGCATGGAAATTTGTCAGAAAAAACACGCATTAGAAATTAAGTATAAACCGGAAAGAACAAATTGTCAAGGGGGTACAGGGAATTATTTTCTGTACTTTCCCAATAAATACAAAAAACGACGAATATCAAGCGGAAGTGGAGCCTCAAGCTGCATTTTCTCGCCCGTCTTCGGATGGAAAAACTCGATCCGTTGGGCGTGCAATGCCTGACGCTCCAAAACCAGAGTGCCGGCCGAAAGCGCATTCCAGTCCGTGTTTTCGTAGTCGTCCGCCTCCGGTGGAAGCGAAAGCGCCGAATCCAGCGAGATCCCTGAGAGAGACCGGTCGCGCCGAAGCTCACCGAGCAAAAGCCGTGGGTGCGTACTGTAAAGCAGATCCCCCGCGATCGGGCATCCGATGTGCGTCAGATGAAGGCGGATCTGGTGCGTGCGGCCCGTTTTCGGGAAACACCGAAAAGCCGTGAAACCGTTGAAATGCTCCGCGACTTCGTAAAACGTCCGTGCAGCACGGGCATCGGGGTCATCGAACCGAATCATTTTCTTCTCACGCTGACCACCGGAGTGGTCACCGATCGGCGCGTCGATCCAGTCGCGGTCGCGCCCCGGCCGACCGTAAGAAACCGCAAAATATTGTTTCTGAACGAGGCGCTGCTCGAACTGCGCGGCAAGTTTCGCATGGGAAAAATCGTTGCGCGCGACCAGGATCACGCCGCTGGTATCGCGGTCAAGACGGTGAACGATCCCTGGGCGCTGCGGGCCGCCGGACTGGCTTAAATCGTCGCCGTAACGGAATTGCAGAGCGCTGGCGAGTGTACCGGACCAATGGCCACGAGCCGGATGAACGACCATTCCCGGCGGTTTGTTCACGGCTGCGACCCACTCGTCCTCGTATAGAATTTCGAGCGGAATATCCTCGGCGTGCGGACATTCCCGCGGAAGTTCCGGGAGCGTGATCGTGACCGTTTGACCCGGGTTCAGTTTATATGCCGGCTTCGCAGTTTTCCCGTCCACAAAAACGTTTCCGTCTGTGATCGCGTTGCGCATCATCACGCGACTGAAATCCGGGAAATGGTACACGAGGAATTTATCGAGCCGCCACCCAGACTCGTCCAGTGCCGTAACTACGGTCTGAGTCCCGGTCGGGATCTCGTGCGCAGCGTCCCCTGCTCCGTCTGTCTCGTCTGGAAAAATTAGCTCGTCGGTAAAATCTTGCGGCTCGGTCATAAAAAAAGCCCCCGAAACGGAGGTTCACTCAATTATGAATTATGAATGATGAATTGAGGGCCTGAGGTGGCGCAGGCCCTCTACTTCGATTTAATTCAGTTCTGCGCGGCGGGTTCAGCCGGAGCAGCTTCAGGGGCCGGAGCAGCTTCAGGGGCCGGAGCAGCTTCAGGAGCTGGTGCGGCTTCAGGAGCAGGAGCGGCTTCAGGGGCCGGTGCGGCTTCAGGGGCCGGTGCAGCTTCAGGGGCCGGAGCAGCTTCAGGAGCCGGTGCAGCTTCAGGGGCAGGAGCAGCTTCAGGAGCGGGAGCAGCTTCAGGAGCGGGAGTAGCTTCAGGGGCAGGAGCAGCTTCAGGGGCCGGTGCAGTTTCAGGAGCAGCTTCAAGTTCTGGAGCAGCAACAGATTCCGGGGCTGGTTCGGCAACGGGCTCCGGCGTGGCAGGAGTTTCAGGAGCGAGCAATTCCGGGTCCGGAACGTCCAGATTTGTGTTTTCTTCTTTGCTTTCGGAAACTTCTTCCGGGGTAACAGCAGCCGGGGTCGGAACACTCAACGCCACAATATTGGCTTCGTCGAGTTTGTAAACGTCCAGGATCTGCTGGGCTTTACGGCCGTAGGAGTCTTGCGTCTGCGTGATTTCCTGGTAAAGTTTTTTGGCGGCCTTGATGTTTTCTTCCTGATTTTCGATCTGGGCCATCAGTTCAGCATTCTTGGCGAGCGCGAATTTGGCCATCTGGTTCATCTTATCGTTCACGTTCGCCGAAACAAGCTCGGTAAATTGAGTCTTTGATTTCTCAAGAGCTTCTTTGGCAGCGGCGAGGTCATTGGCGGCGAGCTTCTGAACGCCTTCCATCTGAACGCGGGCAGCATCCTGAAACGCGACCAGCGATCCCGGCAGCGAGTTCAAATTGGCCTTGGCAAAGGCTGCAAGCGCTTCCTGCGTTTCCTCAGGCGTTTTACCTTCGGCCGAGGCGATCGTGTAGTAATTTTCCCAGAGTTTCTTTTGGGCGTTGATCTTCGCCTTTTTGGCAGAGGCCCAGGAAATGAAAACCACCAGGACAAGCGCTGCGATTATGACCAAAGGTTTCCAGCAGTCCTTGAGCCACGCACCGTTTGATACAAGCCAACTCTCCAAATCGTTTTCACGACGAACTTCTTCTTTCATTTGAGTTAATCCATTAATTAAATGTGGAAATGATTGTAATCCAAATTTTGGTTTATTATCACCGAAAAAAACTTTTCCGTCAAGGGGAATCCCTCGGATTTTTCGGGATTTTTTAAAAATTTTTCGTTTTGAGGGAATTTATGAGTGAAATCTATTTTACAACGTAATTCACCATTTTACCCGGGATGACGATTTTCTTCACGACCGTTTTCCCATTGATCCAGTTGCAGAACTTTTCGTCCTTCAGCGCGGCGGCTTCCGTCTCGGCCGCGTCCAGGCCCGCGGGGAGCTGGATCTTCGAGCGCAGCTTGCCGCACACGTGGAGCGTCACTTCGACCGTGTGCTGCACCAGCGCCGACTCGTCAAACTGCGGGAACGGCTCGTACGCCAGCGTGTTTTCGTGCCCAAGCGCCTGCCAGAGCTCCTCCGCGATGTGCGGCGCGTACGGAGCGAGCAGAAGCACAAACGCCTCCATCGCCTTTTTCGGACGGACCGTCTGCTTGCTGAAGAAATTCTGGAACTCCATCATGCGCGCGATGGCCGTGTTGAGCTGGAGCGATTCAATGTCGTTCCGGACCGCTTTGATCGTTTTGTGAAGCACGCGGTTCTGCTCTTCCGTCGGCTCGACGTCCTGAACGGCCTCAGAGAGTTTCATCTCGTCGGCCCTTTCGTCGATCATCATACGCCAGACGCGACCTAGGAAATCACGCACGCCGCAGACGCTCTCGACGCTCCACGGCTTCACGGCTTCGAGCGGGCCCATGAACATTTCGTACATGCGCAGGGAGTCGGCGCCGTGCTCTTTCACCACGTCATCGGGGTTAATGACGTTTCCGCGGCTCTTGGACATTTTGAAGGCGCGCGAGTCGAGTTTCACCGATTTATCCGCCTTCAGAACGAAGAATTCGCCCGCTTTTTCCACGTCCTCTTTGGCGATCTTGACGCGGGTCAGGTCGGCCTTTTCCGCTTCGCTCAGGGCCT
>JAFTCU010000227.1 GCA_017454585.1 Thermoguttaceae bacterium | reverse complement strand
TTTCCAGGTCATGACGATGGACGAAGCCTGCTCGATCGGAAACATTTTCGTCACGACGACCGGCTGCTGCGACATCATCACGGCCGAGCACATGTCCAAGATGCCGAATGACGCGATCGTCTGCAACATCGGCCACTTTGACTGCGAGATCCGCGTGGCGGACCTGAACGCCTACCCGGGCATCGTGAAGACCCAGATCAAACCGTTGGTGGACCGCTACACGTTCCCGGAAACGGGCCGCTCGATCATCCTTCTGGCGGAAGGCCGTCTGGTGAACCTCGGCTGCGCGACGGGCCATCCGTCCTTTGTGATGTCGAACTCGTTCACGAACCAGACGCTCGCCCAGATCGCGCTTTGGACGGAGCCGGAAAATTACCCGCTCGGCGTGCATGTCCTGCCGAAGAAACTCGACGAGGAAGTCGCGCGTCTGCACCTGGAACAGCTTGGCGTTCACCTGACGAAGCTGACGCAGGCCCAGGCCGATTACCTTGGCGTTCCGGTGGATGGACCGTTTAAACCGGAATACTATCGGTACTGATTAAATGAATAATGAATAACGAATAACGAATAATGAGTTCCTTCGGGGACCATTATTCGTTGGCGTTTTTCACTATTCAAATCATTATTCGTTATTCGTTATTCATTATTCGTTTAAAATGAAACGCTTACTCTCCCTCCTCATTCTGCTCTTCTGCGCTCCGCTTTTCGCGGCTGGCGTGGAGGTTTTACCCGTTGGCGCCGAACCGCAGGCGCTGGAATTTTCGTGGTTCCCGAATCGTACGTGCGCGGTGGTCTGGCGGACCTGGAATCTGGCGGAGGTGGAAACGATCGCGGAAGTTTTAGGCACGGAACCCGCGCAGGTTCTGGCGCTCGCCCAAAAACTGGGCCTTCCCGAGTACCGCAAACCGACCTGGTCGCGGGCGCAGATCTACATCACGCTCGTCCGGGCGACGTGGCATTTGCTCCCGTACGAGCAGATCCTGCCGCTGACCGGCATGACGGCGGAGGAACTGGCGTTTCATCTGCGTGAAGACGATTTCCTGTTTATCAAGCTGGGGCGCCTGAAGCCGAAGTGCGAGCCGGTCCGGTTTGAGGAGCCGGACCCTGCGAAACTGGCGGCGTGGCGCGAGGCGGTCGGGACGGAGTATTCGGCATTTACCGGGACGGAAATCCCGCGTTTCGCCTTCATGGAGGACCTGACGCGAACGTCCGGCAAGCCATGGGAAAAGCCCCGGACGAACGAGCCGCCGCGCTTCGAGATGAATTACGTCCATTCGTACTGCGCGCTTTTCGGCGATCCGCTTTCCGATGAGAACGCGGGCATGTACCCGGACGGCCTGCTCGAAAAGCTCCAGCGTGCGGGGGTGACGGGGGTTTGGCTCCACACGGTCCTGCGGGATCTGGCGCCGCCGACCGAGACGTTCCCGGAGTTTGGGAAAGGCCACGAGAAACGGATCGAAAACCTGCGCGCGCTGGTGAACCGTGCGAAGAAATACGGCATTTCCGTCTTCCTGTACATGAACGAGCCGCGGGCGGAAAAGGCGGAGTTTTTCACGAAGCTGGGCCGTGAGTCGATCCGCGGCGCGCAGGAAGGCGAGTATTACGCGCTCTGCACCGCTCACCCGGCGGTCCGGCAGTGGCTCGGTGACTCGCTGGCGTACGTTTTCCGCGAAGTCCCCGACCTGGGCGGGATCTTCACGATCACGGCCTCGGAAAACTTCACGAACTGTGCGTCTCACGGCGGAAAGGCGACCTGCCCGGTCTGCAAGGACCGCGACTACTACGAGATCCTCGCCGATGTGAATGCCGTGATGGAAGAGGGCGTTCACCGCAGCGCACCCAACGCGAAAGTCATCGTTTGGGACTGGGGCGGCGGAGGAAATCACGCCCCCACGCCGGAAATGATCAAAAAACTCCCGAAGAGCGTGTACCTGATGAGCGTCAGCGAGTGGGCGGTCCCGATCAACCGCGGCGGCGTTTCGTCGGCCGTGGGTGAGTACGCGCTCTCCGTCGTCGGTCCCGGTCCGAAGGCTTTGGCGCAGTGGAAAACGGCGCAGGAGTGCGGTCTGAAAACCGCCGCCAAGATCCAGCTCGGCACGACGTGGGAAATCGCGTCCGTTCCGTACGTCCCGGTCATGAACCTCTGCGCGGAGCACTGCCGGAACCTTGCGCTTACGGGTGTGAACGGCCTGATGAGCAGTTGGTCGCTGGGCGGTTACCCGTCGCCGAATTTGAGCCTTCCCGCCGCGTTCAGCCGGACTCCGATCCCGACCGTGGAGGAGGTTTTGACGGGGATCGCGTCGGAACGGTACTCGCCGGAACTCGCGTCGAAGGTCCTCGAAGCATGGACGACGCTTTCAACCGCTTACCAGGAATTCCCCTACCACGTGGGCGTGAACTACGACGGCCCTCAGCAGATGGGCCCGGCCAACCCGCTTTTCGCGAAGCCGACGAATTACCGGGCGACGATGGTCGGGATCCCGTACGACGATTTGAAATCGTGGTGCGCGGTTTACCCGCCGGAGGTTTGGATCAGTCAGATGCGCAAGACCTCGGTCGGGATGCTCCGCGGTGCGGAAATGCTCGAAGCGACGCTCAACGACGTGCCGGAGGAAAAACGCGCCGCCTGTGCGCAGGACGCCCGTTACGCCCGCTGCGCCGGGATCCATTTCGCCAGCTCGGCCAATCAGGCGGAGTGGATCTTGATCCGTGAATCTCAGGAACAGGCTGATGTAAAGCGCAAGCTGGAGATCCTCGACTCGGAAATTGCGCTGGCCGAACAGGAACTCGCGCTCGTGCGTGAGGACTCCGCGATCGGTTTTGAATCGACGAATCAGTACTGGTTCACGCCGCAGGATCTGGTCGAGAAGATCGCCCAGTGCCGGCTTTTGAAAGCGGAGATCAACGGTCAATAAGTGGGTTACAGGGAAGCCGCTGGAAGATTTGTCCCCGAAGAGTCCAATACAACGCACGGCTTTCTTGAAGATCAAAGGAAATTTCACCATGAGAAATAATTTAGTCCATGAAGGTGCTGTATTCCTTGAATACGAAATTCGCCAGATTGTCGAACATGCTTATCGTATGCGTGATATGGGCCTCCAGATCACGTGGGAGAATATTGGTGACCCGATCGCGATGAAAGAGGAGGTTGCGCCTTGGATCAAAGAAATCGTACACGGGATTTTGAACGAGAACCGTTCGTGGGGGTACTGCCCGACCCGTGGTGTGCTGGAAACGCGTGAATTTCTGGCTCATCAGGTGAATATTCGCGAGAACGGCGTAAAAATCAACCCGAACGACATCATTTTCTTCAACGGAACGGCCGACGCCATCGACAAAGTGTACGAGCTGGTGCACCGGAACGCCCGTATTTTGCTCCCGGCCCCGATCTACTCGACGCACTCCTCGAACGAGAGCAAGCGCGGCGGCTACAAACCGCTCCAGTTCCGGCTTGACCCGAAAAACAACTGGCTCCCCGACATGGACGAGATCCGGAACATCATCCGGTACAATCCGCAGATCTCGGGCATCGGAATGGTGAACCCTGATAATCCGACAGGGATCGTCTATCCTCGTGAGATTCTGGAGGAGTTTGCCGAGATCGCGCGCCAGTACGACCTTTTCCTGCTCGTGGACGAGATTTACTCGCACATCTGTTACAACGGCGCGAAGACGTTCCACCTTTCCCAGTACGCCCACGACATTCCGGCCATCGCCCTGCGCGGCATCAGCAAGGAATACCCGTGGCCCGGGTCCCGCTGCGCGTGGATGGAGATCCTGAACAAAGAGAAGGACCCCAATTTCTCGACATACATCGACTCGATCCTGAATGCGAAGATGCTGGAAGTCTGTGCCACGTCGCTCCCGCAGCTTTCGATCCCTCAGGTTTTTGGGTCGGAGAAATACCCGGAACACCTGAAAAGGCGCGCGTCCATTTTCGAGAAGCGGGCGAATCAGGCGTACGAGATTTTCCGTAAAGTGCCGGGGGTGATCTGCCACCGGCCGCAAGGCGCGTTTTATCTGAGCGTCTTTTTCGACGAGAAAATCTTCCATGCCGGACAAAAACTTCCAATTTCCAATCCTAACTTGCGCAATTACGTGGATCAGCTTTGCGAAAACGCTCCGGGCGACAAGCGGTTCGTGTACAATCTCCTCGGCTCGAAGGGGATCTGCATCGTGCCTCTGACCGGTTTCGCGACGGACATGAACGGCTTCCGCGTTACGATGCTGAACACGGATGACGAAAAGCGCAACTCCCTGTTCCAGGAAATCGCGGACAGCGTCACCGAATTCGTAAATAGTTAGGAGTTAGGAGTGAGGAGTTAGGAGTTAATTTTTCGTGAATGAAAGTACCATTTACGCGAAAAGCGAGGCATTTGCTTTGCGCATAATCAAACTATATAATTACTTGTGTAAGGAACATAAAGAGTTTGTTCTTTCCAAACAGTTATTACGCTGTGGAACAAGTATAGGCGCCAATATCGCAGAAGCCCAGTGCGGAATCAGCGGTAAGGATTTTTTGGCAAAAATGTACATTGCATTTAAAGAAGCCTCCGAAACACGCTACTGGCTCACGCTCCTTTATAAAAGTAATTACCTGAAACGGGAGTACTAAGATTCCATTTTAAAGGACTGTGACGAGCTGTTCCGTATGCTTTCGTCAATCACAAAAACTTTAAAAGAAAACTCCTAACTCCTAACTCAACCAAATGTTGCTTGCAATTCTGCTCGCCGCCGGTAAAGGCACACGAATGCGTTCCGAACTTCCCAAGGTCCTCACGCCGGTTTTGGGGAAGCCGATGATTTCATACCCGCTGGCGGCGTTGCGTTTTGCGGGGGTGGAGCGTATTCTGACGATCGTTGGCTACCGCGCGGAGATGGTCCGCGAGGCGCTGACAGGTCAGGACGATCTGGAATTCGTACTTCAGACCGAGCAGAAAGGGACGGGTCACGCGGTTCGCATGTGTGTCCCGGCACTGCGTCGGATTTTGGCGGAAAACCCCGGGAAATCGATGCCGGTCGTGGTCGTGGCGGGAGATTCTCCGCTCATGCAGGGCGAAACCATCGCCGACCTTCTGCGGAACTGGAACGAAAACCCCTGCGCGTGCCTGCTCGGAACGATTCGGGTGGAAAACCCGTACGGGCTGGGGCGGATCCTGCGTGATTCCGACGGAAACTTCATCGGGATCGTCGAGGAAAAGGACGCGACCGACGAGCAGCGCAAAATCTGCGAGGTGAACCAGAGTTACTACGTTTTCGACGCGGCAGAACTGTGCGACGTTCTGGACGCTTTGACCCCGAACAACGTGCAGGGAGAGTACTACATCACTGACGCGCCGGCGATTCTTCTTTCCCGCGGCAAAATCGTCCGGGCGCTTCCCGTACTTCGGCCGATCGAGGCGGTTTCGGTCAACACGCCAGAGGAACTGGTAATAGCCGAAAAGATGCTTCAAAGTTTCTGAAGAATGTTAAAACTGTTAAAATTGGAAAAATTGTTAAATGTGTTAAAATCGTTATAATCATCAATCTTTCCCATTTTGACAAAAAAATTAAATCTTTTATAATATTTTTTTTCAGTATTTTCCTTGCCTGTACGCATTAAATGTGTCATAATTATTACAGGTGTACTTCTTTCATCATTCGCAAGGAGGTCATTTGATGAACTGGATAAAATTTTGTGTGTTTATGTCGCCTGTAGGATTGATTTTATTTGCGCTTTCGCAAGTGCATATCGATATTTTTACCTACAAGGATTCCAATAAACTGGAAAGGGTCGTTTTATCTTCCAAAGAAGAGAATCTTTCAGAGACTTACCCTGTGTACCCGGATGGACTCGGCAGGGATTCGCGTTTGGACCACAAAGAGGGGCTTGTGGGGTTAGGAACATTTGGGATCGATAAAATCAAAGACCATCTCCAGGCCAAGGAAGGTGAAGAGGAGAAAGGCGGGTTTAATCATCAGCAGTCCAATATTCCGACGCGCCCGCATTCTGTGGGTAAATTTCCAGCGCCTGAGGGAAATGAAATCGTTCAGTCAGAGGAAAATTTGTCGATTCCGGAATCGATTCAGGTGAAAGAAAACAAATCGGTTGGAACCTCCGCAGTGGCGGATTCGATGATGAAGGACTATAATCCGGAAGTGGGGATCCAGAAAATTACCCGGGTGTTCTCAGATCCGAACCTGGTCCTTATGGGTTCGTTTTGTGTGGACCCGCTTCGCCCGCATCATTTGGAAAACTCGGAATTCAAGGATGATTTCCTGACGGTCATCGCTCAGTTTGATCTTCTGGCGGTTCAGGGGATTTATGCCGAGAACGCAGATATTCTGGAAAAAATCGTGCGAGAGGTTTCCCTGCGAACAGGTCATTCGTATCGGTACACGGTGGTTTTCCCATCGAAATCCTCCCCCAATCGTCCGGTTCCAGTCTTTTTCTACGATGAGAATGTTTTGGAAGTTGATCCTTCGACCATTCAGCTCATAGGAATGCCCAACCAGCCGTTTTCCTTCCCGCCCCTTTCGGCAAAGTATCGCGTGAAAAAGGCCCCGGCGGAAAAGGCATTCACGTTTTACGCCGTAAATATGCAGCTATACCCGGGATTTGAAAAGGACGAGCTGAACAGTGTGCCGGGTATGGTGGCACGTCTGAAGGAAGCCACGGTTCGGGGAGATTTTGACCGCGAGGACGACGTGGTCATGTTCGGTTACTTTGGTCTGGAACCCCGCCAGACGGTCGTGGGGGACGCACGATTCAACGAAACTGTGACGTGGGCGAATCCTGACTATCCGACGAACACGTTTGGGACGTTCAGCTATGTGGCCGAGAATATCCTCTTCGAGTCACGTCCGCTTTCCGAATATGAAAACAAATCGGGTATTTGGGACCTGAGAAAGCAGTTCCACCGACCGGAAAAGATCCCGTTCGACCATCACCCGGTCTGGACCTGCTTCAGTATTTGCGAAGGCGGGAAGAAGTAAAGTTTACGGGGACGACGCTTCCAGGGTCATCGATACGGAGGCCGGGGTCCCGCCGCTCAAGTTAATAATGTGAAAAGCGGGAAAAGAGCAATTCCATTAACTTGACCGGCGAGACGCCGGCCCTCCGTATCTTATGGGAGTCAGTGTTAAAAAGCCTGGCTCCTTTCTTTTTTGGGTCCTCCTTGCGCTTGTGGGTGAATTGGGTATAATTAAGAAAAGAAACGAAACCTTTTCGGAAAAGAGTAAACAGTAAAGGCATTTTCATGGAAAATTCAATCATTTATGCGGACAATAACGCGACGACGTGCGTAGCCCCCGAGGTTTTCGAGGCGATGAAGCCGTTCTTCGGACCGGAATATTTTAATCCCAGCTCGATGTACCCTTCCGCCTCAGGCGTGGCGCAGGAGATCAAACTCGCCCGGAAGCGTATCGCGGGCTTTTTCAATACCGATTCGGACGGCGAGATACTTTTCACGTCCTGCGCCACCGAGAGCAATAACCACGTGATTTTCGGCGCGGCCGCCGCCAACCCGAACCGGAAGCACATCATCACGACCACCGTGGAACATCCGGCCGTTCTTTCGGTCTGTAAGGAAATGGAACGCCGCGGCTACCGAGTGACGTACCTCCCGGTGGACCGTCATGGTCGGCTGAACAAGGCCGATTTCGTGCGAGCTCTGGAACCGGGAAACACGCTGCTGGTTTCGATCATGCACGCGAACAACGAAACGGGCGTTTTGTTCCCGATCGCCGATCTGGCCCGAATCACGAAAGAGACCGACCCGGAAATCCTGTTCCACACGGACGCGACACAGACCGTTTCCAAGGTTCCGGTCTCCCTTTCCACCCAAGGCCCGAAAAACGTTTTGTTCCACGATTTCCGGAACGTCGATTTTCTCTCCTGCTCGGGGCATAAATTCCACGCTCCGAAAGGGGTGGGACTTTTGTTCATGCGGCGGGGTTCACGCATCCGGCCGTTCTTCATCGGCGGGCACCAGGAAGGCGGACGCCGCGGCGGGACCGAAAACGTCGCGTACATCGTGGGGATCTCCGTGGCGCTGGAACGGGCGTTTCGCTCGTATTTTGAGGACCATAGCAAGCTCGCGTTCCTTCAGCAGTACTTCGAGAAAGGACTCCTCGAGCGGATCCCGGACGTGGAAATCAACGGGATCGAGGCGGAACGCATGCCAAACACGACGAACATTTCGTGTCATTTCGTCGAGGGCGAGTCGATCCTTTATGAGCTTTCCGAGTACGGGATCTGCGCGTCAAGCGGGTCGGCCTGCACGAGCGGCTCGCTGGAACCGTCCCACGTCCTGCGCGCGATGAACGTCCCGTTTACGGCCATTCACGGCTCGACCCGATTCAGTTTCAGCCGGTACAATACGAAGGAAGAGATCGACCGGATCCTGGAGATTTTCCCGGAGATCATCGCGCGGCTTCGGGCCGTTTCGCCGTTCAGCCGGGAAAATCGGCATTAAAAGGTTTAACTTTCAAGAAAAAGGAGTTTTTTATGAAGCGCATTTCCTGCCTCGCCGTGCTTCTGGCCGGCCTTACGTTCTGCCTCGCGGGTTCGCTCCGCGCTCAGGATCAGGAGAAGGAAACGATCGACCTTTTGATGGTCGGCGATTCCATCACCGATTTCTGGGATAATGAGGGGCGTGGACTCGAAGTTTACAAAAAGTACTACGATAATGGGGTCCGCAAGACCGTCAATATTGGCGTCAGCGGCGACATTACGGACCAGACGATGGAGCGGCTGAAGAACCCGCGCCTCGATAAAATCGCGCCGAAAATGATCATGCTCATGATCGGCACGAACAACATGGACCGCTACGAGGACACGACGGCGGACTACACGGCCCGCGGTATTCAGACGATCCTGAAGGAACTGCGCACGAAATTCCCGGAAGCGAAGATCCTCCTCCTAGCGGTCTTTCCGCGTTCCCAGCCGGAAACGGGTCCGGTCCCGGGCAGGCAGTACCGCCTGCGCATCGCGGCGGTGAACGCCCAGCTGCCGGCCTTCGCGGATGGAAAGCACATTTTCTTCATGGACATTAATAAGATCTTCCTGAACGACGACGACACGCTGAAGACCGAACTGATGCCCGACCAGCTCCACCCGAACTCGGCGGGGTACTACCTCTGGGCCGAAGCGGTTGAACCGGTCGTGGAAGCCTGGACTGGAACGAAACTTCCGTAAAATCTTTTAGGGGACGACGCTCCAACGCCGTCCCCATCCTCTTTTTTAAGGATCCACCTCATGCGCCGAGCCATTTTCTCGTTTATTCTGGTTTTTTCATTTTGTGCGTTTTTTGCGTCTTTGACTTTCGCTCAGGAACCGCCCGTTTCGCTCGCCGGGACGTGGAAAGCGGCCATGGACCCCGAAAACGTCGGGAGTGCGGAGCACTGGGAAAAAGCCATCCGCTCGGACTCCTCCGACCTGACCGTTCCCGGGCCGTACCAGTCGGCGTTCCCGCACTTTCGCGGCGTGGTCTGGCTCTGGAAAGTGATCGACGTCCCGCAGAAAATGGCGGCCGATTCGCGTTTCATCCTCGAGTTCGAGCAGGTCGCTTACGCCTGCCGGATCTGGGTGAATGGCGTGGAAGTCGGTGCGCATGAAGGCGTGGAGTGCGGTTTCCGCTGCGACGTGACCGACGCTTTGAACTCCGGCGAGGCCCAGGCCCTCATTGCCCTGCGGGTCGTGAATCCCGGCGATCGGATGGAGGACGTGGTGGATGGAATTTCGCAGAAAACCATTCCCTCGCGGCCCGAAGACCACCGCCCGGGTGGGATCCTCGGGGAAGTGAGCCTCCAGCAGCGCGCGGCGGTTTACGTCGATTCGGTCCAAACGGACGCCCGGCTTGCGGACGGCTCCGTCACGGTGACGGCCTGCGTCGTGAACTCGAAAAAAGAGGCGCAGAAGACGCGCATTTCCCTTTTCCTTTCCGACGCCCGAAAAGGCGCGGCCTGCGGAAACCTCACGCGGGAAGAAACGCTTCCACCCGGAAAATCGACCGTCCGTTTCGAGACGAAAATCAAAAATCATCACGCGTGGGAACTGAACGACCCGTTCCTCTACCGTGCGACCGTCCGCGTGGAGCAGGGCGCGGATGAACTTTCGACCCGGTTCGGCTTCCGGGATTTCCGCTTCACCGATGGTTTCTTCCGTCTGAACGGGAAACGGATTTACGTGAAATGCACGCATACGAGTCACTTTCCGACGCATTTTTCACGGCCGGTCGATCCGGATCTGATTTGCCGCGACCTGATCCACCTGAAATCGATGGGGTTCAACATGGTCCGGTTCATCTGGGGCCTCGGAACGACGCGCCATATAGAAATCGCCGACGAGCTCGGCATGATGGTTTACCAGGAGACGGAAGCGGCGTTTCCGATGCAGCTCACGCCGGGGCCGGACGGAAAACCGCTCCCCAACGCGGCGGAACTCCTTGAAACCCGCTACTGCCGCGCGCTGGAGCAGATGGTGGAAAACAGTCGAAACCATCCGTCCGTCGTGATTTACGGCCTCCTGAACGAGACGCGCCTCGGTCCGGCGTTTGATTGCGCGCGGGCTCAGCTTCCGTTCCTTCAGGGGCTTGACTCGAACCGCCTCGTGATCCTGGAAAGCGGGTCCTGGCACTTGAAAAACGCCGACGAAACGCCGCTCCGTGAGGTTTTCGCCAATCCGGGGGACACCCAGTGGCGCGCGGATTTCTGGGACCTTCATCCGTACCAGGCCGTTCCACACACGGCTTGGATCCTCCGTTTCCTCCGCAAATACGGCGCTCCGGAAATGGCCGGTCTGATTCACGGCCACAATAATTTCGACGCGCGGCTCTTCGACGGACGTCCGATCTTCCTTTCGGAGTACGGGATCGGTTCGGCCGCGGACGTTTTGCGCTCCCTGCGGTTTTACGAGCAAAACGGGACGGAATTCGGCGAGGATTACGAGACGATCGCCGATTTCGCGCAGCGGTTCCAGAACGACTGGAACGCCTGGAAAATGAACGAGGCGTTCGGTCGGCCGGAGGACTTTTTCGAGGAATCCAAGGCGAAAATGGCCCGCCAGCGCGAGTTGGGGATCAACGCCCTGCGCGCCAATCCGCTCGTGATCTCGCATTCCGTCACAAATTCGTGCGATCCGCTGACCGCTGGCGAGGGGCTTGCGACGATGAACCGGGAGTTCAAGTACGGGACGTTCGACGCGATGAAAAACGTTTTCTCGCCGCTTCGCTGGTGCGTTTTTGCGGAGCCGGTCCAGTTCTGGGCCGGGGAGCCAGCGCGTTTTGAGGCGGTGCTCGTGAACGAAGACGTTCTGAAACCCGGCGAGTACCCGGCCCGGTTCGAGGTTTTCGGCCCGGACGGCAAAACGTACTGGCGCAAGAGTTTCACGGTGAAGATCCCGGAAAACCCCAACGCGCCGTTTGCGCTTCCCCAGTTCGACGAAACGGCCGTGATCGACGGACCGACCGGCCAGTACCGTGCCGTCTGCACGCTTGAAAAGGGCGGGGCCGCTGCGGGCGAGGAGACGGAATTTTTCGTGATCCGCCGGGAAGATGTTTCGTTCAAGGGGCTGAAAGTCATGGTCGCTCCGGGAGATGAAAGACTGCAAGAAGTTTTGAAGAAAAACGGCGCGGAAATCTCCGACGATGCGCGGGTCCTGCTCGTTGGGAAGGCTCTCGACCCGGGTTTCGCCGCGCAAATCCCCGAAATGGTAAACTCCGGTAAAACGGTCGTTTTCCTGCAGCCGTGGGTACTCCTGACGGCTCCGGAGGTCGCTGAAACCGCGAAAGCCCTTTTCCCCGCGGGTGTTCCGACGCTCAAGTACATTTCGAGCTGGCTCTACCTGAACGATGACTGGGCGAAACCGCACGCTTATTTCCGGGACTTGCCGCTCGGTGAGCTGAACGGGACGAAAACGGTGATCCCCGGCCGGCGCGGCGGGCTGATGAGTAATATTTACTACCGGGACGTGATTTCGATGAACGTCCTGCAAACGCCTGAGCCCCCGACGGAGGCCGTGGCCGGAGCGATCCACGTCACGCACGGTTACGACTCTGGCCTGACCCTGGCCGTCTGGGACCGCGGCGAGAATGACGGGAAAATCGTCCTCACGACCTTGAAAATCCGCGAGAATCCGGAAACCCCCGTGGGACTGAGGTTTTTGAGGAATTTCGCAGAGTAGAAATCCGGAAGGACGGCGGTTTGTAGTCCGCAGCCGGCCCGGCCGCAGAATTGCCGCATTCCCACCAAAATCACTCCTCGCTCATCAGCTTTTGAATGAGCCGGTCCATTTCAGGCGTCGTGTTTCGGGTAATCAGCCGAACCTCCGGGTGATTCTTCCGGTAAACCTTAAAAATCTCGTGTGCGAATGGCTGGCAAAGCTCCGTGATTCCCTCGAAATCAAGCACGACTTCCTTTTTATCGGCGAAATTAAAAGAGAAACGTCGGGCTTGCGAACGCGCGATCAGTGCCGTTCCGGTCAGAGTCATGAGCCGCAGCGGGAGAGTCACCCGGAAAAATCCATCATCCGGATTGGCGTGTTCGGCTTCCCGAAGCGTTTTTTGCGTGTCGCGATGAACCGAAAAATAAACCATGGTCCCCTGGTGAGGAATTTTCAGGTCCCAACTCACCGGGTCCACTTTTTCGTAATCCCTCGCGAAGACTTTATTTGAGGAAAAAATCGCGAACGAGTCGGCAATTAACGACGAATTGTAAATTCCCTCCCCGCCATGTTTTTCCCGGTCACTGGTGAAACCGCCGGAAACGAGCTGGAGGCGTGCGTCGTCCAGTGAGATTTCTTCGTTTAGCTCTTTCCGGAAAAACTCGCGGATCCTTTCAAAAATCCCGATCCCGTCGTCGATGATGGAGCACCGAAACTCGATTGGCGTCACGCGAAGATTGGAAACGACTCGCGACGCGCCGGAGTGTTCCAACGCATTATTCATCATTTCCAGGAAAATGTGCATAAAATTCCGCCTGGCCTGATCCGGAAACCCATCAATGTACGGCAGAAACTGCTCCAGGAGTGTGTCCTCCGATGGGAACGGCCCTTTGAGGGACTGTTCGAGCGAAAACGTTTTCTCTTTGAGCCTGTACCCGCGCCCGGACGGGAGCCTTTCGATCGTTCCTTCCTCCCTGAGTTTTCGCAGATAAATGCTCGTGGTGGTCCGGGAAATCCCGAAAGTTTCGGAAACTTTGGATGAAAGGTGTGGTTCCCCGCGCCCTATCAGTTCCGTAATGTAATTAATGACCTGAAGCCTTTTTTCAGCTGGAAGTGACATAAATTTTTCTCCTCTTTTTGTAAACTTAACTCATTATAAACGTAAACTTAAAAATTTCAAGGGGGGGAGACTGTGCGAGGTCCCCCCCTTTTGAAAATTACAATAAAGAGTAAAATGAAGGAAATATTGACTCGTTCACTCTGACAAAAAAGGGAGCGCTTTATGCCCAAACCACTCATTTTTACGCTTTTTCTCGCCCTTCTTTTTCCGGCTTTTGCTCAAGCGCAGGAGGAACGGCTCACGAAGGAGCAGATCGTTGACTCACTTCAGGACCTGATCCACGCCCCGGCGATCCCCGCGGACGTTCCGGACGTCCGTCAGTACGAGGATCTCGTGACCACCGTCGAGGAAAACGGCCAGACGTTCAGGATCTGGCGGGCGGCGATTCAGAAAGCGCTCGACGAGCATCACGGCGTTTTTCTTCCCAAGTCCGATGAAATTTACTACCTCGACGCGCCGCTGCTGATGGACTCGAACTGCGTGGTCCACGCGGACCCGGAGGCGCGAATTTACGCCATTCCGTCGCTGCGCACGTGCCTGATCCGAAACCGCCACATGCTCCCGGGGCGGATCCGGCCGATTTACCTGGAGGACGATTCGTGCCGTGACGTGAAACTCACGATCTCGGGCGGGATCTGGTCGCAGGAAAGTACCGTCCGGAGTGAGTCTTACGGCGCCTCGGACGCGAAATCTTCGATTCCAGGCTCGGCCGGAGTCCTGCTTTTTTCGAACGTGGCGGACCTTTCCATCACGAACGTGAAGGTCGAAAAGGGCGCGCCGTTTGCGATCCACGTTTCCAACGCCCGGAACGTCTTCATTTCCGATGTTGCGGTCGAAACGAACTGCGACGGTGTGCACTGCAACGGCCCGCTGCGTCGTGCGGTCATTCAGAGGCTGGACGTGATCCGGACCGGCGACGACTGCATCGCGCTCAATGCGTGGGACTGGCCGCAAAGTGGGCCGGCGCTCGGGCCGATCGAAATGGTGCTCGTGCAGGA
>JAFTCU010000226.1 GCA_017454585.1 Thermoguttaceae bacterium | reverse complement strand
CGAGAAAATGGGCCTCTGGCTCCGCCGCGAGCTGAAACCGCTCGTCAGCGAACTCCTTCTGAAAGACGGCCTGAGCGACCGCGGGATCTTCAACCCGGACACGATTTCGGACGTCGTACAAAGCCACAATTCAGGCAAAAATCACACGTACCTGATCCTCGCGCTTCTGATTTTGGAAAAGCAGATGCGCTTTTTGGAGATTTAAGTCCTTTGGAGAGCGTGGACTTTTTGCCCATAGGAGAAAATGGCAATGAAATTCGGGATGAGAAAACCTTCATTGAAAAAGTCTTTTAAGGCCAGGACGACTGGAAGAGTTAAAAGATCAATAAAAAGAAGCATCAATCCTTTTTATGGCAAAAAAGGAATGGGTTTTGTTAAAGATCCGGTAAGATCAATAAAAAACAAAATTTACCACAAAACCACGTTCGGATTAATGGACCTCTTAAGACTTTTCCTGGGCACGAAGAGCAAGTAAAGGTTTAGGGCATCTGATCAGTCGCAGAATCACAAACTGATGAGTCGCGACGATAATTAAATGGCTGAAAGAAAAAAACGAACTGAATCCCCCCTTTCATCAAAACTTTGATCTGGTATAATAAGATTTTGTTTTACTTATTTCTTCCCGTGGGTTTCACCTGCGGCGACTAGCATCACGCCCCGATGGGGCTAAACACCAATCCGTTCCCACCGCCATGAAAAAAAGCATTTTCATCTTTTTGTTCTTCCTCACCGCTGCTCCTCTGCTTCTGGCCGAGGGCAAACGTCCGTACGAGATGGACTGGGCCAACCGGTTCCAGGACGAAGTTCCGGCTCTTGAGGATTTCGAGTCCGGCGAATGGACCGTCGAAACAAACGGGACCATCGCGTCCTTTGAGCTGACCAACGAGCAGAAACTTTGGGGCGAAAAAGTCGGAAAACTCACTTACCGCAAGGACCCGGACCCGGAGAAAAAAGCCTCCGAGATCATCGTCCGGCCTTCCAAGCCGATTCTGCTTTCCGGGGATTTCGACGCGGTTTCCGTCTGGGTTTACGGGAACAACTGGGCCTGGGAGAAGCATCCCGACACGCCGTCGGTCACGATCCACGCCATGTTCTCGGTCCCGACCGCAAATGGTGAGAAAACCGTCCTGGTCCGTCTCGGAACCGTGAACTGGAAAGAGTGGTTCCTCCTTTTCCGCCGCCTCACCCCCGAGCAGTTGGCGGACCTTCAGACGCCCGGCGCCGCGTTCACCGGCTTCCGAGTGGAAGGGTGCGGGAACCCCCAGGACCGCATGATTTGCTTCGACGGTTTCGCAATCCGCAAAGACGTTCAAAAGCCGCTGACGTTCAAACCGAGGCCCAAGCGCGGCGTGGTGATCCCGCAGCAGATCCAGGGCGTGAATACGGGGGAAGGGACGCTTCCGTTCCCCACCCGGCCGGAAACGATCCTCCCGTTGAATAAAGTCGGGGATTTCTCAAACGGGATGAAAACCGTCTCGGAAAATAAAGAGTACGCGCTCACTTACACCGCCGTGGATGGAGGTCTTGAATTCCGTCTTGCGTTCCAGCCGGACCAGAATCCGTGGTCCTGCGTCTCCGCGTCGTGGAATGGTTCCGAGCCGTTCTTCCCGCTGACGAACGGCGGCGTGACGGAACTCGCGAACCCGACGAAACCGCTGGCGCCCGCATGGAAAGTGACCTCCTGGAAACTCATCTCGCAGGAACTTAAAGGAAAGAAACTCGAAACCGTCTGGCTCCTGACCGCCCAAAATCCGGCTTCGACTCCCGGCGAGGGTGAACCCGCCGAAACGTCCGCCGAGGTGAAATATTCCTTCTCGATCCAGGGAAAATCGCTCATCATCGAGACTGAATCCGGCGCGGGTTCCGACTCCCCCAACGTTGCGAACGTTCAGTACGGCGTGCTGAAAACGCACGGGCTGGAAAACGTCAAAGTCTTCAAAATTCCGTACTACTCCTACGCCTACTCCGGCCCGAACCGGCCCGCGGCGGTCTGCTTCAGGCCGACGGACAACGAGCAGATGAAAGCCTTGCGTTCCACGGCGCTCAGTCCGCTTTTCCTCATGGGAAACACCGACTGGTATTTAAATAACGGAAGCAAAATTTACGGTCAGACGGGGCTTTTGAAGGCGGAAGAGATCGCCCGCTACAACGGCGGCGTGCAGTACCTTCCCAAGACGGACGGGAAGCGTAATCCGTGCTACGAGCGTTTCATTCTGACCATCAGCCCGGACTTTGAGGAAGTGCTTCCGTACCTTCCCAACCCGATCTCACCGTGGAAGCACATCGCGGGCAAAAAGCACTGGATCGTCATTTACTCCAATCCGCCGGATCGTGAGACCAACAAAAAACACTGCTTCGACCTATGGCGGCACGGAATTCGTGAACTCGTGATCAACGACCATGAGGTCTGCTTCCGTGACGGCGGCGAGAGTTTCACGTTCCGCACCCGATCCGCGCCCGCAAAAGGCGGTGACCCGAACCTCCGCGCGTATTCCGACTACGTGAACCAGGAGCTCGGTTTCGTGTACGGCCCGTACAATAATTTCACGGACTTTGCGCCGGTGAACGAGTACTGGAGCACCGACACGCCGTCACGCACGGTCGAAAACCAGTTCCAGGGCGCGTGGGCGCGCTGCTACGCCCCCAAGCCGACCTGGGCGGTCGAGTACTGCGAAAAACTTTCCCCGATCAACCAGGAAAAATTCCACTTCCGCACTGCGTACTGTGACGTTCACACGGCCGTTTCCTCCTCGGAACGCACCGACTACGACGCGCGTGTCCCCGGCGCAGGAACGCAGGCCGCGGTCTATTACGCTTTCGGTGAGATCATGCTCCTCCAGAAAGCCGCCTGGAACGGACCGGTTTACTCGGAAGGGAACTACCACTTCCCGTACTGCGGTCTGACCGACGGAAACTACGCGCAGGATCAGGGCTACAGACCAGCCGAAAACCCGTGGATCGTGAACCACGACCTGCGAAACATGCACGATAAATGCTGCAACTTCGGGATGGGAAGCCCCGGAATGTTCTACCCGCAAAAGTCGGAGCCAAAGCACGACACGCCGGAAACGAAAGACGTTCCGTCCGACCGTTTCTTCTGTGCGTCCATGGCGTTCGGTCATCAGGGCTTCCTCGCGACACAATACGGAATGCGCGTCGCCATGCGCGGCTACTTCAACGCCCAACAGCTCCAGAGCCGCTACACGCAGGTGAGCGCCGACCAGATCCTGTACTGCGCGGCCGATGGGCGTTTGCTCTGCGCCTCCGCCGCGATCGCGTCCGGCGTTTCCGACCGCTCGCAGGTCGTCGTGAAGTATGCCGACGGGACCGTGATCTGCGCGAACGGAAGCATGACCGAGCGGATGCTCTGCGACTTCGACGGACGTAAAGTCGATCTTCCGCCGAACGGTTACACCGGCTGGACGGCCGACGGAACGGTTTATACTTTCTCGGGCCTGCGCGCCGGCAAACGATGCGACTATGCGGAGTCCCCCGAGTACGTCTTCCTCGACGGCCGCGACTTCATGCAGCGCTTTGAAAAGGCGATCGGCGCCGGCTGCGGTCTTTGCCGGAAAGTGGACGAAAAGCACTGGGAAATTCTGACGCTTGACGGCGCGCAGATGGGCTTCAAACTCCCGCCGGTCGCCAAGGTCACGGCCTTGAACCACGAAAACCAGGAGATCGGCCCGGCCGAATTCGACCTGGTGAACGGCTACATCTACGTGAAACCTGTGGACGGCGCGTTTTCGTACCTCGTGGAACTGGCGGACGATCCGGCCCAAACCGCTTCGGAACCGTTGAAATGCGACCGCTGGGAAGTTCTGGCCGGGGAAACGGTTGAGATCCAGACCCCGGACGGCCCGGAGAAATTCACGATCCCGGCCGACGCTCCGCTTCATCAGCGCGTCTGGTTCACGCACGGCCCGAACCGGCTGGAATTCTGCCCCCGCCCGCTCGCCCAGATTTTCGCCAAGGCCGACTCGGAAAAAATCACGTTCCACGTGAAACCTAATTTCCCGCAGTACTCCGCACTGACGGTGGAGCTTAACGGCGAGAAAAAGATGGTGGACGGCGAGGGCGACGCGGTTTTCCCGACGGTCCTTCCAACCTCCGAAGACACGCAAAACGCCACGCCTGAAACCCCGCTGGACGGCGTGTTGAACGTCACGGTCTCGAACGGAACGCATACGCAAAAGGCCGAATTCAAGACCCGATTCTTCATGGATTTCGAAAGGTTCGACTTCCCGATGGAATCCGGAATGACCTTCATCCAGTACCCGGGCAAGGAGCCGGAAGCGGAGAATACTCCCGAAACGGGCGCGACGTGGATCCCCCAGAACGGCATGGTCTGCGGAACCGTTTCCAAGTCAGGTTTCTTCACTCACCCGCCGTACAAAAAAGGCACGGGAACGATTTTCCGCGTGTGGGACGTGGATCTGGCGCGGGACTTCGCCGGGCCGGTCTTTTTTGACGCTTCGGTCGGTAAGAAAAACGATTCCGACCTGGGGGACGGGATACTTTACCAGATCTACGTTCAGGAACAGGGTTCTGAACCGGGCGAGTGGGAAAAACTCGCGGAAGTACACATTCCGACGCACGAGTGGAAGTCCATTTCTGCGGATCTGGGGCCTTGGGCCGGAAAGAAAATCCGCCTTCGTCTCGAAACCAACCCGGGGAAAAACACTTCGGGCGACTGGGGCGTATGGGCCGACCTGACATTCCGCACGACGGAGATGACGCCGATCTTTGAGATTGTGGACTGAAGAAGACTCAGTCCCATAAATAATCAAATACCCTTTTGGGGACTGATGTTTACGATGCCGAACAAACATCAGCCCCCATGAAACAGGGCGAAACTGGGGGGAGTACGGAAAATGTTTCGTTGAAAATTTTACATCCAAAATGGGTAAAAGGGTTTTCTGAAAATTTTATGATTTTTTGTGGAAATTTCCAGACTCCCCCTTGACATAATCCCAAAAATATGGTAAATTACGCGCACTTCCATGAAACATCAGGCTTTTTCTTTCGTTCGGTGTTTCTTCGGAGTACTTCATTTCTGCGGTCTGCAAGTACCATTTATTTTGATCAATCCGTATAATCAGACGAATGATCGATTCATGGAAAGAGCCTCTCGCTTTTTTCCGATTGACTTTACAGGCAGACAAACCGCTTCAGGAAATTGATTTCATTCGCATTTTTGATTCGTACTGCTAACTAAATTCATTTTGAGGACTTACATTTTAAGAATTTCTGTAGCATTTGGCTCTGCCGATGCTCTTCATTCTTGAGTAATTTCGATCTCAAATCGTCCTTAGTGGGGGACAAATAACACGAACATGATTAGAAAAAAAGTAGGTAATACCGCACGTGGTCAATTCACTTCCAGCGATGTGTCTTCTTATGGCTACGGCGATGTTGACGAAAACCGCAATTCTTCCTCTTTCGACGTCGAAAATGACAAAAAAGAGGTTATCGACGCCCTCGGTTTGGGGAATCCCAACAGGTACGCTGACGACCGGGATGATTACGACGACCGCTCTGATTTTGGGGAATCCCGCGGCGGTTACGGCAGTCGGGGCCTGGATCGTTCGGGTTACGACTATGGCGACCGGGGAAATTATCAGGATCGCGGCAGCTACAATGAGCAAAATTACAGCGAACGCGGGAATTATGGTGAACGCGGCGGCTATGGTGAACGCGGTGGTTACGGCGGACGCGGGAATTATGGCGGCGGGAACTACCGTCAGAACTACGGAAACCGCGGGAACTACGGAGATCGCGGCGGCGATTATGGCAATCGTGGAGGTTACGGCGAACGTTCCTATGGCGGCTACAGCAGTAACTTCCGCACTGGCCGCACGATGCGCCCGAGAATGAACAAAATGCGGACCAGCAACGATCCGATTGTCGCCGCGGATCCTTTTAAAGATGAAAATGGCGAAGAAGTTAATGAAATCAACATTTCTGGAATTCTTGAGCTTCACCCGAATGGCTACGGGTTTCTGCGTGACCCGGCGGTGACTTACACCCGCCAGCTGATTGACCCGTTTGTTCCGGGAAATCTCATTGAACATTTTGGTCTGCGCGAAGGTGTTTTCTGCACGGGAACGATGATCCCCGGCCGCAAGAATCAGGGGCCGCGTCTGAAGGAACTGCTCACAGTGGAAGGCGAACCGCCGGAAGAATATCTGAAAGTTCGTCCCTTTGATGAACTGACCGCCATCACCCCCGACACGTGGTACAGGCTGGAAACCGGCCAGGAACCGATCAGTACCCGCGTGATGGACCTTCTGACGCCTCTGGGCCGCGGCCAGCGCGCTTTGATCGTGGCTCCGCCGCGTACCGGCAAAACGATTCTCATGCAGCAGATCAGCGCAGCGATTTCCCAGAATTACCCGGACGTGAAACTCTTTGTTCTTCTGATCGACGAACGTCCCGAGGAAGTCACCGACATGCGCCGGGCCGTGAAGGGCGAAGTCGTCGCCAGCAGTCTTGACCGCGACATTGAAAGCCACGTGCGTCTTTCCCAGCTCATCATCGAACGCTGCAAGCGTCTGGCCGAAAAAGGCGAGCACGTTTTCCTGCTTCT
>JAFTCU010000225.1 GCA_017454585.1 Thermoguttaceae bacterium | reverse complement strand
TGATTGATCCAGAGATTTATTACCGGTGATTAGTCGTAAAGGTTCACCTGTTCCCATCCCGAACACAGTAGTTAAGCTTTCCGAGCCGATGGTAGTACTGCAAGTGCGAGAGTAGGTATTGCCGGTTTTTTTATTTTAAAGTGTGGAGGTTGGAGGGTGGAGAGTGGAGTTTACGCTTGCGCGTAACGCCGCTTGCAGAAAGAGTTCGACCTGTAAAAAGCCGAAGGGGGTTATGGGGTGGCGCATTTTTTTGAAACGCTTTTTTCTTTTTCTTCTTCTTTTTTTCGGTTTTCTTGTTGAAATTTCAGATCTTTGGTTTAAAATAGTAATATAAGATTCCCTTGGGCTGGTGTTTGGGGCCGTTGGGACTCGATGGACGACCTTTAAAAAGGATAAATATGATGAAGATTTCCCGCTTGAGCAAATACGTTTCCATTCTCATTTTGACGTTTGGTTTCTGCCCGGTTCTTTTTGCGGAAACGACCTATACCTGGCAGCGGGGTGAGAATGTGATCACCTCGGAATCCACGAATTTACAGGACTCTGAGTACGGGAGAGCTTTTCAGAATAACGACGTTATCACGATCTATACCGATGTGACGGCCTCTTCCGGGCAGTTTAGCGGAAACGCGGTCGGGGCTGACGGCACGATGACGATCCAGTCGGCGACGCCCGGTACGCAGGTCACGATCACGTGCGAAACGGGTCAGCGTTTTTGCGACTACGCTCACGGCACGTACATCCTTTCGGACCTTCATTTTCTCAATTTCGGCAAGTCGAACGACGGCGGCGCGGTCTTTTACCGCAATGACGCATCCCCCACCACGTTTGTTCTTTCGAACGTCACGGCTGAAAACGGCATCGCCAACAACGCCTCGGCCTTCCGTGCTGCGACCGGGATGACGGTTTCCGGAACCGCCACGTTCCTGAACAATACCGTTACTTTGGACGGGGCCGCGGTCCTTACGACTGCCGGCGGGAACATGGCCTTCCAGGGCGCGGGCTCGAACATCACGTTCACGGGTTCGAAGTACAAAGACGGCAGCGGGAATCTCTCCGTTGGCTATGACGTTTCGGCGACCAACATCGCATTCAACGACGCGGGAACGTACTCGCTCAGCGGCGGGATCAAAGCCAGCGGGAGCGTGACCATCGACGGTGCCAGCGTCACACTGGGCGAGGATTCCAAATCGGCCATCTCGGGCAAAACGACCGTTCAGGCCGGCACGCTGACGCTGAACTCCACGAACTTTACCACGTCCGGGGTCGAGGTTTCGACGGGTGCGGCACTGGTGACGAAGGGCCTGACGGCTCCTTTGACGAACAACGGCACGACCACGCTGACTTCCGCTTCCGCCACGATCACGAACCTGGCCGGTACGGACGCGGCGGCTACGATTTCGTGGGATCCGGCCATTACGGACGCGAAGTCGCTCACGCTGAACAACACCGCCGACACGAGCTATGCCGGGACGATTTTGGGTGACGTTTCCGTCACGAAAACCGGCGCCAATGAACTGACGTTCCCGAGTGGAGTCACGAACGCGGGGGTTGATTTTACGATCTCCCAAGGCACGATCGCTCTGGGGGCCACCAACAGTTCGACGATTTACACGATTGCGGGAGACGTGACGCTTGACAGCGGCGCCTTTGTGATCCGGAGCGCAAACGCTGGTACCGTCGTAAAAGTCGCGAATCATGTTTACGTCACGGAAAACGGCGGTTCGATAGGCATTACGGGGTCCCGCGCTTATGTGAATGGTCTTTTGGCCGCTCCCGATGCGGATACGTCGAACACGACGGTGTATTTCAATGGCGGGCGCGTTTTTATTAACGGGACGTCCACCTACAAAGGTTTCGTCGAGGTGAACGCAGGCTGGAATCACTTCTCCAATGAGTCCCTTGCATCTACGAAGGGATTGGTCCTTAACGGCGGTACGGTTCAATTTTATGGCGAAAACCCGGGCGGCGGTACGGCTACCAATTCGCTCAGTGTGCCAATTTACATGAAGGGAAGTTCCGCCCTCCAGTGCGGCTGGAACAATACGTTCAACCTGAACGGGACTCTCACGGATCTGGACGGGGCCGACCTGACAAACAAACGGCTTACCATCAACAAGGACTCGGGCTACGTGGTTTTCAACGGCGAGGTCAACACGAAAGCGATTTTGTACCTCAACGATAATGCGCGGATCGGCGGCACGAATGACGCGACGTTCGGTGGTCTTGGAGGCACGGCGACCGATAAAGGCCTGACGCTTTCCGCCGCCACGACGAAAAACCTGACGCTGAACGTCCCGGCCGGTACTTCGCCGAGCTATGCGGGCCAGCTCGCTTCGGCGTTCAACCTCGTGAAAACCGGCACGGGAACGCAGATCTTCGCGACGACCGGCATCGGTTCCTCGGCGACTCCGCTGAACTCGCTGACGATCAATGAGGGGGCGGTCAAAATGACCGACGGCGCCCCGATCTACACCAACGCGTTGACCCTCAACGCGGACGGGACGCTCGAGTTCGGGACGGGTACGTACAACATCCAGACCCCGTCGATTACCTCGAACGGCGGCCAGATGGTGCTGGCGTTCAACTCTGCGACGGATTACACGGTACTCGACTTTACGGGGAGCACGTTCAGCACATTGGATGACGGCATTCTGGGCCTCAACCAGTCCACCTACACACTGGAACAGTTCAAGGAATACGAAATCGCGAAGAACGTCCCGGCGATGGCGGAAGACTTCAACTACCAGGCCCTCCTCGGTGATGGCAGTTCCCTCTTCAGCCTCAATCGTGTCGGCGATTCGCTCATCCTTCAGATCGATAATAACGCGGTCCCGGAACCTGCGGCGTGGCTGATTTTGCTGCTGGGGATCCCGATGATCCTGAGGCGCCGTCGCTAGAATAATGTAGAATCAGGAATGCGGGATATAGCTGGCCACGATGCCAAATAGCATCAGGGACGAGATCGTACATAGGAATACCAGGGCCGTGAATTCGCACGCGGCGGGGATGGTCGTGCCTTTGCAGAGGGACCAGACGGCCGCGAGGATGGCGGGGGCGATGAGGGCGCACAGGAGCAGGGCGCAGCAACCCTTGTGGAATGTGCGTTCTGGCGGGCCGGGCGGGGATTCCCGGATGATTTCGTAGAATTCTCCCAACGTTAGCGTCGGACGCCATGGGACCGGGTAATCGTCGGTGGATAACGTACGCTGGAACTGATCTTCCACTTCGCAGATGAACAGGAACAGATCGTCGGAATCGAAGATGATCTGAAACAGTTCGTCTTCCGGCAGGAACCAGCCTTTGTATCTGGACCAGCTCTCGTTGTTCAGGATCGTGTTGAGCCGCCACCATTCGGTTTCCTCCACGCCGACCAAGGCCCACATCTGCGCAGCCTCCGCCTCGGAACGCCCGGCGAGGACGGCCTTCTGGATTTTTTCGCATTTTGAGGTATAACCGAAGTCAAACCAGCCCGACCGGGGCGGTAAATCGGCTGCGCGAAGCGGCGGCATGAGGGAAATCCTTGAAAATGGGGGTGGAATGGTCTTAAAACTACGAGTGGATCTGATTCATTTTTAACCCGAAAGGGACCAAAAGTCAAGGAGGCCCGCCGGGAATTTGGGGAAAAAAGTGGAAATTTCTCGTGGTCCGACTGCGAAAGTGCTGAAAAAAACATCCTGTTCCAAACTTCAAGCCTATTCCACTTCAGACCTTGTATTTAAACACAGATTTTCACGGATTTAATGGATTAAAAGGATTTCGTTTTTAATACTTGAAAATCCTATTTTCAATAATCTGTGGAAATCCTTTTAATCCGCGGAAATCCGTGTTTAAATTGAGGCTTGAATCAGGCAGCGCTCGCACTTTGGAAAAGAGGTTGAGGTCTTGGGACTTCCTTAACCGAATTTCAACCCCCTTGACGACGGGTTTTTCTTGTATTATAATGGTCTGGTCCAGTCAGGAATGGTGATGGTTTGAAGGAAAAATAAAGTGAGAACTTTTGCTCTTTGGAATTGCATGTTGATTTTGTGCCTGTTTGGGGAACCGAAAAATTTGTCCGCCCAGAGCAGCGAAGACGCGATCGGGGACCGGAACGACCCATCGCCGGAATTGTCAGAGGAGGGGATGTTCGCCAGGGAGGAACTAAGCGCCATATTGGATTTTCTGGAGATCAAAGACAATAAAGGCATTTCAAACAAACAAAAAATACTCGAACATAATACTGGAGATTCATTTGAATCCAGTCCTTTATTTTGGCCTGGAGTCCTTTGGGGAAAAACCAGCGAAGTTTGGCATGTCGTAAATATCACCTGGCACAATCACGACTTGACAGGCATTTTGGATTTGACAAAATTTCCTGAATTAAAACGGCTTATAATATTCGACTGGAGCGGTGACAGGAATGCCTCGATTCGGGATAAAGACTTCCTTGAGCTGCGTCTCCCGGAGAAGTCGAGTTTGAATTTTCTCGTTTGTTCGGGGGCTGGTCTTTCACGGCTGGAACTTGAAAAAC
>JAFTCU010000224.1 GCA_017454585.1 Thermoguttaceae bacterium | reverse complement strand
CGTCGCGCCAGCATCGATGGAATTTTCCATCAGCTCTTTCACGACACTTCCGGGACGTTCGATCACTTCGCCAGCGGCGATTTTGTTGATAAGATTGGGCGAGAGACGCTGAATTCTGGGCATAAGAACGAGAAAAGGAAAAAGGACTCAAAAAACGGGAAAACGCAGAGCGATCCAAACATCAAAAGGGTTTTAAAGCGGAAACGGTGAGGTTTCGCGAAAACCCCACCGTCTCCCGGCATCAAAATCACTCACTTTCGTGATGCTCGATCACCTTGTAGTACCGATCGTAATTGAACTTCGGACTATTGTCAAGGTCGTGGCACTGGATGCACAACACCTTCATCTTTTCCTTGTCCGATGCGTCGAGATGGAGCGCTTCCCGGTACTTTTCCTGGAGTTTTACGTTACTTCCAATCTCGGCCTGCATGTGCTTTTCGCCAGGTCCGTGGCACGATTCACAGCCGACATTGATCAGGTCAGGCGTCACGTCCACACCGAGAAAACCGCTCTTGAACGGCATCCGATGCTCAGCGTTCCAGCCTTCCACGTGGCACGCAATACATTCCGGGTCGAACGTCCGCGGCGGGTTGGATTTTTCCAGAGACTTCCAAGCGATCGAGTGGCGCGAGGTTTTCCAAACTTTGTAAGATTCCTCATGGCACGACTCGCATCGTTTGCTTCCGACGTACTCACCGTTCGACTTTTCAAACGGGTTCCTCAGCGGCTGAATTCCAAGCCCGTCCAATCCTTCGAGCCGAAGCTGGTCCTGATAAATACCCATCAAATCCAGAATTTTCTGCGATGACTGGTAACGGGAATCCATTGGAACTCTCTGGTAGAGAAGCGGCGTTTCGTCGTCATCATACAGACCAAGCACCAAAACATTCATACCCTTCTCACCAATGGTGATGAAATACTGGCCCGTTTCCGGAATAATTTCCGGTTCAGCCGGTGGAATCGGCGGGCCGTTTGGCGTGACAATGATATCGATGTCTGGAAACTCCTTCGCGAATTCTTTCGACTCCTCGATCGACGCATGGGACAAAAGAATGATGAACTGGCACTGGTTTTTCAGCATTGGAACCAGTTTCGCGAGCACCACTTTGGCTGAACGTACAACCACTTCGTCATTCTGCTTCTTGACCTGCTCACATTCCTCATCACCCAAAACGCCAATGATCCCGATCTTGATTCCGTTCCGGCTGACGATTTTCGCAGGAGGAAGCAATGTATTGTCAAACTCAAAAAGTCCAACATTCGCACTGGTAAACAGTTTTCCGGAAACACCCGGATTGGAGACTTCCGCCAAAATATCGGCACACGGAAAAGCCAGATCGATCGTTCCAAGCGTGATTGCGTCGTATCCCATCTCGCGCAGCATATTCACGGCGTTAAGGAATTTGATTTGGGCCTGTTTCGTAACACCGGGACTGATCCCGCCCACGTCAAGAATAAGAGGGTTCCACCCATCCTTTTTAAGTTGATCAAAAAACACGCACTGTCGCGATAGTCCACCGGTCATCCGATCCATCCCCGCACAACCGCAGGGTTCCAGGTAACCGTTTAAGCGCCCCGTGAAGGCAAGAGTAACTTTCGGCTGTTTCCAACCAACAAAAACTTCACCGTTTTCTTTGATCGGATCAAACTTTTGATCGGGGTCCGTACCATACCGTGAGGGACGTGCCAAAACCAGACCGTCAGGTCCGAGGGCTTTTACGTCCACGTTTTCTTCATCAGCCTGAGAATCTTCCGGAGCGGCAGCGTCTTCATTTCCGCTTTCCTCATCCGTATTCTGTACCTCAGTATTTTTCTCCTCAGACAAATCCTCGATTTCAGGAACCATATCCAGAGCCGAATCTGCCCCGGTTTCTTCAGAATCTTCCTCCAATGATGGAGCGTCTGCAGGTTCATCGAGTTTCAGGTCATCAAGGGTTGGAATCTCCTGCGGCAGTTCCTCATCGTCAAGCTGCGGTTTCATCGCGACTCTTTCCTGAAGGGGAATGACCGTTGGAGCAAAAGGACTTTGAACCTCCTCAACCACCGGAGCCGAATCGGTACCCGTTTTTTCCTCAGAAACTGTCCGCTGCCCATCTTTTGGCTGCGAGAAGAAAAAAACACCTGAAAGAACTCCAAGAGGAATCAAAGCCGCAAGGACTAAACAACAGTTAAGAAACAAAGTCTTTTTCATGGGATTTCCTTTTTTCCCGAATAATAAACCTGCACTCCTGGCAGGTGCCTGACATCTGACTGAAGAAGACACCATAAAATGACGGCTTCAACAAATTAAAAAGTTCAATAGGAAAAAGTTAAAAACCTCTTTAACTCATTCTGTATCGGATTCAAGATCGATTTTCTCAGGAACCGCAGATGATTCCGCTCCTTCCTGTGTTTCAGGCGAGAGCATCGGCATCATACCGCCCGGGATCCCAGGAATTTGAGAAGCATCAGGGAGTTTAAAATCAATATTGAATTGAAATTTTGGTGTTTCCGGAATGTTCGTTTCCCCTTCAACCGTCACCGTAAAAACTTTATTGGGCAAACCTGGCTTAATCGTGATCGTCACGATTTTCCCTGTTTCGGGCAAAGGAGTCACGTCACTGTAATCATAATGATACGCGTCCGTTTGCTCAAAACTGAAAAAATCCACGTACTGGGGATCCGTCACGTGAAGGTTTGAAAGCACCAGCGGTTGATTTTTGACCAGACTGTAAACCCGATTTACCGTTTTAAAAACGCTCATCGTCGGTACACCCGAGACTTCCAGTGTCTTTTCCGCAGGCCAAACAGCGGCGTGAACACTTCCGATGAGGGAAATTTCAATCTCCGGCTCCGAGGGAACATTCGTCTGGATCATGACCGAGGCGTCAAACTCTTCATCGTCTAACTGCGGCGTGCAGGAAATCGTCAGCATGATCGTTTCATTGGGCTCGATTTCCCGTTTGGGAAGTACACAGGTCACAGAATCGTCTTCAGGAACCGGCTCAGAAAGTTTCAAAACTCCCCGGCCTGTATTCGTGACAAAAAACTCATGGGTGACCGTTCCAACCTCACCATACAGAACCCCCATATCGAACGATTTTTCATACTTCACCAGCGGGACATTGGTCAAAAGCTCAGGATTCATTTCATCCATATCCGCGTAATTCTGACTCCAATGAGCAAATTCACGCGTCCCAATAAGCCACCCCAATCCCGAGGCAAATACCACGGTTAAAAGGATGAATCCCGCATGGAGTCTGATTTTTCGCGACATTTGATTTCAGCCTTTCACTCCAAATTCATCGATTCCACGACTTCGTGCAAAACTTCGATGAATTCACTCCGCGTTGTCTCGTTCAGTTCTTTTCCGCGTTTATTCAGATTTTCATTCACTTTACAAATGGTTTCCTGCATGACTTCATGGGTTTGTTCACTTCCCCCTACCAAAGCAAAATTCGGGCCTCTTGTCAGGCGAGTCTGACCATCCTTACAATCGAATCCAACTCCAAGGATCGAAGTGATTTTTTCTTCATTTTCATCATTCATAAATCACCCCTGTAAAAAGAATTCTTCCCATCAGCCTCCTCTTCGGGTCTGATTGAGCATTGCTTTGATTGCGTCACCAGCGGCGTTACGCGTGGATTCCTGCATTCGTTTTTCCTTGGCCATTGCGTCTTCTTCGACTTCTTCTTTTTCTTCCGATGCGATCGCCTGTTCCCTGTTTCTTCGCATTTGGGAAGCCAGCTGATCTTCTTCGTCCGGTTCATCTTCGCCAAAAATCGCGAAAATATCAAGCTCGGAATCGTCGCCCTTGGCTCCTGCCGCCTTGCTCTTTTTCTTTTGGATCTGCTTCTTTTCGACGATTCGCGCGGCTGCTTCCGTCACGGACTGCACCTTGGAAAGTTTTTGACCGCTGACTCCCACAGTAAGCTGTATCTCGAAAATCATACCTCCAACCTGAAGTTTGTCGCCATTTCGAAGCTTCATCGGCGTTGTGATAGTCACACCATTAAGGATGGTTTTCTCATTCGGGTCGAGGGGTTTCACCGCAGCGAAGCCTTCTTTTCTGAAAATCGCGCAATGATGCCGGCCAACTCCCGGCCCCCCTGGCCGAAGCTGACACTTGGGAGATTTCCCGATTTCAAAAATCTCGCGTTTGATCTCAATGACCTGACCTTCGTGCGAACCATTCGCGACCACAAGTTTGACTTCCATCATGATAACATTCTCCCACAGAAAAAAACAATAATTCTTTTATGTATCATAACGCAAAAACACCTAAATGTCAACACCTTCCAGTGTTTTGGAACGAAAAAAAGTCAAAAAAACTCAAAACCTCCGGTCAAAACCACATTCAGATGAAAATCGCCGTCAGGCTGGCAGTTATAAACGCAGCCAAAGTACCACTAAGCAGCGAACGCAAGGCAAGCTGGGCAATATCCCGGCGTTTCTCGGGGACGAGAGAACCGATTCCGCCGACCATGATCGCCAGGGAACCGAAATTTGCGAAGCCGCAGAGTGCGTAGGTGAGAATTACCCGGGAACGAGCGTCCAGAAGTCCAAGGTTTTCCGGGTTGGAAAGGTCCATGTACGCGATGAACTCGTTCAGAACCGTTTTCTCGCCGAGTAACTGACCGGCAAAGCCGCACTCGGACCACGGAACTCCCAAAAGCCACGCGAATGGCGAAAAGATCCAGGAGAAGATCCGCTGGAGAGTCAGAGGCCCACCCGCTATATCGCCTAACAGGGCAAAGCAAAGGTTCAAAAACGTTATGAGGGCCGTCAGCGCGATCATGCACGCGATGACGTTCAGGGAAAGTTTCATTCCTTCCGACGCTCCCCGGCAAGCCGAGTCCAGAATATTCACGTCGGGGCTTTCCAGTTTCAGAATCCCGTCTTCCTCCCCAGCTTCAGAAAGCTCGAACGTGCTTTTTTCCGTCTCAGGGATCATAATCTTCGCGAAAAGGACGGACGAAAAAACCGAAAGGAGTGACGCGATGATCAGGTGCCCCGGTTGCATTCCGACACTTTTGATCAAGGATGCGTACAGAACCATGACTCCCCCCGCGATCGTTGCCATTCCGCAGGTCATCATGCAGAAAATCTCCGAGCGGGTGAATTTCGCCAGGTACGGACGGACGGCAAAGGGGGCTTCCACCATTCCGAGGAAAATATTGGCCGTGGCGATGAACGCCTCCGCGCCACTGATCCCCAGGCTCCGTGAGACGCACCACGCCATCATCCAGATGATCCGCTGAAGGATCCCGAGGTGGTACAAAATCGCCGTCAGCGCGCCGATGAAAATGATCGACGAGGCAATCGTAACGGCAACACAAAGGAGATTTCCGGAGATCATTTCCTTGCAAACAACGGCCGCCGCGCCGGAATTAGCCGCCTCAATGAGCATCGATATTCCGGAACTTCCAAATTCCTGAAAGCGAATCCCCGGAGTGGTTTTAAGGAAGAAAAAAGCCAGGAGGAACAGAATCCCTAGCCCTATCCCAATCGGTTTCCAGCGAATCGCGCGGCGATTTTCCGAGATAAACCACGAAATGAAAATAAAGACAAAAATGCCAAGAATTGGAGGAACTACGTGCATAAAAGACCCTCGCTTTTTCAAATGAGTGAGGAGTTAGGAGTGAGGAGTTAGGAGTTGACGCTTCGCGTAACGTCACCTTCAGAAAGACTTCATCCGATAAAAAGCCGAAGGCTTTCCAACTCCTAACTCCTAACTCCTAACTTTTACTTCAGTGCAGCGCAAACCGCGTCACCAAATTCCGACGTGCTGGACGTCCCGCCAATGTCCGGCGTGCGGACTTTTCCACCCGCCAGAACCGCGCACATGGCATCCATCACGGCATCCGCCAGAGCATGTTCGCCAAGCTGGTCCAACATCATATTGACCGCCCAAAGCGTTCCCATCGGGTTCGCGATCCCACGGCCCGCAATGTCCGGCGCGGAACCATGGATCGGCTCGAACATACTCGGGTGTTCACCAGTCGGGTTGATGTTTCCGGACGGCGAAATGCCAATGCTTCCGAGCATCGCGGAACCCAGGTCCGTCAAAATGTCGCCGAACAGGTTGCTCGCCACGACCACTTCCAGATCTTCCGGGTGCATGATGAATTTCCCGGTCAGCGCGTCGATGTGCATCTTGCTCGACTGGATCTGGGGGTAGTCCTTTTTCACCTGCTCCTGGACCTCATCCCAGAAGACCATCGAGTACTTCAGAGCGTTCGATTTCGTCGCGCTCAGGACCTTGGTCTTCCCGTGCTTCACTGCATATTCGTAGGCGTAACGCATAATACGCTCGGTCCCCAGCTGCGTGAAGATGGAGTTCTGAATGACTTTCTTTCCCTTCACCGGGTCTTCCGTGATGCAGCCTTCCGAGCAGTACTCGCCTTCGGAATTTTCACGGACGACGACGAAGTCGATCTTGTCGTTTTTCAACGGAGAAACCAGCCCCGGCAGAAGTTTGATCGGACGCATATTCACGTACTGATCGAAACCACGGCGAATCGGGAAAAGAAGATTCTGCGCAGAAACCACGTCCGAAACGCCCGGAAAACCAACGGCGCCAAGCAGGATCGCATCGCAGTCGTCAAGGATCTTCAGCCCGTCTTCCGGCATCATAACACCATGGTGGAGGTAATACTCACAGCTCCACGGCAGGTGCTCGAACTCGAATTTCACGTCCGCCATGGCTCCGAGTTTTTCGAGAACCTTACGGCCTTCCGCCACGACTTCAATTCCAACACCATCACCAGGAATCAGATCAATTTTGTACGTCTTCATTCTATATTCCTCTGGAGCTTGCTCCATGTAAGTATGAGTTTAAAACAAAAAACAGAATGGTAACATTTTACTCCATCCTGTTTTTTTGTCAAGGGGCACTGATTGACGAAACAGAAAAACAACGCAGATAAGCTTTTCAGTCGTCAAATTTCGGTTTATCATCGCGTTTGGCCGGCATTCCGATCACGGCAATCCCCAGGAAAATACAAAGCACGAAACTTATGTACGGGAAAACCCACGGTGAGGCTTTTGCCTCTTGTTCCTCGCCAGCTTTCGCTGCCAAAAGAGGAAGCGGAGAGGTTGCGTAAAAAATAAACGCGGAAATCGCCAGACCTTTGATTAATGAAAAAACGCGTTTCATTGGAACACCCTTTCGTTCATTCAGTCTTCACGGGTAATTTCCAGAATTTTCAGGCGGAGAAGCCCCCTCGGAACCTGAATCTCTGCGATCTCTCCAACTTTTTTGCCAAGCAACCCTTTCGCAAGCGGACTGGAAACCAAAATTCGTCCATTGATCGAATCTTCTTCACCGGCTCCGACGAGGGTATAAGTTTCTTCATAATTGTCTTCCGTATCGAAAACACGTACGGTACAACCGAAACAAACTTCATCACTTGGAAGCGTCGATCCATCAACGATGGTCGCCATGCTCAATTTGTATTTCAAGTCATTGATTTTGGCCTGAAGGAGCCCCTGAGACTCGCGAGCACCATGGTACTCCGCATTTTCACTCAAGTCGCCTTCCGCGCGAGCCGTAGCGATTCGCTCAAGAATGGCCGGCATTTCAACAAATTCCATGTGCTCGACCTGAGCGCGAAGTTTGTCATAGCCCTTTTGCGTCATAAAAATGTCTGCTGACATGATTTCTCCAATATCTGCTACCGTTCAAACAAAAAAGCAAGACAATCCCCACAAATGGGAATTGCCTTCGAATGTCCTATATGATTGCACATTTTGTCGATTTCGTCAAGGCCCCTCTGCCACTTTTTGGGGAAAATATTGGAAAATTTTGAATCTTTTTACCTAAAAAACCGTCCCGGGGCTGGAAATTTTCCTGAAAATCGGATATACTAAAAAAAATGATACAACTTGCCTTCAGTAATTTTGAAAAATGTTAGCAAAATTAAAAACCCTCACACTCTGTGGAATTGACGCTCTTCCGGTAGATGTTGAAATTGACATCGCTCAAGGCGGTTCAAGTGTTACACTCGTCGGTCTCCCCTCCCAGGTCGTCAAGGAAAGCGTTCAGCGCGTCATGCGTGCTCTCGAGAATTCCGGTTACGCCCAGCCCGGGAATTCGGTCCTGATCAATCTCGCGCCTGCCGAAATGCACAAGCAGGCCGCATCCTTCGACCTTCCCATTGCCGTGGGCCTGCTGGCGGGCATGGGCCAGCTTCCGTTCGACCGGCTGGAAGAATACGTCATGGTCGGCGAACTCGCCCTCGATGGTCAGGTCCGACCCGTAAAAGGCGCCCTTTCCATGGCTTTGGCTTGTGAGAAACTCATGGCCGAAAATCCGAATATTCGCGGATTGATTCTTCCGGCGGAAAACGCCGCTGAGGCCGCAGTCGTGGAATCTGTAGAAATTCTTCCCGTTTCGTCTTTGACCCAGCTCATCTCCTTCGTTTTAGGGGATTTGGATCTGGACGCAGCCCCATCGAATCTTGAACAGATTTACGCCAATCTGTCGCATTACGACCTGGATTTTGCAGACGTTCGCGGTCAGGAAATGGCCAAGCGCGCCATGATGATCGCCGCGGCGGGTGCCCACAATATGCTGATGATCGGCCCTCCCGGTTCGGGTAAAACGATGCTGGCGAAGCGGCTCCCGACGATCCTGCCGGACCTTTTACCGTCGGAATCCCTCGAAACGACGCGAATCTACAGCTCGTTGGGCAAGATCTCCTCCAAAACGCCGCTCATCGTCACGAGGCCATTCCGCTCGCCGCACCACACGATCAGCGATTCTGGCATGGTCGGGGGCGGAAGCATCCCGCAGCCGGGGGAAATCTCTTTGGCGCATAACGGCGTACTTTTTCTGGATGAACTGCCGGAATTCAACCGCCGGACGCTGGAAGTCCTTCGCCAGCCGCTCGAGGACCACGAGGTCACGATCTCACGTGCGCAGGCGACCGCCACGTTCCCGAGTGATTTTATGCTCGTGGCCGCGATGAACCCGTGCCCGTGCGGTTTCCGCGGAGATTTGCGCCACCAGTGCAACTGCACGCCGATCCAGGTGGAGCGCTACATGTCGAAGATCAGCGGCCCCCTACTCGACCGGATCGACATTCAGGTGGAAGTGCCCGCCGTCCCCTTTGAGGAGCTTTCGGTCGGAAGCAAGCAAACAGGAACGTCCAGCGCCCAGATGCGGGAAGAAGTTCTGCGGGCGCGTAAAATTCAGGCCCGACGTTTCAATTACGAGATCGGGACCGGCTTCCGCGATTCGCTCCGCTCGGGGACCCGCCGGGTTTACTATAATGCGCAGATGACGACGCGGCAGATCCGCGAATTCTGCCAGCTGGACCAGGAAAGCATCATTCAGATGAAAGTCGCGATGAACCAGTTCGGCCTTTCCGCCCGCGCCCACGACAAAGTGCTCCGCATCGCCCGGACGATCGCCGACCTGGACGGCTCCGAGAGAATTCTCCCGGACCACCTCGGCGAGGCGATCAACTACAGAATTTTGGACCGGAATTTGTGGACGTGATCCACTTGCGGGGACGACGCTCACAAGCGTCATCCCCTTCTTTCTATTTCGCCTTAAACGGAATCTCGTGCAGTTTCGCGAATCTTTCCGCCTCGGACCCTTCCGGGGCGCAGATCGTCAGATTTGGGCAGTCCGCGATCGCTCGCCATCCACCAATTTCCTTTACGCTTCCGGGAATCTCGGCCAACGTCAAGGCTTCACAGCCGTCAAACGTGAAATTTTCGATTTTTGTCACGCCTTCAGGAATCACGACGGATTTTAAGGAATGGCATTTATAGAATGCCCCGCCGCCAAGTTTTGTCACTCCCTCGGGAATGACGATGGACGTTAAGGAATCGCAGCCACTGAACACCGAATCTTCCAATTTCGTCACGCTTTCCGGAATTTCGACCGACGTTAAAGACACGCAATGCAGGAAAATCCCGCTTTCCAAAACAGCCAAACCTTGGGGAAGTGCAACGGACTTTAAAGACACGCAGTTCGCAAACGCCCAGGGGCCGATTTCGGTCACGCTATCGGGAATCTCGATGGACGTCAAAAACTCGCAGCCATTGAACGCGTTTTCTCCAATCACTTTTATGCCTTCGGGGATCTGGTATTTTTTCGCAGAGTTCAGACAGGCGACCACTTTCTTCCCGTCTTTTGTCAGAAGGGCAGGACCATCGGCCCTGAAATAAGGGTTGGCAGAAGAAATATTCCATTTTTCCAGGGCCGGGCAGCCGACAAATGCCCCTTCGATTTTCTTTACGCTGTCCGGAATGACCACCGAGGTTAAGGAATCGCAGCCCTGGAACGCATGTTCTTCAATCGCGGTCACACCTTCAGGAATTTCGATGGAGGTTAAAACATGGCAGAAAGCAAACGCACATTCTCCGATCTTCTTTACGCTTGGGGAAATCCTGACGGACTTTAAGGACGAGCAGCTTCCGAACGCATGTTCACCAATCTCCGTTACACCTTCAGGAATTTCGATGGAGTTCAGGGAGTTACACTCATGGAACGCACTCTTTTTAATGACTTTTACCCCTTTGGGGATGGTGACGGACTGTAATTTGCACCTCTCAAAAGCCTGCTCTCCGATCTCCGTCACGCCTTCGGGGATCGTAATGGATGTTAAAGACTCGCAATCCTCGAAGGTGCCGAATCGGATGACTGTTACGCCTTTGGGAATCACGAAAGTTTTTAAAGAACTGCATACCGCAAACGCGCTCTCACCAATCTCCGTCACACTTTCGGGAATCTTGACCGATGTCAAAGATCCACAGAGCAGGAACGCACTGGCTCCGATTTTTTTCACCCCTTCGGGAATGGTAACGGATTTTAAGGCTTTGCAACCTTCAAAAATATTCTTTTCAACCTCCGTCACGCCTATGGGAATCACAAAGGTTTCTAAAGAACTGCAGCCAGCGAACGCCCTCTTGCCAATTTTCGTCACGCCTTCGGGAATGGTGACTGACGTTAAAGATTCGCAGCCCTCAAACGCGCTCGCTCCGATTTTTTCCACCCCTTCGGGAATGGTGACGGATTTTAAAGCTTTGCAATCTTTAAAAACGTTCTTTTCAATCACCGTCACCCCCTTGGGAATGACGACTGAGGTTAATGACTCGCAATACATGAATGCTTCGGCTTTGATCTTCGTCACGCTTTCGGGAATAACAATCGATTTCAGGGAGTCGCAGGCGATGAACGCACTGTTTCCGATCACCTTCACGCCTTCGGGAATGATGACGGACGTTAAAGATTCGCAGCCCTGGAACGCATCGTCAGAAATTTCCGTTGTGCCGTCTGGGATCACGACATCGGTTTCGTCGCCGATGAAATTGGTGATTTTCGTCCCTTCCCACTCAAAAGAATCCCGGCTGGTCGGGTTTGAGATTGAAATTGACGGGAACAGGAGGAACAGAAAGCTGAACAGGGAAATTAAAAAACGAAACATTGGATGCGCCTTTACTTCTTCGGTTTCACATACTCCACGACGACGCGGAAACCCGCCTCACCGCCGCGGGACGCGCCGCGTTCTGCCGCTCGGCATTTGGGCGCCGGGGAGGTAAAATCGCCGCCTCGCACCACTTTTTTATTGCTGAAGTACGGCCCCGTCGGGTTTTCGTCAGGCGATTTCGCGTAGTAGTCCACGTCGTACCCATCCCGGCACCATTCGGCGGCGTTCCCGTGGAAATCGTACAGGTACCACGCGTTGTGCCGGCGTTTTTTGACGGGGTGAAGTCTTCCGCGGGAGTTTTTCTCGTACCACCCCATCTGGTCCAGATCGCCGCCGCAGAACGGCCGTTCCGAACCGGCTCGGCAGGCGTATTCCCACTGCGCCTCGGTCGGAAGCTGAACCCGGTACTGGATCTTTCGGCCGAGCTTTTCGCAGAATTCCATCGCCTGTCCCCACGTCACGTCCGCGACGGGGAGAAGCTTTTCCTTCTCTTCCGGCGGCTCCGTTTCCATGACGACCGCCCACATTTCGCGGGTGACTTCCGTCTCAAGAATCCAAAAACCGGTGAGTTTCACGCGATGGACCTCCTCGTCGGGTTCCCGGCCCTGCTCCTTTTCGGGAGAACCCATCCGAAATTTTCCACCCGGGCACCAGCGCATCACAAAATCGACGCCGTCCACGGTCAAAACCCGTTTTTGTCCATACATTTCGCCATGGCGGACGGGTTTCTGTACGTAATCACCGTCCCGGGAGAAACCGTTTCGGAAGAAGTGGTACACCCCTGTCAGACTGCCGCACCAGCTCCAAAGGGCGAGAAAAGAAAGAAATAACAATAAAAGAATCGACCAACCGAGAACCGCGTCGCGCTGGCGCTTCCAGAAGTACGAAAGTTCCGCCCCAAATCGCTTCAGCAGGGAAGGTTTCTCTGGGGCGGGATCGGTATGAAACTGAACTTTAGGCATAAAATCCTTCGCGGTTTTCCCGGTCAGTGGGGAATGAACTATTTGCCTTCAAAGAGTTCTTTGCCGACCTGAGCCGTGTCCGTATTGTCGATGATCTTTCCGTCAAAACCCCACATTTTTCCGAAGGTTTCGTCGGTGCACTTCACGCGCTGCTCAAACTTCTCGGCACCCGGACCTTTCACGAAGAACGGAACCGGCGCGTTCGTGTGGCTCTTTTTGAAGAAATTGCATTCCGGGATCTGCCCCTTTCCTTTGCCGATCGGGGCCTGGAACATCGTTTCCGGTTTGTCGGCCAGCGGGCCAAAGAGGGCGCCCGTTTCGTGGTCGGCGGTCAGGATGATCGTCGTTTCTTCCCACGAAGAATTCTTCTCGACCCAGTCACAAATCGCCTGAACGGCATCGAAGAATTCGCACATTTCCTCGATCGTGCGCGGAGCGTTCCCGGTCAGCCAGTCCACCGAGCCGGACTCGACCATGAGGTAAAACCCTTTTTCGTTCTGGTTCAGCGTATTCAGACCGGCCAGGCAGCATTCGGTGAGCGTCGGGACGTTTTCGTTGCGCGCTCTATCGTGGGAGCGGCTCGACTGGAACGTTCCCGCCACCTGCGGAAGACCCATGAGTTTTTTCGGAGCGGGCACTTCACCCGAGGCGATCTTCTGGAAATCTTCGCGCTTTTCAATGAAGGTCCAGCCGTAGTAATTCGGCTCGGTGGTGATCAGCCCCCAGGCGTGTTCCGACGGACCGTACGGATTGAACTGCGGCTCTTCGCGGCGTTCGCCGTTTTTGTCGTACCACGGGTGCGCGGCGCCAATGACCACGGAAAGAACGTCCTTTTTCACCATTTCGCGCCAGAGGTCTTTCCCCTCGCCCCGGCTCATGTTGTGACCGGCCACGGCCGCAGGAGTCGCGTGGGAAGGCATCACGTTAGTGATCGAACCAGCCGCAAAGCCGCGGGCGACCGCAAAGTCAGCGACGGTTTCGAGCTGCTTGCCGTTTTCATCGAAATTGATCCGGCCGTTCTTGGTTTTGACTCCGGCATTCAGAGCCGTCGCGGAGGCCGCGGAGTCGGTCGGGTTTTCCATGTGCTTCTCAAACGTGAGCCAGTGCGTGTCCGGACTGTAGGAGCCGTCCTCGCTGTAATTCACGATTTTCTCGGTGCCGGCGTCCGTCGTTTTGGTGTCCTGAACGATGCCGCTTTTGCTGTAGGTCGTGCAGCCAAATTCCTTCCAGCCGTCGGCGTGTTTCATATACGGAAGGCCACGGTCTTCGCCGGTGTAGAACTGGGAGCCGATGCGGTACGCGCCTTCACCGCCGCCGTCCACGATCATCAAAATGTAATTCGTCTTCGCGGAGGCAGAAACCGTTAAAGTCAGAACAAGAATAAGTCCTAGCACCAGGCGGGTAAAGTTTTGGAGCAAAACTCTCATGAATGGATCCTTTCTTTGGGGGGAAAATGTAAAAACTCCTTGCAGGGGTAGAATACAAGGGGGACATAATTTTTCTTAATTTTAGCACGACCGGCCAAAAAGTCAAGGGTTAAAAACAAAAAAGTCAAAAAACTTTCTTTCCCTCCTTGATATTTTGCCAGGCTCCTTTATAATAAACTGTAGAAAACCACATTCCTTTTGAGGAGATATGATGAACGTTCCAACGAAGTATTCCTACAAGGTCAACGATCACCTGTACGCCTCGGAATACCCAATCAACAAAGAAGACGTCGGTTCCAGCGGGAAGCTGGCCGCGATGGGCCGGTTCGGGATCACGGACTTCATCGACCTGACCGAGCCGGGGGAGCTGAATCCTTACGAGCAGTTTCTTCCGGACGGCGTACGGTACTGGCGGTTTCCGATTCGCGACAATCACCCGCCGAAAAGTGCAGAAGAGATGGACCAGATCGTCGCCCAAATCAGTGAGCTGGTCGCACAGGGCCGCACGATCAACGTCCACTGCTGGGGCGGTATCGGCCGCACCGGAATGGTCATCTGCGCGTGGCTCGGCAAGTCGCAGGGACTGGACTTCGACGAAGCCTTTGCGCTCCAGCAGCGACTATGGCGGACCAACCCGAAATCGACGTTTACGCCGTATAATATCGAGGACGCTCAGAAGGACTTTCTGCGGAAATACCTGAAGGATCCAGAATGAGCGACTTCCCAACCCATCGGGTCATTCTTTCGGCGCGCGGATGCGGAGGCTCGGCTTTTCCATCATCACCGTCGTGTTCGGCTCGATGGACTGTGTGACCCAAACGCTCGAACCGATCACTGCGTTTTCACCGATGACGGTCTGACCGCCCAAAACAGTCGCGTTGGCGTAGATCACCACGTGGTCGCGAATGGTCGGGTGACGTTTTTGACCACGCACGAGCTGGCCCGTCTCGTCCGTTGGGAAGCTCAGCGCGCCAAGCGTCACGCCCTGGTAAAGCTTGACCCACTGGCCGATCTCACAGGTTTCGCCAATGACCACACCGGTCCCGTGGTCGATGAAGAAGTGAGAGCCAATCGTCGCCCCGGGGTGAATGTCGATTCCCGTCTGGCTGTGCGCCCACTCGGTCATCATACGCGGGATAAGCGGAACCCCCAACACACACAGTTCGTGTGCGATTCGATACACGGAAATCGCCCTCAGGCCAGGATAGCAGAAAATTGCCTCGGCAAACGATTTGCAGGCGGGGTCACCTGCATAAGCGGCCTGAACATCGGTTTCGAGGATTCCTCGCAGCTCGGGCAAACGGCACAGGAACGCCAAGGCTTTCTCCTGGCCCTTTTTTTCAACTTCCGCCCGAAGGGAGACATTGCAATTTCCATCACAATCGGAAGATCCACAGGAAGTGGAATGGCAAAGGGCCAGAGTGATCTGCGTCGCCAGTTTATCATATACGCGATCCAGAATCTCACCCATGAAGTAATTAATGCTTCCAATGTGCAGGTTATTGCGCCGGCCAAATCCCGGATACATGACTTCCAGCAAATCGTTCAGAATATCCACAACCACACTGTGGCTCGGCAACGGGCACGGACCCAAATGCTGAATCAATTTGAATGTCGAGCAGGTTTCAGTCAGCCGCCACGTGATCTCCGGAAGATTTTCCGTTTTCTCTTGAATCGAAGTAATGAAACTCATCGTTTACCTAAAATCGGGTTCGAAGTTACAATTTTCCTGTCCGGGTCCATTGCTTGCGTTTTGGACTTGAGTCTTTTATTTTATCCTTATTCAATCATCTGTCAAGTAGTTCAACGTAAAAAAAACAAGAAACCCGGTTTGGCATTTTCTCTAATTTGAAAATATTTTACCCATTTTGGGTAAATTTTCCCATTTTTAGAAATATTTACTTGACAAAACTTTTATTTGTGGTAGAATATAATATAGAGAGTAATTCTGTTTTTATTTTGATTTTTTAATTATTATGTTAGTTTTGTCGCGTAAAACTGGTGAACGTATCCTGATCGGCGATAATATTGCCGTGACGGTAGTACGTATTTCTCAAGGGATTGTACGCATTGGTATCGAGGCTCCACGCGATATGTCTGTCGTTCGCGAGGAAGTCGTTATTCACGATACGGAAGCCCCGGCTGATAATTCCTGCAACAGAGTGGAAATTAACATTCCTGAAAAAATTTCTCCGCAAAATCCGGTCACGTTCTAACGCTGCTTTTTTTCCTGATTCGTCTGCTGACGGAACATCATATTAAAAGGTTCTTCTGGCTTATCCAAATATCCATTGGCCTTAAATACTTCGTCTAACTGCGCGATTTTGTCCGTATCCAGCACATCTTCCTTGCTGGCGGCCTCATCAATGCAGCGCCCCCAGTGAATCCGGGAACCATTCTTCGTCACAATACAAAACTGGTTTTCAAAATACCAGTCATCTTCGTCGTTTTTGTTATTTTCTACGCAAATATAGTCGAGGCCAAATTTGTTCCAGCGGTCACCCAGCATATTCACAATTTTCACGGCGTCCCGAATCTGCTCGTCATAGACCCAGAGTGCCCCTGGTTTTGAACTGATCGGGGGTTGACATCCTGGAAAAGCCGTCACATCAAGGGGTTCCTCCGATTCATAAAAAGCGCTGGGTGCTTCACCGCAAAATGTTGGGAAATTTGCCACGTCCTCTATCGGGACCGGGAAATTATCCGGGTCGGTCGGCAAAATGTGGCAATCTGAAGAAAGCGGAATGTAATGGAGACGTACCTTCGAATCATTGGGATCCGTACCCTCGGGTGAATCGTCCGAAACTGAAACCAGCATAGCGGGCCGACGGTATGTCACTTCGATCTCAAGAAAAGCAGGATAGAATTTCCGAATCCTCTCAACCTTTTGAATCCAGTACACTTCCTTGAGAGCATTTTGCACATACTCGATCTGTTTCTCACTGTAAATCGAAAGAGCGCTCGGGTTCAAAAGGAGCGTATTGTAAATCGTCTCAGGAATATTCTCATGGATCCATGAGGGAACTTCAGAAGAAATCGTTCCGTCTTCCAAACGATGAACGAGACGAATTTTCTGAACCGTGATCTGGCTCATTTTTTGTCCGTTCCCAATGGGGCCTTTTTCATAAAAATGCCAGCCAAAGGACCCCCAGAAAATCAGGGTAAGAACCATAAGAAAGGCCAGAATTACCAGACAGGTTACAAAACGCCCCCGCCCGGGAACCAGCTCACCAAGGAAATGACCCGCGATTTCGCTGTAACTCATTTCCTCGTCCGAATCCCATTTTTCGGATTGTTTCTGGATCGTATTTTCCTGCTCTATAATCATCTTTTCAGGCATGAAAAGTGAATTGGCTTTTCCCATTAGAGAAGTTCAAAGTCCCACAATTCACATTCACCAAAAAGTTTACCAGATTTCCAGTTCCAGCGCAAGTTTTACGCCCGTGTGTTCGTGTACCTGTTCCTGAATGAGCCGGATGAGCCGGAGAATATCGTTAGGTGTACACTCGGGCTGAGCGATGATATAGTTCGCATGACGGTCACAAACCATTGCGCCGCCGACGCGCGTGTTTGACATTCCGACACGTTCGATCAGCTCACTGGCACTTTCGCCCGACTCCGTAACATTACGGAAAATGCGTCCAGCTCCCTGATGTCCTAACGGCTGCGAGGCTTTGCGTACGATCCAGCACTTCTGCATTCTTTGAGAAAGTTCAACTGGATTTTCCTCATGAAGTTCAAGTTCAGCCCCCAGAATAATCGAGTCAGAAAGACTGCTCTGGCGATAGGCGAAAACCACTTCCGAAGCATCCACCTGAGTAACCGTACCATCTGGGGCCGCAATAGTGGCCGTTTTCAGAAACTGGCCGATATCTGTACTGTTCGTTCCAATGTTTCCATGAAGAGCGGCGCCAACCGTGCCGGGGATCCCAATAAGATCTTCCAGACCACCGAGACCATTCCGGACAGCAGTTGTGACCAATCGGCTCAGCGGCACGTTACTGCTGACTTTAACCGTGGTTCCGTTCACTTCGAGCGTTTGTGGCAGGCCCTCACTGAGATTGATCACCAATCCCTTCACGCCTTCGTTCCTGACCAGCACATTCGACCCCGCACCAAGAATCCGGAAAGGAATATTCTCCTGGGCGCAACATTTCAAAAGCCGCTGAAACGTCTCCCAGGACTGTGGCTCCGCATAATACTCGGCATTCCCGCCCACCTGAAACCACGTATGCATCGCAAGCGGTTCCTGCGTTTGAATCAAATCCGAAAATTCTGTCAGCAAAGTCGAACTCATGTGCGCACTCCGAATGAAAAAGCCCTCTAAACACTTTTATTTTACCGCATTTTCTTCATTCTGTCAAGAGGCGCGAAGAAAATTTTTGTCTTTCAAAAAAACTCAGAACGAAAGCGTGAAAACTTGCCCGTCCGCGCGTCGTCCCAAGTAGAGGAACGTCTCTTGATCAATGCTGTACGAAATTCTCTGAACCGAGCCATCGCATAGGACCGCCCCGAACGACCCCGCGTGGACACTTCCGAAAAGACCTCCTGAATTGAACTGGGAACGATCCTGGCGCGGTAGTGAGGCGGTATTGCGAAGGGAATCGTCGTCGGCGCCCTGGACTTGTGTCAGGTCATCACCTGTAGCGCCTCCCGTTTCGTAATGTTCCGGCTGGACGTACTTTTCACCAACCAGCATCGTGTTACTCGTCCCATCCCGAATTTCCCCAATCTGGACATTGCTTTTCGAGAAAATTACCCCTTTGTTGTTTGTGTTAGGCTGAATATTTTTCCCGCCAGAATTCGTATTCGGGCTGGACTGGCTCATCCCGCTTGGGAAGGAATTTCCATCGGCTGAATTGCCGGCATAGTCGTTTTTCCCGACCTCCGAGGTACTTGCCATGTTACAGAGCTTCACGCCCTTGTACGGGTACAATTTATTCGTTCGGCGTGATGGGCAAAGGAAAACGTTGATGGGGCTCTGCGCACGGGTGGAGGCGTTATTTTCCTGCGTCGCGTTGATTTCTTCTACCCCATCCTGCCCCAAGGCCCAAAGAGCCTGCTGTTCCATGTAAGGGAGGAGCGAGTACGCCCACCCGCCCGGCTGCGTCAGACCGAACGCCATATCCGGGTCACCGGTCCAAAAAGCCGTCCACCCGCCAGTTGGCAGTGACTTGGTCGTCGATTCGTGGTTCAGCGAAGCAAGCCCCATTTGCTTCAGATTGTTCCCGCACTGCATCTGACGAGCGGCCTCACGAGCCTGCTGGACCGCCGGAAGAAGCAGGCCAACGAGCATCCCAATGATCGCGATGACAACCAATAATTCAACGAGTGTAAAGGCCAAACGTCGCATCTTTTTACCTGCGGGTTAGGGAACCAGGAATTAAACGGGCAAATTAAAAAAGGGGTTCATTTTTCGCGTCGGCGACACTGCAAAAGCGCTGCGCCAAGCAGAAGCATCAGCCATGCGGCTGGCTCCGGCAATTCCGAGGAGATCAGCCCCGTCGCCATTACATCCGCCAGGGTGTACTGACTGAAATCCAATAAAAGAAGCTGTTCCGTCAGCGAGGCCGGGAAGATACTCAGGACCAGTGAGGTTGGTGAGGTCATTTGAGCGTCGTAGTCGGTAGTCTCGTTGAGCCACTGCGTAAAAGCGTTGGCGTCGGACTGACTCTCAAGACCGGAAATCGTCATTTCGATTTGATACGGATCTGCGCTCGGCGCGATTTCCAGATAGCCGGCATTCGTGGCGTCAAATGTGATCGAATCATTCACATGATACAGACCCGATGCAAGATTTTTCGATGTGTCGAGCGTTACAGCCGTCCCGTTGAGCACGAACAGAGGAGTGTTGATGGTAATCGACTCGTTCCCGCTCAGCGCAGCGAGGGAAACAAACGATACGTCTTTCATTTCATCCGGGAAAATCCCGACAGCGGAATCCAGAAGTACATTGATCTTGCCTGTGTAAGCATTCGTTTCCGTAACCTGGAATGTACCGTAACCATCGGGCGAGACGTGAACATTAATATCCGACTGGTAAGTGTTCGAATCATTGATCGAAGTTCCGCCGCCCAGTTTTTGTGTCGTGTAATTCCCGCTGTAAATGTTCAATTCGCCACGGCCGTAATGGTCTGTATTATTTTGTCTGTATGTATTCAGCCACGTTTCGACCGTTTCAACTTTTCCGCCGTACAAATTGTAATAGCTGACCTGGGAATCTGCGAACCCGCTTTTGGTACCCAGATTAACCTGAGCGGCGGTCACGGTCCCAGCGTACTGATTGAACCAGTTATTATTACCACCGCCGCAATCGTACGTCGAAATGAACATGTTGGCAAAACTGAACGTTGAAGAGTCGTATTTGTTGATCACGTTGTTCGTGCTGCACATCGTGAGCTGAACGGCATCCACCGCTCCGTTCGAGGTCTGAAAACTCACCGCCGCGTTTTCGCCGAATGTGATCGTGTTTCCGCCGCGCATCCAGAAGCCGTTGAAGCTGAAACCGCCATAGGGTTCCCGTCTGGAAAGGAAGTTCCCATTGATCACGATCTGCGTGTTATTAATGTCGATGCCGGTCGCGATAGCCGAGGCGCCTTCCGGGATGATGTACGTGTTGTTGTCCTGCGCTTCATGCATCAGGCCGAAGCTGTTTTTGCTGAAGCTCGGCGTGTTACCCGACCAGTTTTCTTTCGTGGAAACGTAGTCATCCGCGCCCTGCCCGGTCCATGTGATTTCAGCCGCCTGAAGCGAAATACCTGCCAGAAAGAAAAGCAACAAAAAGGAAAACAAAAATTTATTCATGACAAAACTCCCATACTTTAATACAGTTTATGAATTAATTATACGCAGGAACTTCATTCCGTCAGGAAACATTTCTGAAAAAAGTCAAAATTCGTCAAATTTTCCTTCCGACGTACAGCGTCGCGATCCCGAACGTCAGAGGCCAGAAACGAACATCTGAAAGACCCGCAGATTCCATCATCCCGGCCAGTTCTTTCCCTTGCGGAAACGCCGCGACGCTTTCGGGGAGGTAATTATACGCGTCGAACTGATTTCGTGCCGTCCATTGACCGATTTTCGGTAAAATGTGTCGGAAGTAGAACAGGTAAAGCCAGCGAAACGGCGGAAACGTCGGAAGTGAAAATTCCAGAACCGCAACCTGACCACCGGGAACGCAGACGCGAGTCATCTCGGAAAGTCCCTTTTCCCAGTTTTCCACGTTCCGAAGCCCGAAAGCCACCGAGACGATCCGGAAAGTATCGTCCGGGTACGGGATCGCCGTCGCGTCCGCTTCCACCAGTTCGATCTGCTCGGGCGAGATCCCCATTTTCTCGTGTTTTTTCCGGCCAAATTCCAGCATCTCGGGCGTAAAATCCCCGCCCACGACGGGAATTTTGTACCTTTTCCAGAACGCGATCGCCAAGTCACCCGTGCCCGTGCAAATGTCGAGGATTTTCCCGTCCAAATCCCGATTTGGACGCACTTTCCGCACGACGTACCACCTCCAAAAACGGTCCACGCCGCCCGAAAGGAAGTGGTTCAGAAAATCGTATCGTGGGGCGATCTGCCCAAACATTTTCTTGACGCGTGTGCCGGAATGATCAACCATCGTTTTTAATCAGGAATGCGTAATGCGAAATTGGACGGGGAGTTAGGGAATCGAAATTTAAGGTCCTGGTACGCCTTCGAAAATCGCGTAGTGAGCGCTTTCGCCTGTGGAATCCACATCAGACTGAGACGCAATGACCGATGCGAGTCCCAGAGCGAGCAAAACCACACAAACCGTCAGAAACCAGTTCCGCCAGTCAGTCGGAAGGCCCAAAATCGTCATCATGAGCATCATCACGACGAGACAAAGAGCCGAACAAAGGATCAGGCAGATCAAACTCCCGAGTCGTTTTTTGACGTTAAGACGGAATTTCTGAACGGCCATTTTGTAGTTTTCTTCCTGAACGCTTTGACTGTCAAACACGACCGGCAGACTCGGAAGATACTGTTCCTGAACCATCGGTGAGGCCAAATTTCGCCGAAGAAGAAACCCCTGCAGTTGCAGGGCCCGATCCATAAGTGAGCGGATATTTTCCGGGTTGTAATTCATTTCCGGGGGTGGATCGAAAAGCTGGACCGAAAGCTGGTCCAACTTCGCAAACAGATGGATCAAAGGTTTAAGTTCCGGAATCTCCAGGTCAGTCCCTGATGTCGGTTTCATCACGATCGCCCCGCCAAGCAGACGGTCCGCGGCAGCTAAAAGAGCGGGATTTTCCAAATCAGTCCCCTCGACCGGATCAGACAATTCACGGGGAAGGAACTCAAGCGCCTGCTTTTCTTCACGAAATTCTGGGGTGTTCAACCTGTTCGCGAAGGAACGCAAAAAAGCCAGCTGGGAGGCTTCAAGCTCCAAATCTTTCGGCGGCAATCGATAAATCAGTTCGTGCTGGATCACCCGTGGCGGTGAGACAGCCTCGTCGATCAGAAGTACCGAAAACATTCCAGAAGCATTTTCAGGAAGAGAAATTGAAACGTTTCGCCATTTTTCACGTGCCAAAGTAGGACGACACGCCAAAAGTTTGCCTTTCTGCCAAATTCCCACGAAAACCGGATGAAACGGTTCATCAGAAGTTAAAACCGAAAAGGAAAGCTCCGGATTATCGAGGATCCGGTGAGGAATCACCAGCGAAAGTCTGCTTTGCGGCCCTAATTCACTTTCCGGCGCAGCAATCGAATCAAGCGGCCGATCCTCAAACAAAAAAGAATCTTCCGAAACATCCTCCGTCCCGGATTCGTCTTCCTGAAGAGTCCGCACTTTCAGGAAGGCAGTAAAATCCGCTTTTTTTTTGCCTTCCTCGGCATGAATCTTCAATTTCACCCTCTCGGGCATCCGCATGTCGGGGACGTCGAGCTGAAAACGCCCCTCCCGATTCGTTACATCTGAAAGAAACCAGAACGGAACATCGTCCTGCGTCAGAAATGAAGCTTCGACCCGAACGTTCGGCAGCGCACCCCCGTAGGGCCGGCGGACTTCAACATAAAACGGGCCAGGATTGGATTTTGAATCTTCACTGGCTCTTCCTGGTTCCTGGAAGAAAATCTCCTGAGGGCCAAAAAGCTGGAGCCGGAGGTAATTGTTCGAGATTCTGGAATATTCCTCCTGAAACACGTACCACGCGGCAAGCGAAAGAACAAGAAGCAGAAGAGCCGTAAACCCGATGAGAAGCTGAACTTTCACCTTCCACGACCGTTTTACCCACCAATGCAGGGAAACAAAACGCCTCATTCCCCGGCGGAGCTGTACAGCAGGCCGGGAATTCCAGAAACGTCTCAGTCTTTCGAAAAATGGAACGGGTTTCATTGTATGGCTTTTCTGAAGGTTTTATGCAAAACGATATTTGTATTATTATACCGTACTTTCGACTTCTTTCAAGAGGGTTTCCCACAAACTTTTTCAGGTTTTTTTCAGTTTTTTCTTCCTGAAACTCTTGTATTTTGGGCAAAATTTGATAAAATGCTCTTTCAGTGATTGTTATACTTGTCTGTATTCCTCTGCTTCAGCGTCGAAACTAAATTCCAGGGAACCGGTAAAATACGCTCATGGACGATCAGCTTTTCCTTTTTGAAACTCCTCAAGACCCTCCCAACCCGTGGGACGATGATGCAGCCGGCGAGGAAATTCCCGCCGTGAGCGTCGTTTTCGCTGAGGGGATCGACAAAACGCTCGATTACGCGATCCCGCCCGCCTGGGTCGGCAAAGTTCAGAAGGGGATGCGTCTTCAGGTCCCACTTGGAAAGTCCAATCGGCCGTGCGAAGCGTTTTGCGTTGATGTACACTCGGTTCAGAAATCTCGGGTAAAACTCAAATTTTTCCTGAAGATACTGGACGAAAAACCGCTCATTTCTCCCACGATGCTCGAATTGACGCGCTGGATCAGCGAGTTTTATTTATGCTCCTGGGGAACAGTCCTCCAGTGCATTCTTCCCGCCGGCGTTCGGGATCAGGCCGGGACGCGAGTGGCCGTTTTACTCTCAGTTTCTGCGCAGGGACGGAAAGCGTTCGACCTTCTGCAAAAAGAGCAGGAAGAGGAAAAGAAGCCAATTTCTTACGCTGCATTTGAAACCAAAGCCAAAGCTCAAGCCCGTCGGGCGCAGCAGAAAACCGAAATTCCCAAGGAACTCAGGCTTACACCGACCCAAGAGAAAATCATCCGCACGCTTCTGCTTTGGGGAAAACCGCTCACGCAGGACGAACTTGCCCGCCGTGCGAACGTGTCATTCGGACCAATTAAACTACTGCGGGACCGGGGGCTGATCCAATCCCAGCAGTCGCGTATCCGTACAGGAGCCGGAGATTATGGTCCGGAAAGACAGCACAGGCAGGATGATCTGGCTCTGAACCCAGATCAGGCGGCAGCGATGGAACAAATACGCTCAGCACTTCACGCCCGGACGATTCCCAAACCGATCCTTCTGCACGGTGTAACGGGAAGCGGCAAAACAGAGGTTTACATTCAAACGATCCGGGAAGTGGTTCGGTCCGGCCGTCAGGCGATCGTTCTGGTCCCAGAAATCTCGCTCACGCCTCAGACCGTTCAGCGGTTCCGAAGTCGTTTCCAGAACATCGCGGTTCTGCACTCACATCTGACCGACGCGCAGCGCCACGACGAGTGGGAGCGGATACTTCACGGCGACGTGGAAGTGATCATCGGTGCGCGGAGTGCCGTTTTTGCCCCAACGCCGCGCCTTGGGTTGATCGTCATCGACGAGGAGCACGAAACGAGTTTCAAGCAGGACTCCATGGCTCCGCGGTACCACGCCCGGGAAGTGGCGATCCAGAGGGGAAAGATGGAAAACGCGCTGGTTTTGCTCGGCTCGGCCACGCCCGCACTGGAGACGTACTGGCACGCCCGGCGAGGTGATTATCAGCTTCTGACTCTGGCGAACCGTGTGAAAAACCGTATTCTCCCCACCGTTTCGCCCGTGGATCTGCGTATTCGCGACACACTCTCGAACGGAGCGATCGGGCGCAAGCTGCACATCGCCATGCACGAGTGCCTCCGCGAAAAGCACCAGATGATCCTCCTGCTGAACCGGCGTGGTTTCTCGACGCACATCCAATGCCCTTCCTGCGGGGCGGTTCTCTCCTGCCCTCACTGCGAGATTTCGCTGACGCACCACAAAGTGACGGACGAGGTCGTGTGCCACTACTGCGACTACCACGCTGCCCCGCCGCAGAATTGCCCGCAGTGCGGAAGCCCGTCGATCCGTTACTCGGGAATGGGAACGCAAAAACTCGAACAGGAAATTCAGACACGATTCCCGCAGGCGCGCGTCCTGCGGATGGACACGGACTCGATGCAGGCCCGCGGGGCGCACGAGAAGGCGTTCGCGCAGTTCCGGGCGGGTGAGATCGACATTTTGCTCGGGACACAAATGATCGCGAAAGGGCTGGATTTCCCGAACGTGACGCTCGTGGGCGTGATCAACGCCGACACGGCGCTCCATCTCCCCGATTTCCGCGCGGAGGAACGGACGTTCCACCTCATCACGCAGGTCGCAGGGCGCACGGGGCGTGGCGATGCCGGCGGGACGGTCCTGGTGCAGTCGTACCAGCCCGAAAACCCGGCCATTCAGTTCGCGTGTCAGCACGATTACGTGGGGTTTGCCCGCTACGCGCTGCCACTGCGCCAGAAGCTGAAGTACCCACCCTACGGTGAGCTGGCCCGACTCGTGATTCGCGGGACCAATGAGGAAGAAACGAAAAAGACCGCGGAAACGCTCGCGGCTCAAATCCGTCTTGCCGGCGCTGGAAATCTGCCCTCGGCTTCAGCATTTCGGGTCCTCGGACCTGCACCGTGCCCGGTGGTCAAACTTCGGGACTTTTTCCGGTTTCACATTCAGGTCCATGCCGACTCCCGGTCGTTCCTAGCGGACACGCTGCGGAAAATCCAGAGCGAGGTCAAAATTCCCTCTGAGATTCAATGGATCATTGACATGGACCCGCTCGCGATGCTTTGAAAAAGCCGTTGCAGGGGGCCATTTCTCGCTCAAGGGACTCATGTAAGTCTTTTCGGCTATAAAATTCTCACTTTTTTCCTGAAAAATCGGCCCGAGGGGCTTTTCAAAAACGACTTTTTCGTTTATAATAGATAATAATTTGTTTTGTTTTTTCTCCCCCACCCCAAACCACGAGGAAAAAAACCATGCGTCACATAAATCGCCGCCAGTTTGTCCGTGTTTCACTTGCCACCGGAGCGCTCGCCTCACTGTTCCCCACTCCCGCAATTCAGGCCGGGACTGGAGCCAATGAAAAAGTCAACGTCGCCGGGATCGGCATCGGATGGCGTGGCGGTGACCACCTGAACTGCTTCAGCAAAATGGAAGGCGTGAATCTCTGCGCGTTCTCGGACGTGGATGAAAACATCCTCGCTGCAGCGACTGCCCGCGTACCGGGTTCCATCGGTTACCGCGATATGCGCAAAATCTTCGACGATCCTTCCATCGACGCAGTGTATGTTTCCACGTGCAACCACTGGCACTGTCTGGCGAGCATCTGGGCGATGCAGGCCGGCAAACACGTTTATGTCGAAAAACCGCTCTCGCACAGCCAGTGGGAAGGTGACCAGGTCGTGAAAGCCTCGCGCAAATATAACGTCATCTGCCAGGTCGGCACGCAGCAGCGCAGTGACCCGATGCAGGCCGAAATCAAAAAATTCCTCCACGAGGAAAAAGCTCTCGGCGAAATCAAATCTCTCGCGGTCAACCGCTACGGTCGCCGCGCATCTATCGGCAAACGGGAAACACCGCACCCGATCCCGCCGGAAGTGGACTACAATCTCTGGCTTGGCCCGGCGCAGGACAAACCCATCTTCCGCGACAAACTCCACTACGACTGGCACTGGGACTGGAACACCGGCTCCGGCGAGATGGGCAACTGGGGCGTACACGTGCTTGACGACGCGATCAATAACGTCCTGCTCGACAAAGTGGCGTACCCGAAGCGCATCCTTGGCGGCGGCGCGCGTGTCACATACAACGACGCGGGTGAAACACCGAACGTCCACTTCGTCTGGTTCGACACCGGCTCGATCCCGATGGTGATCGGTCTTTCCAACATCACGGAAGGTCCCGAATCCAAATCCGCCGGCAAACATACCGGCCCGGGAAGTGGTTACTGCGTGTACTGCGAAGGCGGTATGTACTGGGGTGAACGCGGGCGCGGAAAAGCCGTAACTTATGACGGGCAAGTGATCCGCGAGTTCAAAGGCGACTCGGGCGGCCAACACCAGAAAAACTTCATCGACGCAGTTCGCGCTCATGACCGTTCCATCCAGAACGCCGACGTGGAACTGCACAATCACGTCGTAGCGTGGTGCAACTTCTCGAACATCGCCTTCCAGGTCGGCAAACCGTACCGTCAGGAAAACGCGGACGTTCTGAACGGCCAGACCGACGGCCGCTGGGAAGAACTCCTCGCAAACATGGGCGACCTTCTGGCGAAAAACGATTTGACACTGGAGAACTCGCCGATCGTCCTGAGCGATGTACTGACGTACGACGAAACCGCCGGCAAATTCACCGGAGACGGCGCCGACGCCGCCAACGCCCTGCTGAAACGCGAATACCGCGAAGGTTTTGTGGTCCCGGAAATTTGAATTAATTCATAATTCATAATTCGTAATTCATAATTAAATTTCCTAACTCCTAATTGAAAGAAAGGTCGCTTGATGAAAAAATCCTTAGCGTTTTTCATGTCCTGTTTCGCCCTGCTCCTTTTGGTTGGCTGTGGACCTGCAAAACCCACACTGCACTTTTACACGTGGGAAGATTACATTGACCCGGCAGTCGTTTCTGACTTTGAGAAGCAGTATAACTGCCAAGTGATGATTGAAACGTTCGACAGTAACGAGGACATGATCGCGAAAATCCGTACGGGAAGCGTCGCTTATGATGTCATTATGCCGACGAATTACACCGTGGAATCGATGCGGGACGAGAATCTCATCCAAAAACTCGACCCGGCGAAAATCCCGAACGTCTTCCAGAATGTGGAGAAGGAGATGGCTGAGAAAAACGGAGACCCGAATTTCGAATATTCGGTTCCGTACTACGGCGGAGTGACTGGCCTTGGCTGCCTTGTAAGTGAGTGCGATCCGCTCCCGGACTCCTGGACGGTTTTTAATTGCGAGAATCAGAAATACGTGAAGCGTATTTCCTTGTTGGACGATATGCGTGAAACGATTGGCATTGCGCTCCTCACTCTGGGTTACGACATCAACTCTACCGATGACAAGCAGCTCGAAGAAGCTAAGCAGCTTGTAATTTCCTGGAAGAAAAACATCGCGAAGTTTGGTGTTGACGATCTGAAGCAGGACCTTAACTCCGGCGCGAATTTCATTATTCACGGTTACGGCGGCGACATCATGCAGATGACTGCTGAGGACAACAACATCCGCTTCGTTATTCCAAAGGAAGGCGCGATCATTAACATCGACAACTTCGTCATTCCGAGCAACGCCCAAAATGTTGAACTGGCGCACTCTTTCATTAATTTTATGTGCGACAAAACCAACGCTGCCCGTAATATGGATTTCACGAAATACAACGTATGTGTAGATGATGCCGAAGAAGGTGTTTCCGAAGAGACGCGGGCAATTCCTGGATTCCTTCTCTCTGACGAAGTAAAAGCCAACCTTCACACGATCAAAAACCTCAAAGAGGAAGATGGCAAAAAATTCACCAAAATCTGGGATGAAATTAAAGCGAAAAATTGATTTTTAGTGTAGTTCACCGCGAGAAGGGATCAAGAGGATTCCTTTCTCACGGGGTTTGAAAAAGACGGAAAGGAGGTACGTATGATTACCGGTTACGTTTTTGAAAACGGAAAGCTTGTGGAAGCTGATGACCAGGAAGCCAACACCTCCCCCGTACTTATATGTACCGAGCCTGACCAAATCGAAAAAAAGTTTATTCAAACCAAGTTCGACTTGGGAATCCACACCTTGCAGTCAATTCTGGACGAAAATGAGTTGCCGCGAATCGAGAACCGCGACAACAAAATCGTCGTGATCTGCAAACATCCCATGCACATTGGAATCATTGACCGTGATATTGATTCCCGTGTGATGTCACTTGGTGCGGTCATTTATGAGGATCGGCTTCTCTTTATTTTCAACGAGAAAATCTCCTTCAAAGATTTCCTCTTTGCCCCCATGCGGGTCGAGGATATTCGAGACGTCCTGATTAATGTTCTGCACCGGACGACACTGCATTTCCACGAACATCTGCGTTGCATGAGCCTTGCGATGGAACAACTGGAAGAAGAGGTCATTGAGACTGCCTCCTCGGACCAGCTTATGATGCTTTTCAGTCTCGGAAAGAGTATGACCTATTACGCAAGCGCTCTGAACGGAAACAACGCGTTGATCGAGCGAATCTACAATAACACGCAGAAACTCGGGTTTAACGATATTCAAAAAGAAACCCTGGATGACATTCGGCTGGACTCCGCCCAGTGCTGTCAGGAGGCGCAGATCACCACAACGATTATGACGAAAATGACCGATGCCCGCATTTCTCTCATGGGTAATAACGTCAGTAACCTGATGAAGCGCCTGACCATCATTTCGATCATTATGATGCCGATGAACCTGATTGCGGGAATCGGCGGAATGTCGGAATTTACAGTCTTCAACGAGGAATACTTTAAAATGCCGATGGCGGTTTCCTACCCGATCCTCTTTCTGTTTTTGGGAATCGTGGGATTTTTAACGTATAAGTGCTTGCAAAAAATGTATCTTCTCTAAGGAAATGTGGGGCTGCGGGGCCGATTTTATTCAAACCGAACTTCGTACCACAGCGTTTTGAATTCTTTGGAAATCTCTATCGCCGCGTGCGTTTCATCCACGCGCTTCACCTCAACCTCTTGCGCAGGTTGGGCGTTTGCATCGAGGGCGAAACATTTTACCGCCGCGTCTTTCGGAACCTCAAGCGTGATTCTGGCCGAAATCCCCTCACAAAGAACCGGCCCCGTCCCGTGCTTCTTGCAGAATGAGATCTGCTTGTTGATCAAACCCGGGTACTCGGCGACGGTCACACCCTGGATCGTGTCGGGGTGGTACTCGCCCAACTCGCAGTTTTGATTCTTCTGCAAGCCCGTTGCGGCCAGCAACAGATGGTTCGGCTCAAGCTCCGTCAGTGAAACCGTTGCCCAGTTCAACAGCGTCGGGCCAAATTCGAGTTTTACTTTCAACCCATTACGGAACTCAATGCCCCTGTTCTGAATGAAGCCGGTGAAGACCTTGGTCTTTGGCGTATCAACGAGGAAGAACCCCTGATCGGGCGTTTCCGCGTTCCACTGAAGCACGCCGTCCTTCGCGCAGACTACGCTTTTAACCTGTTCCTCCTCAGAAGGCTCATCCGTTTGGGAGGCAGGAACCGTTCCTAAATGGATCCCAACCCGTTTTTCAAGCGGGGCCGTGGGACTGAAACCCGCCGGGTTCACATCAAAGTTCCAGCGGTACGACTTTTCAGCAATGAACTCCCGTTCCTGCTCCGGCGTCAGCGGGTACTCGATCGTTTCTTCTGCCGGCATCAGGTCCCCGCGGACGAAAAGGTTCCGGCACGCGGCCGTATGGACCAGCTTCACCGAATTCGCTTTCAGGTCGAAAAAGCCCGGTGCCGCCGTTTCGTTGAAATCGGTTGAGTGAGACCACGCGAAATTGAAGATCCCGCTCCAATTCTGGAAAGCGGCCATGGCCGCAATCATCGGGCAGCCTTCCGCCCCGTAGAGATTCGGGTACGGGTGATTGTACTCGCTCACCGTGTACGGCTTCCCCAAAACGCGCTGGCTCGCCATGAGGTTCAGGTTTCCATCCTTTTTGCCCAGCGAATTGGCCAGCGCCGTGTTCACGACGAACCAGTTCTTCTGGTCCCAGCGAACTCCGGGAAAACGTGGGTGATTCCAGTACGAGTGAATGTCGCAGTAATCGAGCTGGGCTTGCGCCGAACGCGCGCCGTATTGCAACTGAGTGCCCGTCACCGGAGCTTTGGCGTGCAGATCCTCCACGATGAACCGGCGCATTTCCGCCCAGTAATTCGTCTCAAGATCGACCAGAAAACGCTGAAAATCCTGACGTGCCGCCTCGGTATTGCGCTCCGTCTCACGGTTGCGGTAAATGATTCGGACCGACCCGTCCTCCAGACGCTCGGACGGCTTGATCCCGATTTCTCCACCCGATTTCAGTGAAATGTTCCGGAATTCATAACCCCCCACCGGCATCCTCGCGAAACCAAACCGTGCCGCCTCGTCACTCGCGGAGGGAAGGAAACGGAACTCAAAATCCTGCCACTCGGAAGTGAGCGTGAACTCCTTCCGGAAGCCCAGATTGAGCCAGGGGGCATGGCTCTGCATGACACTGGAGGAAAGAATGGCCGAGGGATCACCCGCCGAGGGACTCAACCGCCGCGCCTGAAAGCTGATGGTGTACGGGATCCCTTCCTGGACCTCGAACGACCGGACGTTATACTGCGGCTGCCACGCGACCGTGCCGAGTTTTTCGACCGTCAGGCGGTGTGTTTCGTCCTGAACTTCGACCGACGCCTTCGCACCGCTACCGATTTCCAGCACCCATTTCAGGTCCGGACCGATCAGATTTTCGCTGATCGGGAAGGTTTCGCAGGACCAAGCCGCCCGGAGTTTTTCGGTCGTGCCGTACTTTTTCCGGAGCCACTCGTTCCAGAGTTTTTGAAGCGGAAACTCATAATCGGCTCCGAGAGAATCCATGGCCCCGCCACTGTACTGGGTCAGAATGGAGTTTTCGTTATTAATTTCGATCATAGCAACGCACGGGTCCTCGGTGTACGCCATTTTCGTGTAAGGGTTCACGTGGGTCAGAAGGTCGTGCGCGTACTTTTTTTGAAGCTCGATCATCCGCGGCTCGTAATTATCCACGCCTTTATCGTACCGGGTCCCCTGATCTTCCGAAAGGAACCCCTGCGCCGGTCCAAACTGACGCGAGACGTGGAGGTTAATATTGACGTAAATGCCGTTCAGTTTGAGCTGGTAAATGAACCAGTCGAGCCGGTCGAGCATTTCCGGGTCGATCGTCGTGAGGTCCTTCGGGTAGTTTTTTCCCCAGATTTCGCGCCGGTCCATGTGGTGCAGGCGCACTGCGTTGAACCCAAAACTCGCGATCCGCTGCGCGTAGCGGGCGGCTTCCGTCTTTTCCGGAAAGTTCATCGTGAAGCAGGTATTCAGGCCCCAGAGGCGGATCTCCTTTCCGTTCCCGGCGGTAATGAACCGGTCCCCGTCGGCCACGACCTGACCGTCCGCCCCGGCCGGAGCCGAAACTTCAGGCACAACGCCCCGCTGCGGGTAAAACGGGAAAAGCCCCAGATTTTCATCGTCAGCCAAAAGACCGGAAGCCGAAAAAAGAGCCGCGAGCAAAAACAGGAAACACTTCATCTGAAAACTCCTCATTTAATTGGTCCACGAAATCCTTAACGGATGATTTTCTTGTACTTGCTGCGCCGGTTTTCGAATCGACCCGGATCCTGGGTTTTGAGCATTTCTTCGTACTCGGAGAAATTGCCCTCGAACCAGCGCACCTTTCCGTTCCCCTCGTAAACGAGCGTGTGCGTGCAAATGCGGTCGAGGAAGAAACGGTCGTGGCTGATCACCACCACGCAGCCGCTAAAATCCAGGATCGCCTGTTCCAGCACGCGCATCGTGTTCACGTCCAGGTCGTTCGTCGGTTCGTCGAGCAGGATCACGTTTCCGCCGCGGCGCAGGAGTTT